>JAFQOY010000246.1 GCA_017412025.1 Clostridia bacterium | reverse complement strand
TCATGCATCCCCAAAGTTTAAAACAGACTTTATTGATAATCTGAGCCCCGCCCTGTTGATCAAGGCGGGGCTGTTCATTCCTCCCATGCGCTCTGTATCCCGTCGATCCAATGCGTCCCCCATGCATGCGCTCATTGCTGTGTACGCACAAAGCTGTGCTCCAGCGTGATCACGCAGCGATATCCCGGATACGCATCGGCTACGGCAGAGGAAATCCTGCTGCGGATCTCCTCCGTATCATCTGCGCAGCCATAGGGCACAACGCAGTCAAACACGATATGGGTATGCTCGCCCTCCGGCGTCATGCGCAGGTCATGAATCGCAATCCCGGGATCAATCCGCCTGCAAATGTCCGCGATGGCCGCCTTCATCACGGCGATGCGCGGATCATCCACCTCGACCGGATCATGGTGAATCACCAGATGCAGTCCCTTTTCCGTCAGGAACTCGCGCTCAATGCCGTCGATCAGATCGTGCGCCGCCACGGAATCAGTTCCCGCGTCCATCTCCAGATGCACGCTGGCATACTTCCTGCCCGGCCCGTAATCGTGCACCAGCAGGTCGTGCACGCCCAGCACGCCGGGATAGCTTTCCAGCTTTTTGCGGATATCGTCGGCAAATTCCTTCTCCGGCGCAGCGCCCAGCATCGGACTTACCGCATCCCGCACGAGCCCCAAGCCGCTGACCAGGATGAACGCGGCGACCGCAGCGCCCATATAGCCGTCGAGCGTCAGGCCGCTGAAATGCGCAATGATCATGGAGAGGAGCACCGCCGACGTGGAAATCACGTCGTTCCGGCTGTCGTCCGCCGCAGCTTCCAGCGCCGGCGAGCCGATTGCACGACCGATCCTCCGGTTAAACGCGGACAGCCACAGCTTGACGCCGATCGAGCACCCGAGCACGGCCAGCACAGGCGCATTCACCCTGACCGGCACAGGCGAAAGAATCTTCTTCACGCTGCTGATCATCAGCTCCACGCCGATGACCAGAATCATCACCGCGACCATCAGCCCGGAAAGGTATTCCATTCTGCCATGCCCATACGGGTGCTCCGCGTCGGCAGGTTTTTCCGCAAGCTTGAAACCCAGCAGGCTGATCACCGACGAGGACGCGTCGGACAGATTGTTGACCGCATCCGCCGTGACCGCCACCGAGCCGCTGACGCCGCCTGCAAGCAGCTTAAACGCAAACAGCAGCGCATTGGCGCCGATTCCGGCAAAGCTCGCCGCCTTGCCCCATGCGCTGCGCGTACGCGCCGTCATGGGGCCGTTCAGGCTGCCGATTCTCTTTTCAATCAGACGCTTCAGCATAGCCGTCCCCTCCCGCGCCGCATGCGTTAGATCCATCTAGCCGTCTTGCATACAAAAAGACGCCCCTGCGCGCATCACGCTCAGGAAGCCTCTATATTGTATGATTCGCCGCAGCGAATGTTTCTCCTTTTTTCCGCTCAAAAAAATGCGCCTTGCGCACTTCAACCCCTCAGCCGCTTCGCGCCAGCTCCCCTTTCAGGGGAGCCTTGGCCTGGCAAGCAGCCCTTTCCTCCACTGATAGTCACCGGAGCTGAGCGCGCCCTGAGGGATCGGAATCGAACGCGCCCCGTGGGCGAAACCGTGAGATGGAGATCGGAACTGTAAAGGAGCGCTTGCGCGACTATTACTGTTCCCGGATCGAAGCAGCGAGGCGAAGCGTGGGGAGTCGCAGGGAGCGCTTGCGCGGCTATGCGAGTTCCCCGGAACAGGGGACCGCGTGCGCGGCGGAGGGGGCACGCATTTTCCTATAGGGTGAAAAAACCTGCCCGCTTGCACGGACAGGTCGTATTCCTTTACACGACGCTCTGCAGACCCAGCGTCTTTTCGATGAGCAGCATCACGCCCAGCGTCGCCACCATCAGCAGCGTCGCCAGCGCGGCGATCGTCGGATCGAAGTGATACTCGACGTAGCTCATGATCTCAATCGGGAGCATCTTTACGCCGGGGCCGGTGAGGAACGCGGACAGGGAGACATTGTTGAAGGAATTGATCACCGACATGATGCAGGCGGACGCAATGCCCGACTTGATGTTGGGCAGCACGACGTTGAAGAAGGTATACACCTTCGTCGCGCCGAGGCTGCACGCCGCCTCCTCAACCGCAAAGTCGAAGTTGGCCAGCGAGCTCGTCACAACGCGCATCACATAGGGAATCGAGAGCAGCGTATGGCCGATCAGCAGGCTGGGGATGACCTCCAGATCATACTGATTGACGACATAGCGCAGCATGACAAAGCCCAGGACGATCACCGGAATGAGCACCGGGGAGAGGAACAGCGTTTTGATCGCCTCCTTGCCCTTGAAGCGGAAGCGGTTGAGCGCGTATGCCGCCGGAAGACCCAGCAGCAGCGCGATCGCCGTCGCCGCAAGCGCAATGATCACGCTCAGCTTCGCCGCGTCGATGAAGGAGCTCATCGTCAGCACCTTGGCATACCATTCAAGCGTGAATCCCTCGCCCGGGAACTTGAGTGCCTTCGTCTCGCTGAAGGAGGCTGCGGCGATGACCAGCAGCGGGCCGATCAAAAACACGTAGACCAGCGCAGTCATCAGCATCAGCGCCCAGTTTTTCTTCTTCATAAGCGATACACTCCAATTCCTTCAAAAGCTCTTTACCCCGTCCCGCATGGGAAAGGGGATTCGCCGCAGGCGGCGCGGAGGTTTCCCACCGCATGCGGCGGCACTCTCTTCTTACTTCACAGAGAAGGTGGAATTCCACATCTCGATCCACTTCGCCTGGTTCTCGGTGATCACGTTCCAGTCGACCAGCTTGAGGCTGTTGACCATCTCCTCGCCGTAGGTGAAGTTGGCGGCCTGCTCGGCGGCCAGCTCGATATCGGTGCGCACCGGGCTGTCCACGCCGTCAAGCGCCTCAGCCAGCTGCACGTCGTAGCTCAGGTAGTAGTTGATGAACTCGGTCGCCAGATCCTTGACCTCGGTGCCCTTGATGATGTTGAGCATGTTGTAGCCGGCGTAGGAGCCCTCGGCCGGATCGATCCAGACGTAGTCCGGGTTCGCGTTCTTGGCGGTGGTGTAGCTGTAGTCAAGCAGCACGGCCACGGAGATCTCGCCCTGGTTGAGCATGGAGATGGTGTTGTTGGCGGAGGTATAGGTATTCACAACGTTCGGCTTGAGCTCGGCGAGCTTGGCGAAGATCGCCTCGTCGTCAACGCCCGGGGTGAAGCCGAAGGTCTCGGCAGTGGCGAAGTAGAACAGCGGGCCGGTGGTCGCGGTCATGTCCGGGATCGCGATGCTGTCCTCCAGCTCCGGATTCCACAGATCCGCAAAGCTCTTGATCTCCACGTCGCAGTAGGCGCTGTCATAGACGATGCCCAGGCGGTTGAAGGTGTAGGCCGGGCCGTACTCGGCGCCCATCGGCGCGCGGGCGCACTCGTAGATACCCTCAAGGTTGGTCAGCTTCGCGGCGTCGATGGTGTCGATGACGCCCTCGTTCATCAGCTGCTTGACGAACATATCGCCGATGATGACCACGTCATAGTCTTCCGGAGACTCGACGATCTTGGTCACGCGCTGCGCGTTGCTCGCGCCGTCGGCGACGATGGTGCATCCGGTCATCTCCATGAACGGATCATAGATGTTCTTCTGCAGCAGCTCAGCATTGAAGCTGAAGGTGCTGATGGTCAGGGTCTGGCCCTCGTAGGGCTTGGCTTCCGCCACGCCGCACACGGCCATGGCGACCAGCAGCAGCGCGACGAGCAGGGCAGTGATCTTCTTCATTGTTGCTTCCTCCTGTACATACGCTTAGTCGATGAGAATAATTTTGTTTGCCGCAAGGGAGAGCGTTACCGTCTCGCCCACGGGGAAAACCTGAGTCTGATCCGTGCTGACGACGAATTCGCCCACGTCGGTCATCACGTTGATCTGATTGTGCTGGCCGAGGAAGGTGGACACCATCACGCGGCCCTCAATGGCGTTGGGCATGTCCGCGCCGGCAGGGCCGACGGTCACATCGCCCGGGCGGATGCAGCCCTTGAGCGCGGCGGCGGCATGATCCTGCGCTGTGCGGATGAGCGCGCCGTTCTTCGCGCGGAACTCGCACGCGCCCACGCGCTCAAGATCAAAGAAGTTTTCAAAGCCGACGAAGCGTGCGATGAACTCGGTCTTCGGCCTGTTGTAGATCTCGCTCGGGGTATCCATCTGCTCGATGACGCCCTTGTTCATGATGGCGACCTTGTCGCTGATGGCGAAGCACTCCTCCTGATCGTGCGTGACGTAGATCGCGGTGAAGCCCAGCTTCTGCTGGAGCTTGCGGATTTCCACGCGCATCTTCACGCGCAACTTCGCGTCGAGGTTAGACAGCGGCTCGTCAAACATCAGCAGGTCGGGCTTGATCACCAGCGCGCGCGCAAGCGCCACGCGCTGACGCTGGCCGCCGGACATCTCGCGCGGGAAGCGGTTTTCAAAGCCTTCCAGATCGACGACCCTGAGCATCTCCATGACTTCCTTTTTGATGGTTTCCTTATCCATCTTGCGCATCTTCAGGCCGAAGGCGACGTTGTCAAACACGGTCAGATGCGGGAAGAGCGCATAGCTCTGGAAGACGAAGCCGAAGTTGCGCTTGTGCAGCGGCACGTTGGTGTAGTCCTGTCCGTTGAAGAGAATCTGCCCCTTCATCGGATCGGCAAAGCCGGCGATCAGGCGCAGGCAGGTCGTCTTGCCGCAGCCGGAGGAACCCAGCAGGCTGACAAACTCGCCCTTCTCCACGCTGATATTGAAATCCTTGAGGATGATGTTCTGGTCGTAACCGGCGGTAATGTTCTTGAGTTCAAGCAGTGCCACGGTGTTTTCCTCCTTACGCCATCGGGTTGATCTTGCGGCTCATCGAGTTGAATACGCTGGAAATCGCCATCGTGACCACGATCATCACAACAGCCACCACCGACGCCTGCGTCCAGTCCCGCAGGCTCATGGCGTATTGATAGACCATCGTCGCCAGCACGCGGGTATCCGGTCCGCCCAGCAGCTGCGGCGTGGTGTACGCCGTCATGCAGCCGGTAAAGACCAGCACGCTGCCGGTGACCAGGCCGGAAATGCTCAGCGGGAACACGACGCGGAAGAACGAGCCCAGCTTTGTCGCGCCGAGGTTGCCCGCGGCAAGCGTCAGATCGTCCGGGATATTGTCCATCACGCCGATAAGCGCCAGGATCATCTGCGGCAGGAACAGCTGCACAAAGCCGACCGTCATGGAAAACTCGTTATACAGCAGCGACTGCGGCTTGGCGAACAGACCCGTCCAGACGAGGAAATTGTTTACAATGCCGCGCTTGCCCAGCAGCACCATCCAGGAAAAGGAACGCACGACCGGGCTGGTGAACATCGGGAACACCGCAAACGCCATCATCATGCCCTTGTGCCGGGAATACTTGCTGATGTAATACGCCGTCGGGAAGCCCAGCAGCGCGCACATGAACGTGGAGAGCAGGCTCAGGCGGATGCTGCGCACAAACGTCTGCTGAAAGTATGGATCCTTAAACAGGGAAAAGTACGCCGACAGCGAAAAGGACTGATCCGGGAAAAACGAGGTCAGACACAGCGAAAACAGCGGAATGAGCATGAAGAGCGCGACGAAGAACACGCCCGGAATCACCAGAAGCAGCCAAATGAAATTCTTTTTGCGGTTCACCAGCAGTTCATCCTTTCCGTTCGGGAAGCATTCCCGGAAGCACCGAAAATGTTCGGTAAAATACACTACATTTTAACATACATATACATGTAAGTCAATGTAAAGGCTTTTTTTCTGACACAATGTTTGTCCCGTCGTCCGCATTGTTCGTCATAATCCGTCAGATGATATCCGCATACCGCGCGGCCGAGGCCATAAACGGCCCCATCGCGCCGGAAAGCGCTTCCCTGAGCGCGCCGATATCCATCTGCGCAAGGCGATGGTTCCGCACGCGGATGACGCCGGAGGTCATCACCATCTCCACGTCCGACGCGTTCGCGCCGTACACCAGCGCGGAATAGGGATTATACACCGGGAACATGTGCGCGCCGCGCGTGGAGACGAGCGTCAGATCCGCGCGCATACCGGGCTTCAGCTGTCCGATCATGGCCTGCGCTCCAAGCGCCTCCGCGCCGCCGCGCGTGGCAAAGGCCACGATCTCCCTCGCCGGGAACAGGCTCCTGTCCCTGTTCTTGGTCTTGTGCGCCAGCGCAAACAGGCGCATCTGGTCAAACATGCTCAGCGTGTTGCCGGAGGACGGGCCGTCCGTGCCAAGCCCCAGCGCCACGCCCGCTGCGGCAAGCTCCTTCACCGGCGCGACCCCCTTGCCCGCCTTGGCGTTGCTGCCGACGCAGTGCGCCACGCGCACGCCGCGCGCCTTCATCAGCGCCACGTCTTCATCCGTCAGATGGATGCAGTGCGCCGCCAGCAGATGCCCGTCCGCCGCGCCGATGCGGTCAAGGAACTGGATCGGCGTCAATCCCATCTCAGCAAAATGCTTCATCTCATAGTCCATCTCGCTCACGTGCAGCGTCATGAGCGTGCCGTATTCCCTGGCCAGCGCATGGCAGCGCGCAAGCGCCTCCCCATCGCAGGTCGTCGTGCCGTGCGGCGCGATGATCGGGCGCACCAGATCGCAGCCCCGGTACTTTTTGAGCATCGCTTCCGCGATGGCAAAGCCGCCGTAGGGCGCATCCGGGCTGTCGCACGTCGTCTGGCCGATGATCGTCTCGCCCAGATAGCCGCGCATGCCCGTCTCAAGGCATGCCTTTGCCACCTCGTCCTCAAAGTAATACATGTCCGCAAACGTCGTCACGCCGGCCAGGAGCATCTCCGCAATGCCGTACTTCGCGCCCAGATACACCAGCTCCGGCGTCATCGCCTCGTTTTCAAGCGGAAAGAGGAACCTTCTGAGCCTGTCCTGGCAGTCGTCGCCCATCGTGCGGAAGGGTACCATCGACGCATGGCAGTGCGTATTGACAAAGCCCGGCAGCAGAATGCCGCCGCCGCAGTCGATGGTTTCGTCGATCCTGGCGCCGCCCGTATATGCGCCCGCGCCGGTTTCGGCAATCCGGTTTCCCTCGACGAGCAGATAGCCGTCCGGATAGGCGGTATACGCGTCGTCCATCGTCAGGATATATGCGTGATGCAAAAGTGTGGTCATGTGCTCCCTCCGCGCAAACAAAATGTGTATTTCCGCTTATTCGCCGCCGAGAACGTCCACCGCCGCCGCGCAGAACACGCGCACGCTCTTTTCAAGCACGCTCTCGTCAAAATCAAACGTCACCGTATGCTGGTCGCCCGCCATCGGCGTCATCACGCGCATGTAGGTCGCCAGGCCGCCGCGGCTCTGCACGCGGTTCATCATGATGGAGATGTCCTCGCTGCCCCAGTTCTGCGCGTTCTGCACGCTGCTCAGCGTCAGATCCGGCAGCTGCGCCTTCACCGTTTGGGCAATCCGCTCAATCAGGCAAAGGTCGCTGTGCTGCCCCTCCGCTTCGCCCATCCTGATCATCTCCACGCTGCAGCCCTGCATCCGCGCAGCCCCCTCGCAGATTTCTACCGCAGACGCCGCGACAAAAGCATTGATTTCCGTGGTCTCTCCGCGCACCTCCAGCTGCATCACCGCCCGGTCGGCAATCACATTGCGCCCCGTGCCCGCATGCAGCGTGCCCACGTTCACGCGGCTCTGCCCGCCGCTGTGCCGCGCAATGGCATGCAGGTTCAGCGCCGCCGTGCAGGCGGCAAGCAGCGCGTTGCTGCCCTTTTCGGGATAGCCGCCCGCATGCGCCGCCTTTCCGGTAAAGATCACGTCGTATTTGGTGGTTGCAAGCGAGCCGTACGTGCCCGCCGTCACATCGCCGTCGTCAAGGCTGTCCGTCGGCGCGATGTGCGAGCCGATGAACACATCCACATCGTCAAGATGCCCGGCCGCGACCATGGCGCGCGCGCCGCGCGCCCCCTCCTCGCCCGGCTGAAACAGCAGCCTGACCGTGCCGTGCAGGCTGTCCTTCATCTCCATCAGCACCTTCGCCGCGCCCAGGCCGATGGCCGCGTGGCCGTCGTGACCGCAGGCATGCATCATGCCCTTGTTGACGCTGGCAAAGCCCTCGGCATGCGGCCTGTGCGTCTCCTCCGCGCATTCCTGCATGCCCAGCGCGTCGATGTCAAAGCGAAGCGCCACCGTCGGCCCCTCGCCGCAGCGCAGCACGCCGACAACGCCGGTGAATCCTTCCCGCATCTCCTGCGTCAGGTACGCCTCCTCCGCGCCGTAAGCGAGCACGCGCTCAAGATGCTTTTTTGTCGTCAGCGTATCCGGCACGCCCATGCGCGCCTCCTCCCGGCAGACGCTGCGTCCGGTCATCACCTCATAGCCCATCTCCGTGAGCTCCCTGGCAATCAGCGCGCTTGTGCGCATCTCCAGCCAGCCCGTCTCCGGAAAGCGGTGAATGCTCCTTCTGATTCCCGTCATATACGGCTGCAGCTCTGCCGCCAGCCGCGTGATTCTCTCTCCCGTCTGCCGTTTCATCGCCCGTAACCTCCGCTGTTTCTTCTTCCATATTCATCATCGCCGGTTTTCCAGCGTCCCTTCGCATCCGGCGCGCCGCCCGACATCAAATTCAATATAGCATAATTGACGGCCTGCTTCAAGCAGGGTATACTGGATGCATCCGATTTTATAGGAACGAAAGGGTTCATCCATATGAAAAAAGTGCTTGTCATCGGCTCCACCTGCGTGGACGTCATCATCCGCGTCGACCATCTGCCTGTGACCGAGGAAAACATCCATCCCCATTCCCAGCGCTTCGCCATCGGCGGCTGCGCCTACAATGTCGCCAATATCCTGGGACGCGGCGGCGCAGATCTGACGTTTGTCACGCCCGTCGGCCGCCAGGGCGTGTTCGGCGGCTTTGTCCGCGATCATCTCGGCAGCCTCGGCTTCGCCGACTTCATCGATCTGCCGGACGCCCAGAACGGCTGCTGCTACTGCTATGTGGAGGCGGGCGGCGAGCGCACCTTCGTCTCCGTGCACGGCGCGGAATACACGTTTGATCCCGCGTGGATGGCGCGTTTTGATGATCAGCATTTTGATTACGTCTATGTGTGCGGCCTTGAGATCGAAGAGTATACGGGAGAAAAGCTCGTCTCCTGGCTTGAAGAGGCATACGGCGCCGGGCGGATCGGCACGGTGGTCTATGCGCCCGGCCCGCGCGGCATGCGCGTGCGCCCCGAGCTGACGCAGCGCCTGTTCGCGCTCCATCCGCTCCTGCATCTCAACTGCGGCGAAGCGATGGCCATGAGCGGCAAAACCGCCGTCGCCGACGCGCTTTCTTCCCTGCGCGCCGCCTGCGGCGGCGTCGTCGTCGCCACGGCAGGCAGCGAGGGCGTACATTATATGGATGAAACGGGCATGCATACCGTTCCCGGCGTGCCGGCGGAAAAGATCGTGGATACCATCGGTGCAGGCGACTCGCACTGCGGCGCGATGCTGCTGGGCCTTTGCCGCGGCATGACGCTTGACAGGAGCCTTGCCATGGCCAACCGCGTCTCCCGCGCCGTGGTGATGACCGACGGCGCGACGCTCAGCGACGGGGATCTTTTCAGCGCGCTGCGCGTCTGACGCTCCGACATTTCCTTTTTTCTGTCGTTTCCATATCTTTCCTGCATGCCCGTCCTTCCGGCGGGCATGCTATGTTTCGAGGAGCCGCGGCGTATGAACCGCGATCCGGAACCGCTTCTCTCCGCAGCATGAGAGAAGAACAACGCGCTGAAAGCCTGCCAGAGAGATCCGCCATCGTCATGATCGCGCATCCTTCCGGCAGCACACAGCCGCCGGATGTGATGCGCAGCGCCAAGCTGCCTGCATGAACACCTCCTCTTTAAGCCATCCCCTGCGTGCAATATGCAGGGGATGCGCTTTTGGTTGCAAATTTCGATGGTATCCCTCTTTATAGATGAACATTTTTCACTTCGCGCATGAAAATTATTGACAAAAAGAGCAAACGGTGTAAAATGGTGCTTACGCACTCAATACTGCAGCGCCCGACGCGCTGCAGCAAGAATAAGGAGGACAACACCATGAAGAAACTGATGACCATTCTCGCGCTTGCGCTTTGCATGTGCCTGTGCTCCGGCGCCGTGGCCGAAACCGTGCTGCAGCTGGGCACCACCGTCAACGAGCAGGATTCCTTCCAGGTCGCGGCCGAGAAGTTTGCCGAGCTGGTTGCCGAGCGCACGGGCGGCGAATACAAGATCGAAATCTACCCCAACGGCACGCTGGGCGGCGAGAGCGACATGCTCGACTCCATGTCCATGGGCATGCTGGATATGGGCATCATCACCTCCGGCCCGTTCGTCAACTTCTCCGAGATGATGGGCGTGCTGGACATGCCGTACCTGTTCGCCACCAACGAGGAAGCCTATGAGATTCTCGACGGCGAAATCGGCCAGGAACTGCTGGGCACCCTCGAAGAGGCCGGCCTGAAGGGTCTTGCTTACGCCGAGCGCGGCTTCCGCAACGTGACCACCTCTGTCCGTCCCGTGAACAACGCCGCCGACCTGAAGGGTCTCAAGCTGCGCGTGATGGAAAATGAAGTCTACACCGCCACCTTCAAGGCGCTCGACGTCAACGCGGTGCCGATGGCCTGGGCCGAGGCGCTCACCGCCATGCAGCAGGGCACCATCGAGGGCCAGGAGAACCCGGTCAACGTCATGTACTCCTACAAGCTCTGGGAGTACGGCCAGAAGTACGCCACCTTCGACCGTCACTCCTACGCCACCGCGATCATCACCATGAGCCTTGACGTGTTCAACACGCTGGACGAGGCCACCCAGGAGATCTTCAAGCAGTCCGCTCAGGAGGCCGCCGAGTTCGAGCGCGCCTGGGTTGCCGAGCAGGAGGCCGGCCAGATTCAGGCTCTGAAGGACAACGGCATGGAGATCGTGGAGAATCCGGACGTGGATTCCTTCCGCGCCGCCGTGCAGCCGGTGTACGACGCCTATCCGCAGTACAGCGACTACATCGCCCGCATCCAGGCTGCGCTTAACGACTGATCATCCCGCAGCGCTTCCCCAAGCATCTTCAGCGGCGCTCCCGTCGTGGAGCGCCGTCTCTTTTGCCCAAATACTTTCCGCTCTTTACATCGGAGGAGATTCCATGAATCTGATCAAGAAGGTCCTCACGCCCGTTTCAGGCGCGCTGGACAAGGTCTGCTCCGCGCTGATTGTCTTCATGCTCGGCGCAATGGTCGTCATCACCGGCGCGCAGATCGTCTGCCGCACCTGGTTCACCGCGCTCTCCTGGAGCGACGAGGTGACGCGCTATCTGCTCATCTGGTCCACGTTCCTCGGCGCAAGCGTCGTCTATCGCCATAACGGGCACATCTCCGTCACCCTCGTGCAGGACGCCGTCAGCGCCAAAGCCGCCAAGGCCCTGCGCGTTGCCGTGCACGTCATCTGCCTTGTGCTCTTCGCAGTGCTGCTGCATTACAGCACACGCTACTGCGTCAAGCTCAAGAAGACGGCCACCGCGATGCCCATCAAGATGAAGTATATCTACAGCTGCATTCCCGTCAGCATGGCGATCATGATGGTTCACGCCCTGCTGATGACGGCTGAGGAAGCGACAAAGGAGGTGAAGGGCTGATGGCGCTGATTCTCTTTGGCATGTTCATTGCCCTTCTCGTGGTCGGCGTGCCGATCGGCTTTTCCATCTGCTCCGCCGCTGCGGTCACGCTCTTTGCCGGTCTTGGCGACGCCAAGATGATGATGCTGGCGCAGCGCATGTTCGTCTCCTGCGACTCTTTCAGCCTCATCGCCGTTCCGTTCTTCATCTTTGCCGGCGATCTGCTGGCCGGCGGCAAGATCTCCAAGGTGCTCGTCGAGTTCTGCGAGTCGCTGCTGGGCATGATCAAGGGCGGTCTGTCCGTGGTGTCGGTTCTGGCAGGCATGTTCTTCGCCGCCATCTCCGGCTCCGGCGCGGCGACCACTGCCGCCGTCGGCGCGACGCTGGTGCCCGAGCTGAAGAAGCGCGGCTATAAAGAGGATCAGGCCGCCGCGCTGATCGCTG
This sequence comes from Clostridia bacterium, assembly GCA_017412025.1. The sequence continues at coordinate 5,365 of JAFQOY010000246.1, read as the reverse complement.
CCGCAGGTACCATCGGCGTCGTCATCCCGCCGTCCGTGCCGATGGTGCTCTACGCCGTCATCGCCGAGGAGAGCGTAAACAAGCTCTTCCAGGCCGGTTTCCTGCCCGGCTTCTTCATGGGCGCGATTCTCATCGCCATCTCCATCTTCCAGGCGTATAAGAACAATTACCCCAAGGGCGCCTCGTTCAACATCAGAAACGTCGTGCGCACCTTCCTCAAGGCGATTCCCGGCATCCTGATGCCCTGCATCATCCTGGGCGGCATCTTCTCCGGCTACTTTACGCCCTCCGAGGCCGCGGCCGTCGCCGTCATTTACGCGCTGATCGTCTCCACCTTCGTCTACCGCGACATGACGTGGAAGAAGCTCTATGACACCATGCTCGGCTCCGCCAAGACCAGCGCCGTCATCATGATCATCATCGCCTGCTCCGGCCCGTTCGGCTGGGCGCTGGCCAACTGGAAGATCCCGGAGACCATCTCCGCCGCCGTGCTGAGCGTCTCCTCCAACAAGTACGTCATCCTCTTCCTGATCTCGGTGATCATCCTCATCGCAGGCGTGTTCATGGAGACCTCCTCCGCGATCATCCTGCTGACGCCGGTGTTCCTGCCGCTCATCCGTGCGCTGGGCATTTCCACGCTGCACTTCGGCATCCTCTTCGTCGTCGGCATCGCCATCGGCATGATCACCCCGCCGGTCGCCATCAACCTGTTCGTCGCCTCCGGCATCACGGGTCTGCCGCTGACCCGGATTTCCAAAGCGGTTATCCCCTATCTGATCGGTCTGATATTCGTCTTCCTCTTCATCGTCTACGGCCCGCTGTTCATTCCGGGCTTCATCGCGTGAGCCAAATTCCGCCTCCCATCCCGGGAGGCTTTTTTTGTGACGTATTGCCCTTAACATCCATGTGATTCGTGCTATAATATCTTTATCCGGACTTTACCGCAAGCATCAACCTGAGAATTGAGGAATACCGCGATGTTCAGAACGCACGCTCACCGCACCATGGATATGACCGAGGGGCCGCTGTTTACCAAGGTGCTCTTCTTTGCCATGCCGATCATGCTCTCCGGCATCCTGCAGCTGCTCTTCAACGCGGCGGATACCATCGTCGTCGGCCGCTTCGCAGGCAGCCAGGCCCTGGCCGCCGTCGGCTCCGTCGGCTCGCTCAACAACATGATCATCAGCCTGTTTATCGGTCTCTCCGTCGGCGCAAACGTGCTGGTCGCGCGCTTCACCGGCTCGCGCGAGCATGAAAACGTCTCCGAAACCGTGCATACCGCCGTGCTCCTCTCGCTCATCGGCGGCGCGGCGCTGAGCGTCGTCGGCGTGCTCGCTGCGCGCCCGCTGCTCACGCTCATGGGATCGCCCGAGGACGTCATCGACCTGGCCGTTCTCTATATCCGTATCCTGTTTATCGGCATGCCGGTACAGATGCTGTATAACTTCTGCGCCGCCGTGCTGCGCGCCGTGGGCGATACCAAGCGCCCGCTCTATTTTCTCACCCTGGCCGGCGTCGTCAACGTCATCCTCAACCTGATCTTCGTCATCCTCTTTCACATGAGCGTGGCCGGCGTCGCGCTGGCGACGATCCTCTCCCAGGCCGTATCCGCCTGGCTCGTGCTGCATTCGCTGATGCTCATGGACGGCCCTACGCGCCTGAACATCAGAAAGCTGCACATCAACCGGCGCATGCTGCGCGAGATCATCCGCATCGGCCTGCCGGCAGGCATACAGAGTTCCGTGTTCTCGCTTTCCAACGTCGTCATCCAGTCCTCGGTCAACAGCTTCGGCTCCATCGTCGTGGCGGGCAACGCCGCCGCCGCCAACGTAGGCAACTTCGTCTACCAGGGCATGAACACCTTCCAGCAGGCCATCACCTGCTTTGTCAGCCAGAACATCGGCGCGCGCAAGCCCTCCCGCATCATCGCCTCGCTCAAGGTCTGCCTGTTCTGGGCGCTCGCTTTCGGCGTCGCGCTGGGCGGCCTTTCCTGCGTGTTCGGCCGTCAGCTCCTGTCCCTGTACTCGGGCGATCCCGAGGTGATCGCCGCCGGACTTGAGCGCCTTTACATCGTCAACGCGCCCTATTTCCTCTGCGGCCTGATGGACGTGATGACCGGCATCCTGCGCGGCATCGGCTATTCCCTGCTGCCGATGATCGTCTCCATCCTCGGCGCATGCGCCTTCCGCATCCTCTGGGTCGTGACCGTGTTTGCCGCCGCGCCCAGCATGCGGATTCTGATGATCTCCTATCCGGTCTCCTGGACGCTCACCCTGTCCGTGCTGACCATCATCTTCCTTCTCCTCTGGAAGCGTCTGCGCAGCGGCTATACGCCCGAAGAGCTCGCGCGGCGATAATCGCTTCCGCCCACTCAGCATCGATACAAACGCACCCCGCCTGCCCATGGCAAGCGGGGTGCAGCTGTCTTTCTTTGCAATTATCCCTTGATATACGCCGTCATATACTTGCCGGCGACAACGCCGCTGGTGAACGCAGTGCCCAGCGCCGCGCCCTCGTTCTCATAATACGGGGACGCATACAGGCTGCCATTGTCTACGCCGGCCACGTACAGGCCCGGAATGACCTCCTGCTTCGCCGTCAGCGCACGGCAGTAGTCGTCGGTCTTTACGCCGCCGAAGGTGCCCCAGATGGACGGCATGGACTCCACAACGTAATACGTATCGCCGGAGAGCGGCTTCAGCAGATAGGAATCCTTGTAGAACTGGCTGTCCTCTCCCGCTTCGCACAGCGCGTTGTACGCCGCTACGGACTCTTCCAGATGATCAAGGCCGAAGAACGCCGCGCACTCCGCAAGCGTGCCCTTGACCGCCCATCCCTCGGCCAGAGCGATGCCCATCGCCTCGTCCATGTTGTCAAGCACAGCGCCCTTGAGCGTCGCCTGACCGACGTACCACTCCTGCGGATTGCCGTAATACTCCAGAATGCCCTTGTCGCGCACGGCCTCGTACATCGCCTGATCGACGACGGCATAGTACCTGCCCTCGCGCAGGCTCATCTCGCCGCCCAGCGCCAGCGGACGGTCCGTGAGATACTGCTCGTTCATGAAGCGGTCGCCGTTCTGGTTGACGATCAGGCCGCCGTAGATGGCAAACTTCTGCGCGCGGGTCGTCGGGGAGAACGCCTGCAGCATGCCGGCGACGTGCTTGATCTTGCTGTTCGCGCCGCCAAACTCGTTGCAGCACAGCGCCCAATTGCGGTCGGCAATGCCGCCGGCCTCAATCACCATGTCATGGCCCTTGCCGTCCGGCAGTGTGGAGCAGAGCGGGATGATATCGATGTCGCCAAAGTGCTCGCGCAGGCGCGCGTCGTTGCCGGCATAGCCGCCCGTCGCCACGAGCACGGCCTTCGCGTTGTACTGGATATAGGTATCGTTTTCCGTGTTGCGCACGATCACGCCGGTCACGGCATCGCCTTCCTTCACCAGAGAAACGCCCTCTCGGTTCGCCTCAAACACGCCGCCGTCCGCGACAAAGCGGTCCACCAGCGGCTGGAAGCGCGCCGCGCCGGAAACCTGCACGCCGTCAAGACCGGCGAAGTTGTGACGGGCACGGAAGCCCATGCCGTAGGCGTCGATGCGCAGACCCATGTTCACGCCGTTGTCCATGAAGTGGCCGACGACGCTGTCGCCTTCCGCGATGCACTTGCGCAGCAGGCTGCCGTTGACCGTACCGTTGGAGAAGCCATACATGCACTTGTAAAGCGTCTCAACCGTAACCGTCTCGCCGAGCTCCGCCTGCACGCGGGTATCCGCCAGCGCCGGGCCGCCGGCCATCGTCGCGCTCGCCACGCCGCAGGAAGCGCCCTTCTCCAGCAGGATGGTCTTCACGCCCGCAGCCTGCAGCTCCAGCGCAGCCATCATGCCCGCTGCGCCGCAGCCGATGACCACAGCTTCCGCCTCCACGGTGGAAGCGATGGCATAGCCCTTCTTTTCCTCCTGCGCGGCGTCTTCCGCCAGCGCAGCCGTGCCCAGCAGGCCGGAAGCGGCGATGCTCAGAATGCCGGCGGCAGAGCCCTTCATAAAGTCGCGTCTTGAAATGCTCATGTTCTCATTCCTCTCTTTCTCTGTGTTTCTGTCCGCTGCCAGATGGCAGCTTCGCTGTTTATTTCACATCCGTCCATCAGGACAAATGCGCTCTTTTCTGATTTTACAGGATGCGCCAACCACACAGTCAAACGCTTTCCCATCCCTTTCAGCCCGGATTGCGAAAAAAATATCGGGCTTTCCAGCCGTATTTCACGCCTGAAAGCCCGGTATACGTCGGATGGCTCAGCTTATTCCTTTCAAAACCATGTGGCTGGCACACGGTTTACGCCGTTTCACGATGGCTCAATCGTTTTCCTCCACGCCTACGCCGGCAGAAACCACGCCGCCGATGACGTCCCCCCGCCGATAGACGTGATGAACGACGAGGATGATCTCATCGTCGGTACGATAGTTGTGCTTCTGCGCATAGTATACGACCGACATAAAGTCCTGCGCGCGCACCATGGAAAAATCCGGCACGTCAAACCCTGCGCAGACGCGCATCCTGGCGCACGGCTGAAACTGGGATACGTCCAGCCCGTCCGCCTTTGGGATCGCCTGCTCCGGCAGAAGCATGCCCAGCTGATAGGGAAGACCGGACGGTACCGGCACGAGCGGAAGCTTGATCACGCCATATGAATACGGGAAGCGCTCTGCCAGCGCCTTCACGCGCTGCGCCGCCTGCGGCGTCCCGTCGTAATAGGCGCTGATGCTCGGCGAATAGTACCCCAGCCTGGGCTTTCTTCCCTCATCGGTCAGATACGCGTCGCATACCGATCGCTGATACTGAATCTGTGCCAATTCCCGCTCGATCTCCTGCTGGCGCATCAGCAGACGCTTTTCTCTGAGGGATACGGAATGGGCGAATCCCTGCAGGCCTTCATGCGTCATCTCCCGCTCGATGTCGTCCAGCGGAAGATTCATGCTGCGCATCTCGCGGATCCCGAATGCCACGGCGGCGTCCCCCAGCGAATACAGCTGGTAGCGGTTCTGTTCGTGCTTGGCCGGGCGGATCAGTCCCCTGTCCACATAATGGCGCAGCGTCTCCTGCGTGATGCCAACCCGCCTGCAGAATTCCGCCCGCGTCATGCAGGCCTTCTTTTCTCTGTCCATTGCCTTCCCGCCCTTTGCATTCTGTTCTTCCGCGCTCAGCGTCCTTATTGATCATACCAAATCCGCACGGCAATTGTCTATAGATGCATGTTTTGTTTATCCGCCCGGCATGCGTGTTTTTTCTTCGGCTTCCCGGTTTCTGCATATGTACACGGGCATGTTTTGCGGTTACAATAGTATATATCCGTTTGCTGTTTTGTAATGATC
>JAFQOY010000245.1 GCA_017412025.1 Clostridia bacterium | reverse complement strand
TCTTCAGGCTCCGGCAGGCCTTGACGTCGGCCTCTTTCCGTCGCCCTCGTTCTTTATGCACTCATTATATGATATTCATTCTCATTTGTCAACAGTAATTCTAATGAATTTGAGAATTATTTTCACTCTGCACACAAGTCGACTGCTGATAAAATCCCATTTCTCAGCACGGCCTTTGCATCCGTCAGTTCTTCTCCCGTCCGCATCGGCAAATCATTCGCCCGACGCGCAGTCATCCTCCGTCTGCCGGCATGCGCTGCACATGCCGTGCGCCGTCACCTCTGTCCAATTGACGTGGTGGCCGCAAATCCGCGCAGCCTCCCGGCTCATGCCGGAAAAATCCGTTTGAATATCATACACCTTACCACAGCGGTTGCAGACAAAATGCATATGCGAATCCCGGATATATTCGTACACGGCGCTCTTCTTTCCGAGCGAAAGCCGTCGGATCATCCCCAGCTCCGTCAGATGATCCAGCGCGCGGTAAACCGTCGCCGTACCGATGCCTTCAACGCTTGAAAGAATCTCCTCCGCCGTCATATGGCATCGCTTATTCGCCAGAATCCCCAGCACCGTTTTCGTATGAGCGCTGATTCTCGTGTTCATCGTGCGCCTCCTTTCTGGTATTTTTCTATATTTTACGACAACAATTCTCAATTGTCAATCCAAAAACCTCTATAATTGAGAATTATTTTCATATTGGAACAAGTATCACGATTGACGCCGCCATATCCACGTCAGGAAACCTATCGTTATTTATCTTGTCACCAGCGGCTTCTGATGATATAATATACCACCGCATAGAGATATAGACAGGAGAATACCCGCATGAAAAACAAACGAATCCTGATGTCCCTTCTGGGCGTCGTCATCTGCGCCGTGAGCGTCGGCGTCTTCAAAATCGCAGCCCTGGGCGTCGATCCATTTCAGTCTTTGATGAGCGGCCTTGACGCGCTGATTCCGATTTCCTTCGGCACGCTGTACGTCATCGTCAACCTGATTCTGCTCACATTCAGCCTGATTGTGGACCGCAGCAAGATCGGACTGGCCACATTTATCAACCTCTTTCTGCTGGGATACATCACCGAATACACCTACGCCTTCCTGCAGACGGTCATCATCAATCCTTCCATACCCCTGCGCGCGCTCTGCCTGCTGGTCGGCATCGTCATCATCTGCTTTGGTTCCGCGCTGTATATGACGGCTGATCTGGGCGTATCCACCTATGATGCCGTTGCCATCGCCCTTTCCGGCAAGTGGAAGCTCGCTCCCTTCCAGTACTGCAGGATCGCGACAGATCTCGTCTGCGTCATCTCCGGCGTTCTGCTCTTCCTGCTTTCCGGCGGCGCTCCGGGCGCAATCATCACCATCGCCGGCGTCGGCACGATCATCACCGCATTTTTCATGGGTCCGCTGATCGAGTTCTTCAACAGAACCGTCGCCCGTCCCATGCTTCAGGGAAAATAACTGCAGACCAAATGCCCGTTTTCCATCATGCTTTCAGCGGACAGCGCATCATGCGCTGCCCGCTTTATTTTCCGAACAGAAACGCCGGTTTCCGTTATTTTAGCGCCATTCATTTGTCTGCCGATGCCATTCTGTTATGGCAAATGCCTGCCCGGGCTGCAGACGCCGTATGATCCGGCTATGTATATCAACTGTCTTCCAGCTATTGACTTTCCATTCATATTGCGTTAAAATTCATATTAGGTTGTACACAATACAATTGAAAGGGGTTTATCTTATGAAGAAACTGCTCAGTCTCCTCCTCTGTCTGTCCATGCTGTGCATGGCGGCCTCTGCGCTGGCCTACGCGCCCGGCAGCTACACCGCCTCCGGAGACGGCCTGATGGGTCCGGTCGAGGTAACCGTCACCTTTGACGAGAATGCCATCACCGACATCACCGTCGGCAGCCACAGCGAGACCGCCGGCATCTGCGACGCCGCGATCGAAAAGATTCCCTCCTCCATCATCGCCAGCCAGAGCGTTGCGGTTGACGTTGCCTCCGGCGCGACCTTCACCAGCAATGCGATCATTGCTGCCGTGGCTGACTGCGTCTCCCAGGCGGGCAGCGATCTTGCCGCCATGCAGTCCGCGGATGCAGCTGCTTCCGTCGCAGAAGACGAAGTACTGACCTACGACGTCGTCGTGGTCGGCGGCGGCGCTGCCGGTATCGGTGCGGCGGCCAACGCCAAGGACGCCGGCGCTTCCGTTCTGCTGATCGAAAAGCAGGGCCGTATGGGCGGCAACACCCTCATCTCCGGCGGCCTCATTTACGCCACCGGCACCAGCTTCCAGGCGGAAGCCGGCGTCGAGGACAGCGTTGAGGCGCTGGTCGACTACTGGTATACCCGCGCGGAAGGCAATGCTGACCGCGACTTCCTGACGCTCGTTGCCCAGAAGTCCAACGAGACCATCGAATGGCTGCAGGAAGGCGGCGTTGCGCTTGGCGGCCTGTCCACCTCCGGCATCAGCCCGGTTCCGCGTATGCTCAGCGCCGGCGCCGACGGTTCCGGCTTCATCCTTCCGATGACCGAAACCATCAAGAACAAGGGCGTCGATATCCGCCTTGAAACCGCCGCTCAGTCCCTGATCACCGACGAGACCGGCGCCGTCGTGGGCGTCGAGGCTGTCGCTGCCGACGGCCACAAGGTCACCATCAACGCCAAGAGCGTCGTGCTCGCTACCGGCGGTTTCGACGGCAGCCAGGAGAAGATGCGCAAGTACGCTCCGGAATACGCCGACGAGTTCTTCTATGCCAGCGCCGGCAATACCGGCGATGCCATCGATATGGCGATGGCCGTGGGCGCGGATACCGTCTTCAAGGGCGGCGTCATCGGCCTGCGCGGCATCCTCCCGACCTCCTTTGCCGATCCGGTAAACGGCCTCGTCTGGATGCCGTATCTGATGGTCAACGAGAAGGGCGCGCGCTTCGTCAACGAGTCCACCGACTATCCGATCATCCACACCGAACTCTCCAAGCAGCATCACGCCTACCTGATCTTCGACGGCACGCAGGGCACGGCCGAAATGTTCGGCAATCTCTTTGAGGAAGGCTATGCCTTCACCGCGCCGACCCTCGAGGAGCTGGCAGCTGTCACCCATGTGGACAAGGATACCTTCATGGCAACTGTCGCGCGCTACAACGAGCTCAAGGGACAGGATGACGCAGACTTCGGCAAGGCCGCTGCCGCGATGACCGGCGTCGGCGACGGTCCGTACTACGCTGTCCGCGTCCGTCCGGCGACCATCGGCAGCATGGGCGGCGTCAAGATCGATCTGGATATGCACGTCCTCAAGGCTGACGGTACCGTGATCCCGGGTCTGTATGCTGCGGGCGCCTGTGCGAACGGCGACTTCTTCTACAAGGAGTATCCGGCTTCCGGCACCTCCATCCAGATGTGCTTCACCACCGGCCGTATCGCGGGCACCAACGCCGCTGCCGGCAAGTAATTGCAATCGCTTTTCCTTCTTCCCCCCGCAGCAATGCGGGGGGATTTTTTCGAATGATCAAAATGAAAAATGCCGGTTCCCGCCATTGGAAACCGGCTGTTAAGCTGTTCAGTTGTCTTCAGGTTTATTCTACGACAGTGAAGGCGTCCTTGCCAAGACCGCAGACCGGGCAAACCCAATCCTCCGGGATATCCTCAAACGCCGTGCCCGGGGCAATGCCGCCATCCGGATCGCCGATAGCCGGGTCATAGATGTAGCTGCATACGCATTCATAATTCTTCATTGTTTTATTCTCCTTTTTTCTTGTTCTGTTTATGTTTCTTGCTGCCGACCGGAAACCGGTTCAGGGATTACTTGCCGAAGTAGCGCTTCAGCAGACCTTCAAACGCCTTGCCGTGGCGCGCCTCGTCGCGGGCCATCTCGTGCACGGTGTCGTGGATCGCGTCAAGGTTCAGCTCCTTCGCCATCTTCGCCAGCTCAAACTTGCCGGCAGTCGCGCCGTTCTCGGCGTCTACGCGCATCTCAAGGTTCTTCTTGGTGGAGTTGGTCACGACCTCGCCCAGCAGCTCCGCAAACTTCGCCGCATGCTCGGCCTCTTCATACGCCGCCTTCTCCCAGTACAGGCCGATCTCCGGATAGCCCTCGCGATGCGCCACGCGCGCCATCGCCAGATACATGCCCACCTCGGAGCACTCGCCCTCAAAATTCTCACGCAGGCCGCGCTTGATCTCTTCCGGCGCGTCCTTCGCAACGCCGATCACATGCTCGGCGGCCCAGGTCTTCTCGCCAGTCATCTCCTTGAACTTCTCACCCGGCACCTTGCACAGCGGGCACTTCTCCGGCGGGGTATCTCCCTCATGCACATAACCGCAGACCGGACACACAAACTTCTTCATACTTCTATTTCCTCCCTGTTGTTTCTGTTATTCATGGAGACTGCTTATTTATTCTTCCGGGACTGACACTGCCCGGTACTCTCTTTCGTCCCCGTTCCTTATGTCTGCATTATACGATAATCATTCTCATTTGTCAACAGGTTTTTTATTAATTTTGAGAATTATTTTCACTTTTGATTTAAAAAGCGATTGCTGAACAGAATGCCCTTCTGATTGCTTATCCGCGTCCGAAGATCATCACCGCGCCGAGCGCCACAAACAGCGCAGCAATCAGGATATCCAGCGCCCACACGGGCATCGTCACCTTATCGTACATTCTCTCTTTGAAATTCTTCTGATTTTTCGTTTCCTCGACAATCCGGTCGACCATTTCCTCGTCGATCTCCTTTTTGCCGGGCTTTTTTTCCAGTACAGCCACTGTCATATCCTCCGGATTCAGTTTTAAACACATATTTCCTCTATCGGAAAACCCGCCGCACGGCAAGGCCGCACGGCGGGCAGAGGGAAGCAGGATTACTTCTTGGCCAGATACTTACGCAGGTCAAGCGCAACCGCGATGATGATAACCAGACCCTGCGCAATGTAGGTGTAGGAAGACTCGACGCCCAGGAACTGCAGGACGATCTTCAGCACTTCGAACACCAGAACGCCGACGAGGATGCCGGTGATCTTACCAACGCCGCCGTTGACGGAGACGCCGCCGATGGTACAGCCCGCAATGGCTTCAAGCTCCCAGCCCATGCCGGTGTTGACGGAGCAGCCGCCGGACTTCGCGCAGACCAGGAAGCCGGTCAGGCCGTAAAGCAGACCCGCCATCATGTAGATGAGGATCTTGCTCCTGGTGACGTTGATGCCCGCAACCTCGGCCGCATTCTCGTTGCCGCCGATCGCGTACATATACTTGCCGTAGCGGGTCTTGTTGTACAGGAACCACATGATCAGGCCGACGACAATCGCGATCACCGTCAGGTTGGAGAGCATGCGGGTGCCGATATATCCGGTCGCAAGACCGGTATAGTCATTGCGCAGGCCGCCAATCGGAATCGCGCCGGTGTAGATCAGACAGGCGCCGTAGACCAGCTGCTGCATACCAAGGGTCGCGATGAACGGCGGAACCTTGAGCACGGAGATAACGGAGCCATTGACCGCGCCGAGCAGGCCGCACAGCGCCATAACGCCCACGAGCACCAGAATCATCGGCAGCTCCGGCAGATTCGGATAGAACTTATCGCCGTAGCTGGCCTTCTGCATCAGAATACCGGAAAGGCAAGCAGCCAGACCAACCGCACGGCCGGCGGACAGGTCGGTACCCTTGGTGATCAGACAGCCGGACACGCCGCAGGCGATGATGAAGCGCACGGCGGTGTTGGAGAGCAGGTTGCGGATGTTGTTGATGGAATAGAAGTTCTTGTTCTGTGTGCTGGTAAAGATAGCAGCCAGCACGATCATGACAATAATCGCGTTATCGGAAAGCCACTTGGTAATGGTTTTCACATTCAGTTTCTTACCCATACGGTTTATCTCCTTTACATCGGGTATCGGTCATCAGACCGCAGCAGAGGGCGCGGTTTCAAACTGCGTCGCCAGATGCATGATGTTTTCCTGGTTCGCTTCCTTGCCATCGATAAAGCCGGTGATGCGGCCGTCGCACATAACCATCACGCGGTCGCTCATGCCGATGATCTCCGCCATTTCGGAGGAAATCATGATGATGCTCTTGCCGGCACGCGCCAGTTCCTCGATGATGCAGTAGATCTCGTACTTCGCGCCGACGTCGATACCGCGGGTCGGCTCGTCAAGGATGAGCACGTCCGGGTTATTTGCCAGCCAGCGGCCGATGAGCACCTTCTGCATGTTGCCACCGGAGAGGGACTGAATCTGCGTCTTGGAGGACGGGCACTTGATGCTCATCTTCTTGACGTTGTCCTGAACCAGCTGCTCAATCTTCTTGTCGTTGATGACGATGCCCATATCCAGA
>JAFQOY010000244.1 GCA_017412025.1 Clostridia bacterium | reverse complement strand
GATTATCAATAAAGTCTGTTTTAAACTTTGGGGATGCATGAAGGGGCGGCAGCCCCTTCATATGAAATCCGCAGCAGCGACATGCGCGGTGCGAGGAGCGGCTGCAAGCCGCTTCTTATATCATTTTCTGGCCGTACGCGCAGCGTACAAGAAAATGATGTTTTATCCGCTGCAAGTATGCGTTAGCAGACTTGCAGCGACAGACCGTCAACAATACTTTGTTGACGGTCTGAACGCCCGGACCGGGAGGCTTTTTTTATTTTGTCAGGACGCCCGGCACCTCGACGCAGGAATCGTGCATCGTCTGCATCATATGCCTTTGCGCTGCAGCGCGCGCCCGGTCGCTGTCGCGGTCCTGAATCGCGCGGTACATCTCCAGATGGCACTGGCTTGCGCGCTGATAGCTGCCCTCCACGCGCCGCGTATGGTGATAGCCTGCGCGGATGGATTCATGAATCGTCGGAAGAAGGCGCTCCAGGACGTCGTTTCCCGTGCATCTGGCGACGACGGAATGAAACTCGAAATCGTACGGCGTGTAGTCTTCCCCGTGCAGATAGGCGTTGTCCATCTTGTCCAGCAGGGTTTTCATCTCAGTCAGATGACTATCCTGCCTGCGCTGCGCAGCCAGCGCGGCAACGTTCGGTTCAATCAGCAGGCGCGTCTCCAGCAGCATGCCGATGAGCTCCTCCTGATCGGTAAAGCGGAGGCCGAGCGGATCGTCGCCAAGGCCCGGCATGGCGCACAGAAACGTCCCCTGTCCCTGACGGATATCCACGATGTTTTCCGTCTGCAGAATCTTGACCGCTTCCCTGACCGTGGAGCGGCTCACGCCAAAGCGCGCCATCAGCTCCGCCTCTGCCGGCAGCTTGCTCCCCGTCTTCATCTGTTCCTGAATGATCATTTCCCGCAGCTTATCCGCCACCTGCTCCGGAAGCTTTCTAGGCTTTCTGCCCGTTTCCATGGTTGATTTTCCAGATGAAAACACAGGGATCTTTCTTTCTGCGTTTCCATTCCTTTCCGAATCATTTTTTATATTGTATCACACTGCGTGCCATTTCTCAACCTCATATCATCATCCTCAAAACCGTCCTCTTCTGTTTTTCTGATTACATTTTATTCATTTCAGTTTTGTGCAATATACCTGTAAAGCTTGACATTCATCCTGTCTGATTCTATAATAAATCTGGACAATCATCGTATATACGCCCATGGCTACTTTACACTTGATCAACAGTCAGGAGGAATATCATGGATATTCAGGCGCTTAAAGCGACATGTACCGATATCCGCCGGGATATCATCACCATGCTCGAAAAGTCAAAATCCGGTCATCCGGGCGGATCCCTGTCCGCGGTTGAGATTCTGGAGGCTCTCTACGGCTATAAGATGAACGTGGATCCGAAGAATCCGAAGATGGCGGGACGCGACCGCTTCGTGCTCAGCAAGGGCCATTCCGCCCCGGGTCTGTATGCGACGCTGGCCAACAACGGCTTCTTTGACAAGAAGGAGTATGATCATCTGCGCCAGCTGGGCGGCATGCTTCAGGGCCATCCCGACGCCAACAAGTGCCCGGGCGTGGACGCCTGCACCGGTTCCCTCGGCCAGGGCGTGTCCATCGCAGTGGGCATGGCCATCGGCGCCAAGAAGCTGGGCACAGGCGAGCACATCTACACCCTGCTTGGCGACGGCGAAAGCCAGGAAGGCCTCGTCTGGGAGGCGCTCATGGCCGCCGCGCATTATAAGCTTGACAACCTGACGGTGATCTTTGACTGGAACGGTCTGCAGATCGACGGCCGCAACGACGACGTCATGAGCCTGGGCGATTATCCGGGCAAGCTGCGCGCGTTCGGTCTGGATCTCATCGAGGTCATGGACGGCAACGACATCGAGCAGGTCATCGCCGCCCTGGATACGCCGGCATGCCCGGGCAAGCCGCGCGGCATCCTCTGCCATACGACCAAGGGCAAGGGCGTTTCGTTTATGGAAAACCAGGCCGGCTGGCACGGCAAGGCGCCGAACGCCGAAGAGAAGGCCGCCGCACTCAAGGAACTGGAGGGCTGAGTTATGGCAAAGAAAGCAACGCGCGCCGCATACGGCGATACGCTCGTCACCCTCGGTAAAGAAAATGAAAAGATCGTCGTCCTGGACGCCGACCTGACCAAATCCACGATGACCTGCGGCTTTGCCAAGGCGTATCCGGATCGTTTCTTCAACGCCGGCATTGCCGAGGCGAACATGGTCACCATGTCCGCAGGCCTTGCCTCCATGGGGCTGATTCCGTTCTGCTCCACGTTCGCCGTGTTTGCCTCCCGCTGCTTTGAGCAGATCCGCAACGGCGTGTGCTATCCGCATCTGAACGTCAAGTTCGCCTTCACGCACGCGGGCATCTCCGTGGGCGAGGACGGCGGCACCCATCAGGCCATTGAGGATATCGCCATCATGCGCTCGCTGCCGGGCATGACCGTCATCTGCCCGTGCGACGCGGCGGAGACCGAGAAGGCGGTCAAGGCCGCCGCTGAGATCGAAGGCCCGGTGTATCTGCGCCTGGCGCGCCTGGCGACGGAGACCATCTCCGACGGCACCTTTGAAGTCGGCAAGGCCAACGTGCTGCGCGAGGGCAAGGACGTGGCCATCATCGCCTGCGGCCTGATGGTGGAAAAGGCGTTCAAAGCCGCTGAGATCCTCGCCGGCGAAGGCATTGAAGCCACCGTCGTCAACATGCATACCATCAAACCGATCGATGAGGAAATCGTGCGCAGCCTGACGAAGAAGATGAAGATCTTCACCGTCGAGGAGCACTCCGTCATCGGCGGCCTGGGCGACGCAGTCGCTGCTGTCGTCGCGGAAAATGGCGGCGTAATGAAGAAGATCGGCATCAACGACTGTTTCGGCCAGTCCGGTACGCCGGACGATCTGTTCGATTTCTACGGCCTCACGCCGGAGAAGATCGCGCAGACCGTGAAGGCCGGTCTGTAAGACGGCATATTCCCTCCCCGCGTCAGCGGGGAGTTTTTCCTTTTTTTCGCGCTGAATCCATTCTCTGCCTCTGCCTGCGGCGCTTTATCCGCCAGGCAGTTTTTCTTTTTCTTCCAATGTATATTTGAAGGAATTTACAGGGAAAAAGCGAATACTGAATATGATTGAATTTGCCTTTTTACGCAGTTTTGCATCATGCAGAAAACAGCGGACCGGTTATCCCCAGGTTTGTGGAAAAACCGTGGAAATTTTCCCACGTTTTCACAGTGTTTTCCACAGCCAAAAACGCTGCTATTTTTGGCTTTTTGGCACTTATCCCGGTTTTCCACCGCCCTACGGCTTCTACTGCTGATTCTATATACTGCTACTACTCCATGGAGGTTGAAGATATGCGTTTTTCCTGTGATACCAATGTGCTGAACACAAGCCTCTCCATCGTCAGCCGCGCGCTGGCCGTCCGTTCCCCCAAGCCTATTCTGGAAGGCGTCCTCTTTGAGTCCTGCGAAAACGGCCTGCGTCTGATGTGTACGGATCTTGCGCTGGGCATTGAAACCATCATTCCGGCGACCTTTAAGGAAGAAGGACGCGCCGTGCTGCCCGGCAAGCTGCTTTGCGAGGTCGTGCGCAAGCTGCCCGGCGATACCTGTGAATTCTCCATCTCCGACCGCATGCAGGCGACCATCCGCTCCGCCACGTCCCGCATCACCATTTCCGGCTTTGATCCGGTCGAATATCCGGAGCTTCCGCAGGTTTCCGGCAGCGAGTTTGCCATGCCGCAGAATACCCTGCGCGATATGATCGGCCGCACGCTCTTTGCCATTGCCGTGGACGAGAGCCGCCCGATCCTCACCGGCTGCCTGATGGAGATTGAAAAGAGCGAAATGCGCGTCGTTGCGCTGGACGGCTTCCGCCTTGCGCTGCGCAAAGAGACGATCGAAGGCCCCGAAAAGGGTGTTTCCGCCGTCGTCGGCGGCAAGGTGCTCGGCGATATCGCCAAGATCCTCTCCGACACCGAGGAGACGGCCTCCCTCTGCTTCAGCAAGAGCCATATGCGGATGGACGTCGGCCAGACGCACATCGTCGCCCGCCTGCTTGAGGGCGAATTTATCCGCTATCGCCAGATCCTGCCGCAGGAGTGGCAGACCCGCGTGACCGTCAGCCGCAGCGAGCTGGGCAGCGCCATTGACCGCGCGAGCCTGATTGCGCGCGAGGGCAAGAGCAATCTGGTGTGCTTTAAGATCGACGGCGAAACGCTGGACGTCACCTCCAATTCCGAGACGGGCGATATGGAGGAGAAGATTTCTGTCGTCACCGAGGGCAAGGATCTGACCATTGCCTTCAACGTCCGCTACATCACCGATGTGCTCAAGGCGCTCTCTGACGACGAGGTCTTTATGCGCTTCAATTCCAACGTCAGCCCCTGCGTGGTCTGCCCGACGGAGGGCGACAGCTATCTGTATCTGGTGCTGCCGGTCAGGGTGTTCAATTCTTAATGGGACGGATATCGCTCCTTCAGCCGGGGCAGAACCATCCGCTGGATGGCGGAAGGAGCGGACGTCTCTCAAGCTGAGGGGTAATGTATGCGCGTCAAATCGCTGACACTCAAAAATTTCAGAAACTACGAGCAGGCTGTCATCGAACCGGACAGCGGCGTGACCGTGTTCACAGGCGAAAACGCGCAGGGCAAGACCAACATTCTGGAGGCGCTTCATCTCTGCTGCCTCGGCCGCAGCCACAGGACGGCGAAGGATGAGGAGCTCATCCGCTGGGGATGCGCGGACGCCCGCGTCCGGATTGAGACCCTTCAGCGGGATGGAACGCATGAGGTGACCATCCTGCTGGCAAAGAACGGAAAAAAGAAAAAGACCGTCCGCATCGGCGCACGGCAGGCAGAACGCATCGGCGAGCTGTTCGGTCATGTCTGCGGCGTGCTGTTTTCGCCGGAGGATCTCTCCATCGTCAAGAGCGGTCCGGGCGAGCGCAGACGGTTTCTGGATATGCAGCTCTCCCAGCTGCGTCCGGCGTATTTCTATGCGCTGCAGCGCGCCGTGCGCACGCTCAATCAGCGCAATGCGCTGCTCAGGGAGATTGGAAAGCATCCCTCGCTGCTGCCCACGCTTGACATGTGGGACGAGCAGCTGAGCCTCATC
The DNA here is from genome assembly GCA_017412025.1 of Clostridia bacterium. The sequence continues at coordinate 4,755 of JAFQOY010000244.1, read as the reverse complement.
GGCGCGGAGATTGCCGCAAACCGCCGCGAGGCCATCGAAAAGCTCAGCGAAAGCGCCGCAAAGGCGCATGCCTCGCTGACCGGCGGAAGGGAAGAGCTCAGGCTCTGGTATATCTCGCAGACGGAGGATGCGCCGGACAGCGCGCAGAGGCTGCTTGACCGCATACGCGCCGCCCGGCAGGAGGATCTTCGCCGCATGACCACGACGGTGGGCATTCACAGAGACGACATGGGCGTGAGCATCAATGGAAAGGACGCGCGCCATTTTGCCTCGCAGGGGCAGCAGCGCAGCGCCGTGCTCTCGCTGAAGCTTGCTCAGCTTGAAATGGCGGCGGAGGAAACGGGCGAGGCGCCGATTCTGATGCTGGACGATGTGATGAGCGAGCTGGATCCCGGCAGAAGGAGGCAGCTCATCGAGCGGATAGACCGCGTACAGACGTTTGTCACTTGCACGGATGTATCCGATCTGGCCGGGGCGCGGCAGGGCGCCGTGTATCATGTGGAAAACGGCAGACTGACGATCTGATTTCAGCATGTTTGGATAAAGAAATTCAGAAACGGGGTTTTCCACGAAATTATCCACACTATCCACAAATTATCCACAGTTATCCACATTTTTGTTCACAACCATGTGGATAACACGAGGAAAACCCTGGGATAAGCCTTTTGGATATGGAAGAAAAGGCGCGAAAAGGAAAAGCCAAAAATAGAAAATATCAGCGTTTTTGGGCATGGAAACCCCGATATTTTGGGGAGAGGAAGCTGGAAAAGTCCAAAAGTGGAAAAGTCCAAAGGTCAATGCCCGGAACGGAAAAGAAAGCGGCATACGGCATGAAGCGCCGGATTTTCGTTTATGCTATGCAAAGAAAGGCAGAAACGGAGAGAAGGCAGCGAGCGGCGCGCTGCCGCGGTTTGAATCGCAATCATTTCGAAAGGAAATCTGCATGGATCGCAAAAAGTATCACGTCAAATATGTGCCCGGAGCAAGCAGAAAAAACCACGCGTACGGCATGAAAGAAAACAAAACAGGCGGAAGAAAACCGGAAAAAGGAAATTTTCTGAAGAAAATCCGCGGTGTGATCGCCGTGCTTGCGCTGCTGGTGATGATCGTCATGGTGATCAGCTATGCCGCAAACGAGGGCGGACGGGAGGATATCGGCAGGGTGACGCGCATCGGCGCGACGCTCTCGCAGAATATCATGCCGTTCGGCGGCAGCGTCATCTTTTATGACGGCACGTCGCTTCACTGCATGGCGGCTACGGGCGGCAACGAATGGAGCTATCAGATTGGCTCCAATGCCGACTACGACGCGACGCAGGAGAAGATCGTCGCATGGTCCGGAACAGATCTGTATATATTCAATAACAAGGGAAAGCTGACGTACAACAACAAGATGACAGACACCATTCAGTTTGCCAGCGCAGGCGACGAGTATGTCGCCGTGTTTGTCGGCGATCAGGACAACGGCGTCGTGTCCGTCATCAACTCTGCCGGTCAGATTGTCGACAATGTCAACATCAGCAACCAGACGCTGCTGGATATCGGGTTCTTCCATTCCGTTACGACGTCCAGTGCGCAGGAGACGGAGCTGATGTGGATGATGGGGCTTGATACGACGGGTACCGTCATCTCCACCGAGCTGCAGACGTTCCAGCCCGGCAGGCTCTCCACCGGAAAAAGCTCGCTTGGCGAGCATATTGCCTATATGATCTACGATGCGAACGGCATGCTCAACGTCGTCAATACGCGCGAGATCAAGACGTACAATTACCGCGCGCTTCAGGAAGGCAATTCCAGGCTGATCTACGGCTATACCGTGCAGGACGTCAAGAAAAACGGCAATACGACCTATCAGCTGCTCGTGCCTGCGCAGGAGCAGAACGAGGGTATTCACATCAATAATGTGCGGCTGATGTACAACAATATCGATCGCGTGATGCATCTGCCCGGCGAATGCATGGCTGCGGCGCTTGGCACGCATTCGGTTTATGCATTTTCGCATCATGCCGTCTATGTCTGCAGATTTGGCGAGACGACGTTCAAAGCCTTTGAGCTTCCGATCAATGTGACGGCGGTGCTGGGCATGATCACGGACAACCGAGCCGTGATTGCATCCGGATCGGAAATCTACGTGGTGGAACTGCCGAAGTAACAGAAACGTCCAAGGAGTATGCATGAACATCATCGATATCTTTATTCTGATCGTGCTGGCGGTCAGCGTGATCTTTGGCATGTACAGAGGATTCATCAGCGGCGTGCTGAGCGTGGCGGCGCTCATCGGCGCTGCGGCGCTTTCCCTGGCTGTCAGCGGCGATCTGGCTGCCTGGCTCAACGGCAATCAGACGCTGGTGGACACGCTGATGTATTACACAGACGCGGGAAGCCGGATCAGCAGCCTGGATCTGTCTCTGCTTTCGGTGGCGCAGGTGGGCGAAAGCACGCTGGCCCAGATTCTGGAAAGCGCAAACCTGCCGGCGGCGTTTGAGACGGCGTTCATCGCTGCCGTTCCGGGCGCTAAAGGCTCCATGACGATTGCTCAGCTGCTCAGCCAGACGATTGTCAGCGTATCGATTTCCATTCTGAGCTTTCTGTGCTGCTTCTTCGTCTTTTATCTTGCGGCGACATTTGTCATCCATCTGGTCAATTATGTCTTTGAGCTGCCCGTGCTCCGGCATCTGGATTCGCTTATCGGCGGCGTGTTCGGTCTGGTGCGCGGCGTGCTGCTTCTGTTTATCCTGTTTGCGCTTGTGCCGATTGTGCTGGCCATTGCGCCGGTTCCGCTCATCAGCGATCTGATCGCCGGCTCGCGCATGGCGCCGATGTTTGACAGCAGGATCATCCTGTCCATTCTCGGCGGCGCGTTCTGACGGATTTTATAACAGTTCGGGAGGAATATACGATGGAGGTTTTCTACTATCGATGCAGCGTATGCGGCTATGTCCATCAGGTGCCCAGCTACTGGATGAGCTATGCGCCCGAGGATACGCACGAGCAGATGCACTTTGATCCTTCGACGCAGAGCGTCTGCGCCAATCAGGAGCTTGCGTTTGACGGAGAGGGCAACACGGACTGAGGGAGTAAGGACATGGATTTTTTCGGTTTCCTTGAGCATATCACCACCGTCCCCGGAACCAGCGGCTATGAAGCGCAGGCGGCCGGGGCGTTTGCGCGTGTGTTTCGGCCGTACTGCGACGAGGTGCATATCGACGCGATGAACAGTGTCGTCGCGGTGAAGCGCGGCAGAGGCGGTCCTCGTGTGATGCTCTGCGCGCATATCGACGAAGTCGGTCTGATGACCACAGGCGTCGAGGAGGATGGAAGCGTTCGCTTTCTGTCCATGGGCGCTGCGGCGCAGATTCTGCCGGCTCAGGAGGTCAGCATCCTGACGAAGGAAGGCCCGCTTTACGGCGTGGTTGGCGCCGCTGCGCCGCATCTGACGGATGCAAGGGAGCGCGGCAAGGTGACGCCTGCGGATGAACTGTACATCGACACGGGGCTTGCGCCTGAGGAGGTCAGGCGTCTTGTGCCGGCCGGCACGCCTGTGCAGTTTACAGGCAGGATGACGGCGCTTGAAAACGGGTATGTGGCGAGCAAGACGCTTGACGACCGCGCCTGCGCGGCGATTCTCTTTGCCTGTGCGCAGGAGCTGAAAAGCTGCCTGCACGATGCGGAGGTCATCTTTGTGCTCTCTGCGCGCGAGGAAATCGATTCCCTCGGCGCGATGACGAGCGCAGAGGCTCTTCGTCCGGATCTGGCGATCATCCTGGATGTGACCCATGGCACGATGGAGGGCTGCGCGCCGGGCGAGACGGTTCCACTGGATACGACGGCCATTTCCTGCGGCCCCAATACGCATCCTAAGCTGGCGGACTTTATCACAGCGCATGCAAAGGAGCTGGGCATGAAGACGGCGATAGAGGTATCTCCGGGCAACACCTATACGGACGCTTGGGAGGTTCAGGTGGCGTGCGAGGGCATTCCCTGCGCGGTGATCAGCCTTCCGATCAAGTACATGCATACGACGGTGGAAACGGGATCGCTTGAACTGATGCGCAGGCAGGCGCATCTGCTGGCGAGAACAGTGTGCGATATGCACAGAGGATGGGAGGAGACGCTATGCTATTAAAGGAATTGACGGCGCTGCGCGCTCCTTCCGGCCTTGAAAAGGAAGCGAGAGACGCCATCCGCAGGGAAGCAGAGCGCATCCTTGAAAACAGGGAAGGCCGCGTGTATACGGACACCATCGGAAACCTCTATGCGTACAGGAAGGGAACGGACAAAAGCAAGGCGCATGTCATGCTGGCCGCGCATATGGACGAGGTGGGATTCATCGTCACATTCGCTGCGGACAACGGACTTCTGCATATCGCGCCTGTGGGCGGCGTGGATGCACGGTGCTGCGTATCCAAGCGCGTGCTGGTCGGGGAAAAAGCTGTGCCGGGCGTGATGGGCATCAAGGCGATCCACCTGATGAGCGCGGAGGACAGGAAAAAGGCGTCCGACTTTGACTCGCTGGCCATCGATATCGGCTGCGACAGTAAAGAGGAGGCGGAGCGCCTGTGCCCGCCGGGCAGCTACGCGACGTTTGAAAGCGAGTACCGCGAATTCGGCGACGGCTTTGTCAAGGCGAAGGCGATCGACGACCGGATGGGCTGTATGATCCTGCTGGATATCCTTGAAAACTGCGGTTATGACGGCGATATCACCTGCGCATTTACCGTGCAGGAGGAGGTCGGCCTGCGCGGGGCGAAGGTT
>JAFQOY010000243.1 GCA_017412025.1 Clostridia bacterium | reverse complement strand
GCCGTCTCCGGCAGGGGTCTGATCGAAGAATCGCCTGTCTATCACCTTGACGTGGTTAACCGGATCGTCCGCGTGTCCGTCAGCGTCACGGATACCCTGCTTGGCAGCGTCCGCTCCGACGTGAGCATGGGACTATATGATGAAAACGGAAATGCCGTGCGCCTGTGGACGAGCAGCGCCATGCCCGAGGTCTTTGAGGGCCTTGTGCCTGGCCGATACGCTCTGATCGTGGACGGCAAAACGCAGCAGCAGAAGACCATTTTCGTCGAAGATACCGGCGATGTTCAGACCTTTGAGTACAAAATGTGGACCGTGGCGGATACCGCACTCGCTGCGGGATGCGTTGCCATCGTATGTGCAGCCTTCGCTTTCCTGCTGCTGCGCCGCAAAAGAAAGTAAACCATTGAGGAAGTGAATGACGTGAATAATTCTCAATCCATTCAGCTCAGGCTGGGCGACCTCCTCCATGCGATTGTCAAGAATAAGCGCATGATCCTGCTGCTGACGCTTGCCGGCCTTGTCGTGGGCGTCGCGCTTTCCGGCCTCTCCTTTCTGCGCGGAGAGATGACCAAGGAATACCTGATTACCGCCTCTGCGGTCGTCACGTCCGAAAATGCCGGCGGCAATTATCCTGCGACCAATGCCGCCTATCCCCGCAACGAGGATATCACGCTCGCCAATTCTCTGGTTGAGCCGATGATCTATATCCTGCAAAGCGACAGAGCGCTCAGCCAGGTGATCGAGCAGATGGGTCTGCTTGGCATCACCCCAAAGGATATCGCCTCCAACCTCACCCTTCGTCAGTACAACACTACGCGTATCATTGAGATGTCGCTCTACTGGCGCAGTGCCGAAGAGGGTGTGAGGATTCTTGAAACGCTCACCGCAATTTCCAGGCCGCTGTTCCAGCAGACGCTGGGCATCGGCTCCATCGCCTCGGTCAACGAGCCCACGGCCAAGTTCCTCGTCGGCGGCAGCCTCAATGCCTCCATCTGGCTGTATATGACCTTCCTGGGTCTGATTCTGGGCGTGTGCATCAGCGCGCTTCAGGTTCTGCTGCATCCGACGCTCACCAACGTGCGCGATGTGAGCGACAAGCTGGGTCTTCAGACACTGGGCACGCTTCCGGATAACGTTGAATGGTTCTCCCGCGACAGGGTTTCCCTGTCTGTTTCCGGCATTCGCGATGAAATCGTGGAGGAATTCTCCTCCACGGCGCACATCCTGCGCAATCGCCTGGGATCGGGCCTGCACAAGTGCATCTATGTCACCTCCGCCTCCCATGAGGAGGGTAAGACCGTCGTCGCCGCTAACCTCGCTGTCGCCCTGTCCAATCTGGGCTACCGCGTGCTGCTCATCGACTTCGATTTCCGCAATCCGCGTCTTGGCAGCCTCTTCCTGGATGCGGTGGATTATGAGCATTCGCTCAACGCGCTCTATCGCGGCGATATCAGCGAGGTCGAGGCCATCACCACGCTCACCGGCTATCTTGATCTGCTGCCCACGGTCGTGGAGCACCGCGGCATCATGATGGACGAGACGACGCTCAGCCTGGTCAAGCGCCTCGCTCAGACGTATGACTACGTCCTGATGGACACCCCGCCCGTGGGCATGGTCGCCGATGCGATGCGCCTGAATCAGGTGGCAGACAGCGCGGTGTTTGTCATGCGCTACGACGCCTCCACGCTCGATGTCATCCGCGACGCACTGGAGCGCCTTGATAAGTCCGGCACGCTGATCGCCGGCTGCGTCATCAACGGCGTGACTTCCGGCGTCCGCTGGGATGAAAGCGAAGCCAATTCTCCGCAGTGGAGTAAGCCGAAAAAGCGCAAGAAGAGCAAGCGCAGGGAAGAGAAGCGCAAAAAGCGCTGATTTCTCTTACGATCTGATAAAGAGGGTGTTTCCATGAATGCACGCGCGCAAAGCAAGCGCAGCGCCGTCGATCTGATCGTCATCTTCATCTTTCTCAACAGCCTCGGCTTTCCCGGCAATTATACGCGAATCTTTGGCGGCTGGTTTCGCACGGTCATTGACTACAGCGCGTTTCTGCTGATGATCGGCGTCATGCTCCTCACCAGCTCAGAGAACCTGATGGACATCCTGGTGATCGATCTTCGCAGAAAATACTGGTCGGTTTATCTGTTTGCCGCCGTGCTGTTTGTCAGTTCCATGCTGGTCTCCATCAGCCCGAGCCTGCAGATCATCACCTGCATCCGCGTGACTGTTACCATCCTGTTTGCGCTGTGGCTGTGCAATCAGTTTTCCCTGCAAGCTGTTCTTGAGCGCCTTTACTATGCGCAGATCCTCTTTGTCGCGCTGACGCTGATCTTCGTCGGTCTTTTCCCGGGCTATGTCTATCGCGAAAGCGCCGCTTATGCCGGGGATTTTGTCGGCGTCTATTCCGCCAAGAACGGCGCGGGTACGGAACTGGCCTTCGGCATTCTGGTGCAGCTCGTGTTGCTGCGCATCTATGGAGAAAAGCGCATCGTTCCTTCCCGCCTGTTTGTCATCATGCTCAGCCTGCAACTGATCCTGCTTGTGCTCACGCACAACGTCAGCAGCATGCTCTGCCTCTGCGCCGCCGGGTTTTATCTGCTCGTCCTGCAGCGAAGGAGTCTGCTGCTTAGCCGCCTGCCGCTTGGCTGGATTTACATCGCAGGCAGCATTTCTTTTCTCGTTGTCGCCATGACGATTCTGCCGTTTTTTTCTCCCCTGTTTGAGATGTTAGGAAAGGATGCGACGCTGACGGGCCGCGTTCCCCTGTGGGAGGCCTCCCTGTCGCTGATCATGCAGTCTCACACGCTGTGCGGATACGGCTATGCCATGTTCTGGCGCGATCCTTATGCGGTCGATATGCTGCACAATGCCTTTGAGGCGCATTCCTTCATGGCCCGCCAGCTTTCCGGCACGCACAATCTGCTCATTGAAATGCTGCTCAATTCGGGCGTACTGGGCGTGGGCGCGTTCTTTGTTTCCCTGCTCGCTTCTATGAAACAGATCCATACGCTTGACGAGGAGCGCTATCTCTGGTGCAGCGCATTTGTTCTGTTTTTCATGATTTTCGGCTTTGCCGAGCGTGCTTTTGCGACCCATGAATTCATGACCATGTTCCTCTTTTTCACGCTGGGCGCCGCCTGCTGCAGGGAAGAGGAGAGCAGCGCTCCGTCACGCGCAGGAGGGAGGTAAAAGGGCATGTCTTCAAATGGTTCTCAAATGAAAAGGCTCTTTCGGACCATGCTCGTCACTGGCTCCGCGTTCACCGTCAATTATCTCATCAATCTGTTTCTCACGCCGTTTATCACCAGCAATGTCGGTACGGCGGCTTACGGCTACGTATCCCTCGCCAAGAATCTGGCGCAGTACGCCACCATCATCACGCTGGCGCTCAATTCCTTTGCCGCCAGACACATCGCCGTCGCCTATCACAACCGAGACTTGAAAACGGCCAACATTTACTTCAGCTCCACCTTTTTCGGCGACGTTGTGCTGGGCGTGATTATCCTGTGTGTTTCCCTTTTTTGTATTGCCTCGCTTGAACGCCTGCTCGTCATCCCACATGAGCTGATTGCCGATGTCAAGCTGCTGTTTATCTTCGTCTTCGTCCGCTTCTTTCTGGTCACGGTTTTCAGCGTATACGGAACGGGCGCTTACATCGCTGACAAGCTGGATATTGTCGGCGTCTTCAAGCTCCTTTCCTATCTGTGCGAGGCAGCCGTGCTTCTGGCCGTCTTCCGCGTCTTCCGTGCCAACGTTGCGCTTGTCGGCTTGGCGCTGCTGTGTGCAGGCGCGGTCATTGTCTTCTCCGATTGGCTCATCACCCGCCGCTATACGCCGCAGCTAAAAGTGCATCGAGGAGATTTCCGCAGGAGCGCCGTCAAAAAGCTCGTAGCGGATGGAGTCTGGTCCTCGGCCAATGATCTGGGTGCGCTGCTGCACAGCGGACTGGATCTGGCCGTGTGCAACCTCATGCTTACGCCTCTTGCCATGGGGCAGCTCGCCATCGCTAAGAGCATCGATCTCATCTTTCACAGCCTTTATCACGTCGTAGGTCATGCGTTTCAGCCCATGTTCCTGCGCTCCTATGCGGAAAACAAAATGGATCGGCTGCTTGGCGAGCTCAGGCTGTCCATGAAGCTCTCCGCGCTGCTTTCAAACCTTGCCTTTGCCGGCTTTTTCGCGCTGGGCATGGTGTATTACAGACTCTGGATTCCCGGAGAGGATATCGCGCTGGTCTACCGGCTCACCGTGATCACCGTGCTGACCAGTGTGGCCAGCGGCTCCATGAAACCTTTGTATTACATCTATACGCTGACTGTCAAACAGAAAATCCCCTGCATCATCACCATTGTTACGGGCCTGATCAACGTGGTTTCCATGGTGATGCTGCTGCGCTATACGCAGCTGGGCGTCTATGCCGTCGTATGGACGACGGTCGTGCTGATTGGCTTCGTTAATTTCGTTTCCAATCCGCTGTATATGGCGCACGTACTGAAGTTCCCTCTGCTGACATTCTATCCCAATATCATCCGTAACGTTGTCTCCTGCGGCGTGCTCACCCTGCTGTTTACCGGCCTTTCGCGCCTGTATCTGCCTGAAACCTGGCTCACGCTGTTTTTGTGTATCGCCGCATACGCCGCAATCGGCACGCTCGTTCATTTTGCCGTCGTTCTCAGCGCGGATGAATGGCGGATGCTGCTTAAAAAGCTCCATTTCCGACGCTGATCCATCGTTGCGCGTGAATCGCTGTTCACGAATTGCCGTCTAAGAAAGGAAGTCATTTATGCGTCTGGGTATTCTGGTCACCATCGTCAGCGGATTTGGTAAAAAGGGATTCTATCACAGTCAGGAAATCGGCCTCGGCAAGGCGCTGACCGCCCAGGGACACCGCGTAACCATCTACAAATGCGTTTCCAAAGACAAGCCCGCCGATCATCAGATTATTTCTGATGATCTTGACATGCGCTATATTCCCGTGCATGCGATTGGCGTGCATGGCGTCATGCATCCGGATATACTGGATCCCCAGCTTGACGGGCTTCTCGTCTTTTCCGATACGCAGCTGTTCCTTCTCCGCATTTACCGCTATTGCCTGCGCCACCATATCGCGTTCGTCCCCTATATCGGCATCGCTCACAGCGCGCAGCGCAATTTCAAGTCCCGTCTGATGGACGCAGCCTTTGCCATGGGTACGCTTCGCATCTATAAACGCCTGCCGGTGATCGCCAAATCCAAAGCCGTGCAGGACGAGCTGCGTGTCCTCGGCGTCAATCGCTGCTCCGTCGCGCCGGTCGGTCTGGATGCCTCCGAACTCAAGACCAATTACGCTGATCACGACCGCACGCAGCTCCGCGCTGCCTACGGCTATACGGATGATGACGTGATCATCAGCTTTGTCGGCCGCCTCAAGCCGGAAAAGAGCCCGGTGGAGACGATTGATCTTTTTGCAAAAATTTGCGATCAGAAGCCGTTTAAGCTCCTTATGGTCGGCGAAGGCTATCTCAAGGAAAGCGTGGAGGAGAAAATCCGCGAGCATCATCTTGAGGATCGCGTGCAGATGATCGAGCGCGTGC
>JAFQOY010000242.1 GCA_017412025.1 Clostridia bacterium | reverse complement strand
CTGCCCATCCGGACTGATGGTCACAACCCTCACAGGGATCTCCTTGCCGCTGAGCTCCATCGCGGTCTTCACCGCAAAGCTAAGCCCGCCGCAGCAGGGCACCGTCATGCGCGCCACGGTAACGCTGCGGATATCGCATGCCCTGAAGATCTCCGCGAGCTTCATGGCGTAATTCACATTGTCCAGCTTCGGGCAGCCGATCAGCGTCACCCTTCCCCGGATGAAATCCTGATGGAAATTGCCGTAGGCATAGGCCGCGCAGTCCGCCGCGATCAGCAGATGCGCCCCGTCAAAGAATGGGCTGTTCACCGGGGCCAGTTTGATCTGCACCGGGAAATTCGTCAGGCAGCCCGGAACGCTCGCCATCGGTTCGGACGGCTTCGCCTCCATGCTTCGGCAGGCCGAGCCCGGACATCCGCAGGGCAGCGCGTCTTCCTTCGCTTCTTTGCTCCTCTTGGCCGCCAGCACCGCCGCCTCATCATAGGCGGGCGCTTCGCGCTCCTCAAAGGAGATAGCGTTCATCGGGCATGCCGGAAGGCAATCGCCCAGTCCGTCGCAATAGTCCTCGCGCATCAGCTTCGCCTTGCCGTCCACCATGCCGATCGCGCCCTCATGGCAGGCCTTCGCGCACAGGCCGCATCCATTGCACTTTTCTTCATCAATCTTAATGATTCTGCGGATCATATTCAAACCTCCATATCCGGAATTGCGCTTCGTGTTCTTGACCTTGTGGAATCATTATAGTATACTTCTCGCAGAACTTCCGTTGAATTTTCAACGCAGAAGGAGATTTTTTCATGACATTTTCTGCTGAACAGCTGAATACCTGCCCACTCTTTGACGGCATTGCCCCGGAGGATCTGCCGGGCATGCTCGCCTGCCTCGGCGCGCGCAGCATGCATGCGGATAAAGGCAGCTTCATTCTGCGCGAGGGCTCTCCCGCCAAGGACGTCGGGATTCTGCTTTCCGGCTGTGTGCAGCTGATCCGCACGGACTTTGCCGGCAACCGCACGATCATGATGAACATCGCGCCGGGGCAGCTCTTTGCCGAGTCCTTTTCCTGCTCCAAAGCCAAGCTGCTGCCCGTGGACATCGTCGCCAGCGAGGACAGCGAGTACCTGCTCATCGACTGCCGGCGGATCATGACCTCCTGCACACACGCCTGCGCCTTTCACAGCCGGGTCATCTTCAATCTGCTGCAGATCGTCGCCGACAAGAACCTCGCCCTGCATCAGCGTGCGCTCATCACCGCGGGGCGCAGCACACGCGAAAAGCTGATGACCTATCTGCTCATGCAGGCCAAGGAAGCAAACAGCGCCAACTTTTCCATCCCCCTTGACCGGCAGGGGCTGGCGGATTATCTGGAGGTGGACCGCAGGGGCCTGTCCGCCGAGATGAGCAAGCTGAAAAAGGAGGGCGTTCTGGATTACTACAAGAGCAACTTCCGGCTGCTGAGCATTCCCATGAAAGATACAATCGAATGAATGAATCCGGCGCGCAAAGCCAAGCTCTGCGCGCCGTGTTTTATTCTTTTAACCAATCCCCAATCATCCGAACCGCCTCATCCGCAGCGCCGCTTCTGCGCTCATCCAGCACAATATGACGCGCGCCGGGAATCAGATGCAGCGAAACGTTCTTCATCCCCGCCGCGTCCAGCTGCTTCTTCACGGCCTGTACGCCCCTGCCGCCGTCGCCAACCGGATCATCCTTCCCGGAAAGCAGCAGCACCGGCATGTTCTTATTCCATGTGCCGCACGCCGCCCTGCTGCCGGTGCGCTTCATCGCGGCCAGCAGCTGCCAGAAAAGCCCGGAAGAAATATCCCTGCGGCAAAGCGGATCGGCGAGATACGCGTCCAACTGCGCCGTATCCGCGCAGAGCCAGTCCGACTGCGTGCGGTTGGGCATGAACTTCTGATTGTACGTCCCGAAGGACAGCTTGCGAACGAGACCGGTCGTGTTGTCAAAGCCACCCTTTTTGATCTGACCCCTGACGATCGCCATCATGACAGACAGCACCAAGGCCGGCTGATAGCCCGTGCCCATGATGATCGCACGGCCCACGCCCTCGCTCCACCTGCCCAAGTATTCCCTCAGCAGGAACGAACCCAGTGAGAAGCCCAGCATATCATGCGGCACACCGGGAAAGCGCGCAGACAAATGCTCAAAGAACAGATGCATATCCTCCAGCGACGCTTCCCAGCCATCTTCGCCAAAGGACGCCACATCGGGATTGCCCAGGTTCTGCCCATGCCCGCGCAGATCATAACCTGCGACGGCGATTCCTTGCGCAGTCAGTTTTTCGGCAAGCGCCTCATAGCGCCCGATATGTTCCGTCATGCCGTGCGCAATCTGCAGAATCCGCCTCGGCTCGCCTTCCGGCAGCCAGAGGATCGCAGGAAGCTTCACGCCGCCAAATCCGTTAAACTCAAATGTTTCTATTCTCATGCTTTCATCCTCTTTGCACTTCATTCAAACTCCGGCAGCTTCTCTTCTTTTTGCCTCACAAACACATAGGTATCATCGTCCGAATACTCAGGCGAGTAGCGATAATGAAGTCCCTCAAACGCCTTGATCTCTTCCGGATTTTCGATTCCGTTCACCGCCATGAAGCGCACCATCTCGCCGCGTGCCATCTTGCACATCGTGCCCTTCTCGATGATCTTGCCGTCCTTCTCCTCGCCGAAGACGCAGGTGATCATTCGTTTATCCCTGGGCAGATACTTCGAAATACAGACACTGTACTCCTTGGAGGCCAGATTGATCACGCAGTCCGTTCCGTCCAACACGCTGCACGCCAGCGCCTCTCCCCAGAATGCATAAAGATCTTTGGCGTCGCCCATGCGCAGCCTGGCCTGCATCTCCAATCGATACGGCGTCACGCCGTCCAGCGGACGCAGCGCGCCATAAAAGCCCGACAGGATGCGCAGATGCTCCTGCACATACTCGTATTCCTTCTGCGTGAATACGTCCGGCGCCATGTACTGATACTGAATGCCCTCGTAAGCGATGATGGCCGGCGTGAGGTTTATGTGCAGATCCATGTCACGCAAACGCTCCACGTTGAGCGCCGCAATCTGATCGTTGCACTTCCAAAGCTTCTGAAGTTCCTCGCTGGACATGCCACGAAGCCGGTCAAGCAGCTGCTGCGTCTGGGGAAGAAACACCGGCAAATCGCG
>JAFQOY010000241.1 GCA_017412025.1 Clostridia bacterium | reverse complement strand
GTCAATTTGAATCGGCGTCGGCGGCGAACGGCGTGCTGTATGTGGGAGACGCCAGGGGATATACGCAGCAGGTGAGGCTGTAAAGAAAAAAGAGCAAAAGAAAGCAGTTCCGGCGCGGAACTGCTTTTGCGTTAGAGTGAAAATGCGTCGTCAAGGTCTTTGAGATACGCAGCCTGCGTATCGTCTGCAAGCAGCAGGTCGTATGCCCGGCGCGCGGCGTGTCTGAAATCCGGATCAAGCGCCCTGACGCCGTAGTCTGTCAGGGGACAGACGGCTTTGGCGCGGACGTCGATGCGCATTTTTGTGCTACCGTCCTCCTTAAACTTTAAAAACAGCGGAAACAGCCTGCAGGCAAGCGGCCTGTTTTCTCTGTCGCATCTGCCCTGACAGACAAAGAGCCGGGCTTCGCAGCCGCCGAGCGCGAAGCCGGTATCCTTTACGCTGCCGAACCTGCAGCCTGCATATAGCGTCTCTTCGCCGGGGAAGAGCAGCATGCCGGTTTCCGCATCCCCTTTGCAGCAGGCGGCGGCGCACAGGCGGCCGCAGTCGCTCTTCAGCGGCGTAAGGTTTTCAAGCTCAGCCCGGGCGGCGAGCACGGCGTCGATAGCGGACATGGCGTGTTCCTCCTTGGTATATCTTTTCTGCTATCATCATATCAGCGGCGGTTTCCCTTGTCAATGCGCGGCAAAAACAGTATAATATACAATAAGGCTTTGTATGAGAATTTGCAAGCGAATACAGGAAAAACGGGGGAGAAAGAGTATGGCTGCGACGTATATCCGCTGCGCACAGGAGCGCCATTCCGGCAGGGAGAGCATGGGCGCGCTGATTCAGGGCACGCTGCCTGCATGCGCGCAGGAGCTGATTGAAAAGTATGCCGGTACCGTACAGATGGTGTATCTGGATCCGCCGTTCAATACGGGCAAGCAGTTCGAAATGAAGGTTCGCGTGGGCGAAAAGGGCTACAAGACCGGCTCGCCGTCGTTTTCTCTGCCCGCCTATGACGACCGCTGGCCGGACAGGGACGCCTATCTGACCATGATGCGTGAAACGCTGATCCTTGCGCGCACGCTGATGAAGAAGGAAGGTACGATCTTTCTGCACATCGACTGCCGGATGCATGCGCATATGCGGCTGCTGATGGACGAGGTATTTGGCGAGAGCAATTTCCTCAACGAGATCATCTGGTCCTATCAGTCCGGCGGGCGGGCGCGCACGTATTTCCCGCGCAAGCACGACGTTATCCTGTTCTATGCCAAGTCGCGTTCGTATTATTTCAGCCTCAAGTCCGTGCCCGTTGGGCGCAATGACGCGCGCAGCAACCACATGAAGCGCGGGGTTGACGAGGATGGAAGAAGCTACCGCTCGATCATGTCCGGCGGGAAGGAATACAGATATTACGACGACGAGCCCGCCTATCCGGGCGACGTGTGGGACGATGTGAGCCATCTGCAGCAGAAGGATCCGCAGCGCACAGGCTATGACACGCAGAAGCCGATCCGGCTGCTGGAACGCATTATCCGCTGCTCAACGCAGGAGGGCGATCTGGTATGCGATCTCTTCGGCGGCAGCGGAACGACTGCGGTAGCCGCTGCGCAGCTTGGCCGCAGGTTTCTGAGCGTTGACCAGAGTCCGCTGGCGATTGCTGTGACGGGTAAGCGGCTCTATCAGACGACCAAGGGCAAGCCACTGGGCGTGTGCTACGACGTGTTTTCTCCCTGCGGGGAAGACGACTGCACGGTGGAGGCGGAGGTTTTTCCGGCGATCAGCTCCTACACGGTGCATCTGATCTCGTTTGATTGCCCGCAGGCGCGCGAGGCAGGTATCAGCGGGCTGGACGCGGTGGATCAGTGGTCGGCGGGCTTTGTGCAGGGCGAGGAATACAGGAGCTGCATCTCCAGCGTGCGGACTGTCGGCACGCCGAAGCTGGAAGTGACGATGGAGATGCCCGTATATGCGGGCGAACCCTGCATCATGATTGTGGACGTTTTTGGCAACAGGCGGTTTTACCTGCCCAAGAGGAGATATTGATATGGCATTACCCAATGGATATATGGTGTACCTGCTGCGCATTCTGGCGGCGCAGGGCGCGCTTGCGTCGATCTATACCGATCCCAAGGATCCGGACGGATTTTCCGCCGGCTTTGTGGAGGCAGTTGACGCGCAGCATGTGCTCATGTGCGATCTGACGCCGTGGGGGCAGATTGACGGCTGGCGTGTGCGCAGGAACAGCGATGTGCTGCAGATTCTTTCCGGCGAGGAATACGAGCAGCGCCTGGCGATGCTGCTGTCCTATCACAAGCAGCATCACAAGTGCTTCTTTACCGATTTGCCGGCGGAGGATACGGATCTGCTGCTGAGCGTGCTGCTGGAGTGCAAGGCGAGAAAGGAGATCGTCAGCGTCATCATCGGCAACGAGATGGCGACGGGCCGCGTGGTGGAGGCCAACGGACTGCGCATGAAGCTGCGGCTGATCGATTTCTTCGGCCGCGAGGCGGAGGAGGAGGTCATCACCCTGCGCGAGATCGAAATTCTGGAAATCGACACGCAGGAAGAGAAGATGTTTGCGATCCTTGAAGAGATGGAAAAACAGCGGCTGACGCTGCTGCCGCCGGAGGAAGAATGAAGATCACGATTCTGACGATCTTTCCGGAGATGTTTACGCCGCTGCATGCGAGCATACTGGGCAGGGCGGAGAAGGCCGGGCTGCTTGAAATCCGGGAAGTGGATATAAGGGCATATTCGAAAAACAAGCACCACAACACGGACGACGCCCCCTATGGCGGCGGCGCGGGCATGGTGATGCTGGCGCAGCCGATCGTGGACGCGATCCGCGACGTGCAGGGCGAAAACTTCAGGGGACGGCGGATCTACCTTTCCCCGCGCGGCGAAACGCTGACGCAGAAGAAGGTAGAGGAGCTTGCCCGGGAGGAAGAGCTGATTCTCCTGTGCGGCCACTACGAGGGCGTCGATCAGCGTGCGCTGGATCTGTGTATCGACGAGGAGATTTCCATCGGCGATTACGTGCTCACCGGCGGCGAACTGGGCGCGATGGTGCTGGTGGACAGTGTGGCGCGGCTGGTGCCGGGGGTGCTTGGATGCGAGGAAAGCGCGCAGACGGAGAGCTTTTCCTCCGGACTGCTGGAGCATCCGCAGTATACGAGACCGCGAGAGTTTGAGGGGCTGACCGTGCCGGAACCGCTGCTCAACGGCAATCATGCGCACATCATGGACTGGCAGCTCTCCGAGTCGCTGTATCTGACGATGAAGAAGAGGCCGGAGATGGCCAGAGAATACCTGAAAGACCGCAAGTTTACGCGCCATCAGAAAAAGGTGGTGGACGCGGTATTCGAGCGGCTGAAGAAAGAGCAGGAAACGGAAAACGAATAAGGGGCAGGATCGCGGTTTTGATCGATCTGCTGCCGGTGAGATGCTGGAGGATGTATGAATCTGACGTTGGGCGTGGCTGCGCATGTCGACGCAGGCAAGACGACGCTGTGCGAGCAGCTGCTTGCGCATGCGGGCGTGCTGCGCAGATGCGGCCGTGTGGATCACGGCGATGCGTTTATGGACGGGCATGCGCTTGAGCGCGCGCGGGGCATCACGATCTTCTGCGAGCAGGCGACGATCGAGCTTGCGCGAAGCGACGGCGAAACCATTCGTGTGACGCTGATGGATACGCCGGGTCACGTCGACTTTTCGGGTGAGATGGAGCGCGCGCTGTCGGTGCTCGACGGCGCGCTGCTTGTCGTCTCCTGCGCGGAGGGCGTGCAGAGCCATACCGTGACGCTGTTTCGTCTGCTGAAGGACAGGGGAATTCCGACGATCATCTTCCTCAACAAGACGGACCGCGAGGGTGCGGACGTATATAGGGTGATGGAGCAGATGCAGCGCCTGCTGTCGCCTGATTGCGCGCTGATGACGCAGGAGACAGAGGCGCTTCGTGAAGAGCTGGCCATGCGCGACGAGGAACTCATGGAACTGCACCTGATGGAGGAAGCCGGGGCGCAGGATTATCTGCTTGGCGCACAGCGCGCGATGAAGGCCGGGCAGCTGTATCCGGTGCTTCCGGGCAGCGCGCTTGCCGATCAGGGCATTGACCAACTGGAAGAAGCGATTGCGTCGCTGTTTGCGACGGATTATGATCAGAAGCTGAAGGAGCCGTTCTGTGCGAAGGTGTACCGTGTACGCCGCATTGACGGCATGCGTTATTGCTACATCAAGGCGCTTTCCGGCAGCCTGACGGCGAGGGAGGACGTCGCGACGAAGGACGGCGCGCAGAAGGTCAACGCGATCTGCAGCGCGCAGGGCGGGAAGCTGACGCCGGTTTCCGCAGTTTGCGCCGGACAGACGGCGGTGGTCACGGGGCTTTCCTGCAGGCCGGGCGAGCAGATCGGCGCAGAGCCGGGCGTAAAACAGCAGCAGATTGTGCCGCTGATGAGCGTGGATGTGACGCCGAAAGGGGCGCTTGACCGCACGAAGCTGCTGCTGCACCTGCGGGAGCTGGAGGAAGAGGATCCGCTGCTCAGCGTACGTGCAGAAAACGGACGCTTGTCCGTGGGCATTATGGGCGCCGTGCAGATTGAGGTGCTGGGCAGCATCCTGCGCGACAGGTTTGCAGACGAGGTGGAGTTTCTGCCGCCCAAAGTCATCTATAAAGAGACGATCGCCGCGCCTGCGGTGGGCGTTGGGCATTATGAGCCGCTGCGCCATTATGCCGAGGCATGGCTGCGGCTTGTGCCGGGCGAGCCGGGCAGCGGCGTGAGATTCAGGGACGCGTGCGCGCCCAACACGCTCGATCTCAACTGGCGCAGGCTGATTGCCGGCCATGTGAGCGAGCGCGTGCATCCGGGCGTATTGACCGGCAGCGCGCTGACGGATGTGTGTGTGGAGCTGATTGCAGGCAGAGCGCATCTCAAGCACACGGAGGGCGGCGATTTCAGAGAGGCGACGTACCGCGCAATCCGGAATGCATTGATGCATGCGCAGAACGTGCTTCTTGAGCCGGTCGTCCGGTTTGAGCTGGCGTTTCATCAGGAATGTCTCAGCCGCGTGACAGGCGAACTGCTTCGCCTCGGCGCGGAGCTTGACGCGCCTGAATACAGAGATGACGAGATCATCATGGGCGGCACGTGCACGGCGGCAGCGTTCTGGGATTATCCGCAGAAGTTTGCCGCGTCCACGCGCGGACACGGCAGGCTTGCCTCCGGCTTTGACCGCTATGCGCCGTGCAAAAACCAGGAGGCCATCGTTAAAGAGAACGGCTACAGCCCGCTGGCAGATGAAAAAAATCCGCCGGGCAGCGTGTTCTGCAGCCATGGCGCGGGATTTTATGTCTCATGGGATCATGTGGGCGAGTGGGCGCACTGCGGCGAAGAGGCGGAGCTTGCGCTTGGCAGGCTGAAATGAGCGTATGCAATCGCATGGAAAGGAGAGCTGATTGTGTTTACCTGCAGTTTGGATGCGCAAAGCCGGACGACGCTGACCGATCAGCTCTACGGAGCGCTGCGTACGGAAATTGAACAGGGAAAACTTGGGCCTGGTGCGAAGCTGCCCTCCAAGCGCCAGCTGGCGGCGCATCTGCAGATCAGCACGGCGACGGTTGAAGCGGCGCTGGGAAGGCTGACAGCTGAGGGATACTGCGAGAGCAGACCCAGAAGCGGCATGTATGTCGCCGCCGAGCTGCCGCAGGCTTCTGTTATCGCGCATGAGGAGAGCGTGCCCGTCCGCTGGGATTTTTCAACCGGCGCGGCGGATGCGGAGCACTTCCCGTATGCGACATGGGCGCGCCTGATGCGCGAGGTGCTCAGCGAGCAGAACACGGCATTCCTTCTTTCCGGCGATCCGCAGGGATCGTATGCGCTTCGGCAGGAGATTGCGTCGATGATGCGCAGCATGCGGGGCATTGACGTGCCGCCGGAATGCATTGTGCTGGGCGCGGGCACGGAGGTGCTGGTCACGGCGCTGGTATCGGTTCTGGGCCGTGAGAAGCTATTTGCTGTGGAGGATCCGGGGTATGCCCGCGTGCGGCGCATTCTGGTGGCCAGCGGTGCAAGGATTGCGCCGACGCCGCTCTCGGGAGGCGCGATCGATGTGCGCGCGCTGTACATGAGCGGAGCGGGCGCGGCTTATGTGACGCCGTCGCATCAGTTCCCTATGGGCGAGGAGATGCGCGCAGATCAGCGTGCGGCGCTGCTGCGCTGGGCGCAGGAGACGGGCGCGTATATCCTGGAGGATGATTACGACAGCGAGTTCCGCTTTCAGGGTGTGAGCGCGCCTGCGCTGCGCGCGATGGACGAGAGCGGACAGGTGATTTACATGAATACGTTCGCGCGCACGCTTGCGCCGGGTCTGCGGCTGAGCTTCATGGTGCTGCCTGAGGCGCTTGTCGGCCGCTATCGTGCGA
The DNA here is from genome assembly GCA_017412025.1 of Clostridia bacterium. The sequence continues at coordinate 23,418 of JAFQOY010000241.1, read as the reverse complement.
TGCATGCGGCGTGCAGCGTGCCGGGCTTTGAGCAGGAGACGCTGCGTAAGTTCATCGCAGGCGGATATATGGAACGGCATGTTGCGCGGATGCGCGTGATCTACAGAAACAGGCTGCTGGCGCTTGAGCAGGCGGCAATGAGGCTGGGCCTTGGCGAGGTGGCCCCATGCGGCGCAGGGCTGTATGCGCTGCTGCGCGTAGCCGGGCGTACGCCTGCGCAGGAGCTGGAGCCGCTGGCCGCCCATGCCGGCGTGCGCCTGACGAGGCTGACGGATTACGGCGTGATGCAGCTGGACGCCGACGCCCAGCGTACGGTGCTCCTGGGCTTTGCCGGTATGGATGAAGCGATGATCGTGCAGGGACTTGAAGCGCTCAGACGCGCATGGATGAAATGAGGAGGATGGTTATGAAGAAGGGAATGCTTGCTGGGCTGCTGGTGCTGGCGCTGTTTGTGATGAGCGGATGCGAATCTGCGACGCAGGCGCTGGCGAAGATCGGCGACGAGATTGAAGCGGCGCAGCTGAAGACGCCGCAGGACAACAGCGCCAGCACGATGGACTGGAGCTTTGTGCCCGTCGTGCGCGACATGGCGACAAAGATGTTCGCCGAAGGCGTGCCGGATGCGTCAATCGTCGATACCCGCGTGGCCAGCAAGAGCGGAAGCGGCGAGCGCGTGATCGTGGTGATTGAGTTTGACCGTGCGGGAAAGCGCGGCACCTATGGCTTTGACTATGAAAAAAACGCGCAGGGCGAATATGAGCTCAAAAGGCTTGGCGAAGGCGTGCGTACGGACGACCTGAACTGAAAAGAACAAGGGGATGACCGCGCGGGCCATCCCCTTTATGATGCAGTTTTATGCAAGTTCGGCTTTGAGCGCGGCGACAAAGGCGTCCATCTCCTCGTAGGAGATGACCAGAGGCGGCGCAAGGCGCAGCACATTGCCGGAGGCCGTGCCGGCGACGAAGCCGCGTTCAAGCAGCCTGCCCATCAGCGCGCCTGCGGAATAATCGCTGGCAAGCTGCAGGCCGATGAGCATGCCCATGCCGCGGACCTCCAAGACCTTGTCGCTTTTGATGGATTTGAGCGCGTCCATCAGGTATGCGCCCTTCTCTCTGGCGACGGCGGCATAGTCGTTTTCGATCATGAAGCGCATCGCAGAAAGCGATACGGCGCAGGCCAGCGTGTTGCCGCCGAATGTGGAGCCGTGATCGCCCTTGGAGATCCTGGAGGCGACTTCCTCTGTCGCAAGGATTGCGCCGATCGGGAAACCGCAGCCAAGGCCCTTGGCGCTGGTCATGATATCCGGCGTGACGCCGTACTGCTCATGGCAGTAGAGGGAACCCGTGCGGCATACGCCGGTCTGCACCTCGTCAAAGATCAGCAGGATGCCGTTTTCATCGCAGAGCTGGCGGACGGCCGTGAGATAATCGGCGCTGCCCGGCGTGACGCCGCCCTCGCCCTGCATGGGCTCGAGCATGATGGCCGCGGTCTCATCATCGATGGCAGCCTTGAGCGCTTCAAGATCGTTGTAGGGCACCTGCGTGAAACCCTTGGGCAGCAGCGCGCGGAACGGCTCCTGATAGTAGTCATGACCGGTTGCGGCGACGGTGGCCAGCGTGCGGCCGTGGAAGGAGTGGTCGGCGGAGATGATCTTGTAGCGCTTTGAGCCCTGTGCGTAGAAGTACTTGCAGGCAAGCTTCATTGCGCCCTCGTTGGCTTCCGCGCCGGAGTTGGAGAAGAAGACGCGGTCGGCAAACGTATGCGCGCACAGCAGCGCGGCAAGCTCAGCCTGCGGCTGAACGTAATAGATGTTGGACGTGTGCAGCACGCCGGAGTGCGCCTGCGCGATCAGCGCGTCGGTAACGGCGGGATGGTTGTAGCCCAGGGAATTGACGGCGATGCCGGCGAACAGATCGGTGTAGGCCTTGCCGTCCTGATCGTAGAGCGTGCTGCCCTCGCCGCGCACGAAACAGACCGGAGCGCGGTCGCCGAACACCCTGAGGAAATGCGCGTTGTCAAGCGCCTTGATGTCAGAAAGCTGCATAAGAACCTCCAAAGGTACAGAATCAAGATATGGAAAAAAGTACGGAATAGAAGTACGGATTCAAAGGTACAGATTCGGGAAAACCTCATCCGGGACAGACGGATGAGGTTTATGTATGTTATAGGCTGAGGCCGGTCGCCTCGTCGCAGCCGAGCATGATGTTCATGGACTGCACGGCGGCGCCGGATGCGCCCTTGCCCAGATTATCAAACCGGGCGCAGACCATCATGCGCTCGTCGTTGCCGGTGACGTAGATTTCAAGGCCGTCCCAGCCTGCGCAGCCGTTGGACGCGAGGAAGCCGCCGACGTCTGCCTGTGCGGAGAGCGGCATGACGCGGATCATCTTCTGGCCGGCGTATGCGTCCGCGTAGCACGCGTGCAGCTGAGCGAGGCTGTCAATCCCCTTGAGCTGGGAGGCCATCAGCGGCACGCTGACGAGCATGCCGGCGTAATAATCTGCCACGATCGGCGTGAACAGCGGCGCCTGCGCAAGGCCGCATACGGCCTTCATCTCCGGCAGGTGCTTGTGGCTGTGCGTCAGGCCGTAAAGGCGCGGGGAATCGAGCGCCGCGTCGCGGGCTTCATCGCCGTACTGCGCGATCATCTTCTTGCCGCCGCCGCTGTATCCGGTGAGGGAGAAGCAGGCGAGTGCGCTGTCTGCGCTCAGCACGCCTGACGCGACGAGCGGATGAACGAGGGAAACAAAGCCCGTAGCGTGGCAGCCGGGATTGGCGATGCGCTTGCCGTTTGCGATGGCCTCGCGATGCGCGGCGGAAAGCTCCGGGAAGCCGTATGCCCAGCCGGGCGCAGTGCGGTGCGCGGTGGAAGCGTCGATAATGCGGACGCTGTCGTTTTCAACCAGTGAGACGGCTTCCTTTGCAGCGGCGTCCGGCAGGCAGAGGAAGGTGATGTCCGAGGCGTTGATCAGCTTTCTGCGCTCATCCGTGTCCTTGCGCAGCGCAGGGTCGATCGTCAGGATTTCAATGTCGGTGCGTCCGGCAAAGCGCTCGAAGATGCGCAGGCCCGTCGTGCCTTCCTGTCCGTCGATGTAGATCTTTGGCTTTGCCATGGTTACGCCTCCTTCTTGAACTTCGGTTTTTCAAACATGGTGCCGATGCCGCGGTCGGTGAAGATTTCCAGAATGATCGGATGCGGAATCGTGCCGTTGATGATGTGCACGCGGCGCACGCCCTTTTCAATGGCGTCGATGCAGGCGGTGACCTTGGGGATCATGCCGCCGGAGATGACGCCCTCGGCGATCAGATCGAGCGCATGATCGGTGGTGAGGATCGGCAGAAGAGAAGAAGGATCCTCTGCGTCGGCGCGCACGCCGTCGATATCGGTCAGGAAGATCAGCTTCTCGGCCTTGAGCGCGGTGGCGACGGCGGCTGCGGCAGTATCGGCATTGATGTTGTAGCTCTGTCCGTTTTCGTCGGTGCCGACGGAGGAGATGACCGGGATATATTCATCGGCGCAGAGCGCTTCGAGCAGCCTGGTGTTGATGCTCACGATGTCGCCCACGTGGCCAAGATCCACGCCGTCGGCAAGCGGCGGCTTTTTCTTGACTTTGATGAGCTCTGCGTCCTTGCCGCACAGACCGATGGCCTTGCCGCCGAGGCGGCCGATATCGGATGCGATGTTCTTGTTGAGCTTGCCGGCGAGCACCATCTGTACGATTTCCATCGTGGCGTCATCGGTGATGCGCAGGCCGTTGTGAAAACTGCTTTCCACGCCTACGCGCTTGAGCATGGTGTTGATCTCCGGGCCGCCGCCGTGTACGAGAATCGGGTTGATGCCTACGTACTTGAGCAGGGTGACGTCCTCAAGAATCTTATGCGTCAGGTCGTCGTTTTTCATGGCGTTTCCGCCGTACTTGATGACGATGGTCTTTCCCCACAGACGCTGGATGTACGGAAGCGCTTCAATGAGGATATTGGCTTTATTGATAAAACCGGTATCGGTGTTGTCGATGATCTGGTCCTTCGGCATGGTGTTGTCCTTCTTTCATCGGATATTCAGAATAAAATCGAATGTATGCTCAGGATTATACCACACGAGTGAATAAGTATGCAATATACTTTGCATAAAAATACAGAACAAAATCCCTGGGCATTCCGCTTAGTACGCAGGCTTGACGCCGGCGGGAATCGGGCAGATATAGGGAGAAGCTTCCGTTCGGCCTCTGAATTCCTCCTGCGCCTGAGCAAGCAGCTGGGCGTCGTTCATGAGCGCCGCGCCGGCAAGGCCGAGCGTCTTGGCGGCATAGAGCATCGCCTTGTGGGCGATGGAGCTTTTGCCGATGGCGACAGCCTGCCAGGTATGGGCGGGCGTATCGGCTGCCCAGGCGGCGACGGATATCTGGCTCGTCGGCGCGCACCAGCTGGCGTCGCCGGAGTCGGTGGACACGGTGATCAGCGGCGTATCGGTCGGCGTGTGCGGTGCGATGAACGTGTAGAGCGGCTCGCCCTGATGCGCCATCACCTCCCGCTTTACTTTGTTTGAGCACAGGCGGGTGATCTTGGCGAGCGTCTTTTCCGGCGACTCCAGCGCGTCGTGCAGCGACCGGGCAAGGGCAAGCTCTTCCTCGTCATAGGCGGGCACGCCGATGGCATGCAGGCATTTGACCAGCGTCTCTTCCATCGTGGTGTTGGGCAGGATGTTGGAGCAGCCCTTGACGAATTCCATCTCCATCGTCGTGCCGGTCATGATGGCCGCGCCGCGCGCGCAGTCGATCACGCGCTGCTTGATCCCTTCAAGGTCTGCAAGGCGCGGGGAACGAACGAGGTAGACGGCCTCTGCGCTGGCCTGCACCACGTTGGGCGACGCGCCGCCGGCGTTGGTGATGGCGTAATGAATGCGGGTATCCTCCGGCACATGCTCGCGCAGGAACTGCACGCCCACGTTCATCAGCTCCAGCGCGTCAAGCGCGCTGCGGCCAAGCTCCGGGCTCCCTGCTGCGTGCGCGCTCTGCCCCTTAAACCGGAAGATCATTTTCACATTGGCCAGCGAGCTGCCCGGCCAGATGCCGGTATAGTCCCACGGATGCCAGGTCAGCATGGCGTCAATGCCGTCGAAGTATCCGTCGCGGGCGAGGAAGGTCTTGGCGCTGCCGGTTTCTTCGGCAGGCGTGCCGAAATAGACAACGGTGCCGGTGAGCTCGCCGGCCTCAATCAGCTCCTTGACGGCAATGGCCGCGCCCAGAGCGCCTACGCCCAGCAGGTTATGGCCGCAGCCATGCCCGGGGCCGCCGGAGACAATGGACTCTTTGACGGCGCAGCCGGCCTTCTGGCTCAGCGCGCTCAGGGCGTCAAATTCACCCAGGTACGCGATGACGGGCCTGCCGCTGCCGTACTGCGCACGGAAGGCATTGGGCATGCCGCCCAGGAGGTCTGTGACGGTGAAGCCGTTTTCCTCAAGCTGTTCGCGGATGGCGGCAGCGGAAAGATCCTCGTGAAAATTGACCTCCGGATGATCCCAAATATAATCGCTTACGGATGTATATGTGTGCGCATGCGCATCGACGCTGCGGCATACGAAAGATTTGAATCGATCAATCGGCATAGTCGGGATTCCTTTCCTGCGTGGAGCAATTTGAAAGTAATACGCCAAGTATATCTCAAATCCATAGATCATGTCAATGAAAAAAGCCTCTTTCCGGCGGAAAGAGGCTTTTGATCCTGCAGGTCAGGCCTTGTGATCCAGCTTGCAGAAGAACAGCAGCAGGAAAAGCACAGGCGCGGCGGCCATGATCGGGTATGCATAGCGGATGATGACGCCGGCGGAGAAGAGCAGGGAAAGGAATATGCCCCAGACGGGCAGGGTACACAGGATGAAGGACTTTGCTTTTCTGTTGACGGCGATCATCACGCCCAGAAGCAGCGCAAAGATGTAGAATGACGGCCGGAACAGATGGGAAAGCAGCGGGATATTCTCGTGGCGCGCATGGTGTGCAACGCTCTTGATCAGATTGCGCAGGGCAGGAATATAGCATTTCTCCTCGATAACGCCGGCTGCTTCCGGCACGATGTTGCCGGATTTCATGTAGACATAATCCCATTCCTCGCTGCTCAGGGAGTGCGCATGGCTGATATCGTCCGGATGCCACAGGCCCTGACAGTTGGCCAGGAATGCCTCCAGATACAGGCGCGGATATTCTTTGAGGTACTTGAAGTACATGGCCCAGTAGTCCTGCGGCTGGCTCTGATACCGCCTGTAGTCAAAGTTGCCGCCCTTTGTCGGGTCTGCGCAGTGCGGACGGTAGCGATGGGTGGCATAGGAGAACCAGCGGTTGATTTCCAGGTATTCGTCCTGGGGCAGGTCGGCGTATTCTGCCGTCCGGAAGATCTGCTGTCCGGGTACGCTCAGCAGCTCGGAGCTCGGCGCTTCTTCCGCATCTACGGCAAGTTCGAGCGACTTGGGAACGGCGGTACAGACGACGAGCGTCAGCGCGCACAGAATAAGCGCGAAGCGGCGCCTGCTCCTGCACAGAAACAGAATGGAAAGGCATACGGGAATGTAGACAAACGCAGCATTATGCCTCAGCAGTGCAGCCAGCAGACAGAATACGATGAGAAAAGCCTGCTTTCTGCGGTTTTGGAGGAAGACGTCGGGTTCTTCGGCGATTTCCCAGAGCATGACGCACAGGACAGTCGTCAGTCCGGCAAAGAGCGTATCCTTGATGGTGGAAATTGCCAGCACATGGTGAAAGGGAAGGAAGGCGAAGCCTGCGGTCAGCAGCATGGTCATGAACATCGGCACGCGTTTTTGCACAAAACAGCAGACGTATGTGTACATAGCGGCCATGCACAGAATCTGAAACACGCTGTACGTGGCTGCGCCGGCGGTAAAGGAACCAAAGAGCGTTTCGCCCAGCTGAAAGAGCACGCCGGTGAGCATCGAGTGGAATACGGGATGCTTCGCCTCGTAAACCCCTGTCTGGTACTGAATGATTTCGAACTCAAAGTCATAATTGAGGATACCGGGATACATCGCCAGCAGTGCGGCAGTATAGGTGGCTGCAAACAGCACAAAGAAGATATACCAGGGAATCCGGAAGCGGGATTTGCTGATGCTGCGCGAGTATTCAAAAGGATAGGAAATCAGGCAGCCGATGAAGGGCGTGATCATGAGGGGCACAGCAATGCGGCGCAGCATGCTGCTGCAGCCGGGCAGAAGACCGCCGTAAAACGCCATCTCACTGCCGACGCCCAGGCACATCGCATAGATGAGCGCAAAGCAGGCGCCGTAGATCAGCGAACGCAGACTGTGCCGCTTGACGGCTTCCTCGATGGGGAATGCGCAGAAGAGCAGCAGGATAGCGCCCAGAGAGCCGGAACGGAACACCTGACTGTCTGGGTCGGTCGGCACCAGATATGGCGCGGCAAAGCAGGCGCAAAGCACTGCACCCAGCGTGAAGAACCGGCTGTGTTTCCGGATGAAAGAAACGATCATGGGGCCAGCTCCTTTCCTGTCTTGTTCAGCGCAGGAAGGCACAGCGCTGTGATCAGAAGCACGGGCGCAAGGCAGAACAGCGGCAGCGTATAGCGCGGCAGCGTGCAGGGGCCGAACAGATAGGAGAGCCACAGCCCCAGCGCGCCGAGCGTGCCCGGAAGCAGGCGGCTCTGCCTGCGCGCGCACAGAAGCGCGCAGCTGAAAAGGATGACCCAGAATGGCGTCGCCGTGCAGAACAGCAGCGTGATCAGCGGATACTTCTGATACTCGTTGTTGTGACAGATCTTTTGATAGAATCTCTCGACGGAGGGCAGAATATTCCGGCTGATGATGCCGTATTCGGACATATCCTGATCGTCTGTCTGCAGATAGCCCATATTCCGCCATCTGTGATCCGGATAGATGATGGAATGCGTCAGATCGTCAGGATACCAGGAACCGATGTTGAGCATCAGCAGCGCTTCGGCATATTCATGCGCATTGCGCTCTCCGACGCGGTTCCACAGGTCAAGGAACTTCTCGCCTTCAATCTGAAGGCGAGGACGATCCAGATAGCCCTTTGCGCCGTCTGCCAGATGCGGATAAAGGATCAGGCCGTTTTCGGAAGTGTACCAGCCTTCAAGCTCCGCGCGTTCTTCATCCGTCATGTCGCCCAGATTGTAGGCGCGCACAAGCTGCTGCGCCGGAAGACTGTAGAGCTGGAAGGAGGGCATCGTTTCAGGCTGATAGACGGCGGACAGGCCGGAGAAAACCAGAACGGACGCGAGCGCGCCGGAGCCGCAGAGCAGGATGACCTGCTTTCTGTATCCCTTTGCGGTCAGGAGCAGGGCGGGCAGCATCAGCGCGAGCGCAAAGATGCCGTTGTTGCGCATGAGCGCCGTGTTAATCATCAGGAAGATGAACAGCGCCCAATTGCGCTTCCTGGCCAAATAAGCGGAGGGATCCTCGATGATCTCAAAGACCTGAAGAGAGAGCGCGACCACGGCGGCGGAAAAGAGCGTATCCTTGGTCATGGAGACGGACAGTGCGGCGAAGATGGGATGGAGGCCGAAAAACAGCGTCATCAGCACCAGCGACCACAGCGGCGCTCCGTGCCTCTGGGCAAATGTGCAGCCGTAGGAAAGCGCTGCGGCAAAAGCCACCATCTGGAACAGCGACATCAGCAGCACGCCGAGCGTCGGATCTCCCATACGTTCTCCGATGCTGATGATGCCGTTCATGACGGCGCTGTGCAGCAGCGGATGGATGTTGGAATAGGACTTTTGCAGATGCTGGGAATACTCGCCGACGAAATCGTAGTTGAGCATGCCCGGATAATGCCCCAGCAGCACGGGCAGCCACATGAGCATGATGGCGGCAAAAAAGACAAAATACGGAATCTGCGTCGGCTGCCGGGTTTTGCCGCGCCGGATAATCATCAGGCGGGTGGAGAGAATACCCAGCATCGGGGTCATCAGAAACGGAACGGAAAAACGGCGCGGCAGGCTGCTGGGATCCTTGAGGAGGCCGTCATAGAAGAACAGCTCGGAACCGATGCTCAGCGCGCAGGAAAACAGAAAGCCCCAGCATATGCCTGCAAACAGCGTGCGCCTGTCGGCATGCGTCAGCGCATACCAGACGGGCTGCATGCAGCCAAAGAGCAGAAGAACGCAGAGCGTACCTGTGCGGTAGACGGCGCTGTCCGGATTTTCGGGAATCAGAAAGGGGGCTGCCACTGCGGTCATGATGATGGACAGGGCAGTGATCAGCCGGGGATGCTTTTGAATCAAAGCCATAAGGACTCCTTCGCAAAGCGGAAATAAAGACAGACGGAAACACGTTTCCCCGCCCGCGAAAACGCGGGCGGGGACATGTTGGTATCAAACGGCAGAAAATGCAGTCAGATCAAGGAGAAACGGAGATTATTCGGCCGGGGCTTCCTCGGCCTTCTTCTTGCGCGGAGCGCGCTTCTTGGGCGCCTGCTCAGCGGCTTCCGCCTTCGGGGCGGCCTTCTTACGGGTGGTCTTCTTGGGCGCCTCGGCGGTCTCTTCGGCTTTCGCGGCAGCCTTCTTCGTGGTGCGCTTCCTGGGCGCTTCTTCAGCCTCGGCCTTCGGCTCCGCCTTCTTGCGCGGGGCGCGCTTCTTCGGCGCGGCAGCCGGCGCTTCTTCAGCCGGCGCAGCGGCCGGAGCTTCTGCGATGACCGGGGCTTCGTTAGGGTTTACGGTTTCCTCGGCGGCCTCTTCGGCTTCTTCAGCCGCAGCGGCAAGCCTGGTGTACATCTCCAGATACTTGGCGGCGGAGGCGGTCCAGCTGTAGTCGCCCTCCATGCCGCGCACGATCAGCTTGTACCAGACCTCGCGGTTGTTCTTGTAGTAGTGCACAGCGCGGCGGACAGTGTGGAGCATGTCGTGCGCGTTGTAGTTGAAGAAGGAGAAGCCGTTGCCTTCGTCGGTGAACTTGTTGTAGGAGAGCACGGTGTCGCGCAGGCCGCCGGTCTCGCGCACGATCGGCACGGTGCCGTAGCGCAGGGCGATCAGCTGGGACAGGCCGCACGGCTCAAACTGGCTGGGCATGAGGAACATGTCCGCGCCGGCATAGATGCGGTGCGCAAGCTGATGATTCATGGCAAAGCGCGCAGCCAGGCGGCCCGGATACTCGCTCTCCGCCCAGGAGAAGAGATTGGTGTACTTCGCCTCGCCCATGCCCAGCACGACCAGCTGGATACCGGTGTCCATCAGTTCGCGGATGACGCACTCGATAAGATCCAGGCCCTTCTGGTTGGAGAGACGGGAGATGATGCCCACGACCGGCGCGTCGGGATCGACGTCAAGGCCCAGTTCCTTCTGCAGCTCGGCCTTGCAGACTTCCTTGCCGCCCAGGTGATAGGCGTCGTAGTTGGCGTAGATCATCGGATCCTTGGACGGATCATAATCGTCGATATCGATGCCGTTGAGGATGCCGGAGAGCTGATCCTTGCGCGCGCGGAGCAGGCCGTCCAGACGCTCGCCGTAGAACGCGGTCTGGATCTCGTCAGAATAGCTCGGGGAGACGGTGGTCAGCTCGTCGGCATAGACGAGGCCGGCCTTCATGTAGTTGGCGCAGCCGTAGCACTCCAGCTTATCGGAGGTGAACAGGCTGTCGCCCAGGCCCAGGGTATCCTGCACGGCCTTGATCGGGAACACGCCCTGATACTGCAGGTTGTGGATGGTATAGGCGGTCTTCATGTTCTGATAGAACGGGAAGTGCGCGTACTGGATCTTCAGCAGCGCCGGAACCATGCCGGTCTGCCAGTCGTGGCAGTGGATGATGTCGGGCTGGAATTTACGGTGCGGGAGCGCGTCGATGACCGCGCGGCTGAAGAAGCCGAAGCGCTCATACTCGTCGCCGCCCAGGCCGTAGATGTAGCTGCGGCCGAAGTAGAACTGGTTGTCGACGAAGTAGAAGGTGACGCCCTGATACTCCAGGGACTTGATGCCGCAGTACTGCTTGCGCCAGCACAGCTCAACCTCAAACTCGCACTCCTGCTTCATCTGGGAAGTCCACTTTTCCGGGATGGACGCATACAGCGGGATGATGACGCGGACGTCGACGCCCTGCTGCTTGAGCACCGGAGAGAGCGCGCCGACAACGTCGGCCAGGCCGCCGGTCTTGATAAACGGGACGCACTCGGACGCTGCAAACAAAATCTTCATATTGGGTAATCCTCCTTGAAAAAAGGGGAACTGCACAGAAAGAAAACGAATCCTTTATGTGCAGTCCCGCTGACGTATTAGATCACGACGTTCTTGGCGATCACAATCGGATATGCCGCGGGCGCAATCAGGCGGCCGTTGCGGCGGATGACGCTCTGCTTATCGAGGATGCAGTGGTCGATTTCCGCGCCGCTCTGGATCTGGGCGTCCTGCATGACGATGGAGTTCTTCACAACCGCACCTTTGGCGACCTTGACGCCGCGGAAGAGGATGGAGTTGATGACGGTGCCTTCGATGATGCAGCCGTTGCCGACCAGGGAGTTGGAAGCCTTGCCCTCTTCGTTGTAGCGGGCCGGCATATCGTCGCGGACCTTGGTGTACACCGGGCGATCCTTCGGGAACAGCTGGCGGCGCACAGTATCATCCTGCAGAGACATGTTGAAGTTGAAGTAGGACTGGATGGAGTCGATCTGGGCGGCCAGGTCGTCGTACTCGTAGCCGCAGATCTTCAGGCTGCCGTCGTTGATGGACTTCTGGACGACGTCGCGGTCGAAGTCCTGCATGCCGGCGGCGGCGGCGTCCTCCACCAGCTGATGGAGCAGCTCGCGCCTGGTGATGTAGATCTTCATGAACGCGCCCTCGCAGGTGGGCACCATCGGGCCGATTTCCATCTTGGAGACGGTCTTGTCTTCGCCGACGGAGATGTAGGTGGCGTTCTCGGTGTCGGTGCTGGTCATGTTCTTGCTGTAGACCAGGGTGATGTCAGCCTCGGTCTCCTCGTGCTGCTTGAGCGCGGCGGAGAAGTCCGCGTTGTAGACGGTGTGGCTGTTGGTCACCACGATGTACTCCTGCTTGGAGAGCTTGAGGAAGTTGCTGTTGGACTTGAGCGCCGTCAGCAGGCCGGAGTAAACGCCCATGTTCTCGCGCGTGAGGAACGGCGGGAGGATGGACAGACCCTGCTTGCCGTGCAGATCCCACTCGCGGCCGGAGCCGATGTGGTCCATCAGGGACTGATAGTTCTTCTGGGTGATGACGCCGACGTTCTTGATGCCGGTGTGCACCATGGAGGAGAGCTGGAAGTCGATCACGCGATAACGACCGGCGATCGGGAGCGCGGCAACCGCGCGCTGGCTGGTCAGTTCACCGAGATGAATGTCATTTTCACCGGTGTAGATCAAACCCATTACGTCTTTCATGTGAAGGTACCTCCTTACTGCGCATCGGCGTCGATCTGAACGCCGGCAGCAACTTTCTCGCCAGAGGCGATCTCGGCCTTCGGGCCGATGACCGCGATGAGGCCGGTCTCTTCGCCGACAACGGCGCCGGCGCAGATGTGCGCGTTCTCGCCCACGATCGCCCTGCGGACGACGGCGCCGCGCTCGATGACCGCGCCCGGCATGATGACCGCATCGGTGATTTCCGCGCCCGGCTCAACCGTCACGCCCGCAAACAGGACGCTGTGGTTGACAATGCCCTTGACTTCGCAGCCTTCGGTGATGAGGGAGTTGACGACCTTCGCGCCGTCGGCCACGCAGTGCGGCGGCATGCCCGGATTACGGGCATAGATGCGCCAGCGGGCGTCGTACAGGTCGATGGGCATCGGCATCTCCAGCAGGTCCATGTTGGCCTCCCAGAGGGACTCGATGGTGCCCACGTCCTTCCAGTAGCCGTCGAAGGTGTAGGTGAAGAGCTTCTGATTGTCGGCGAGCATGTTCGGAATGATGTTCTTGCCGAAGTCGTTCTCGGAATTCGGGTCGGCCTCATCCAGCTCCAGATACTTGCGCATCTTGCTCCAGGAGAAGATGTACACGCCCATGGAGGCCTTGTTGCTCTTGGGGTTCTTCGGCTTCTCTTCGAACTCGGTGATCTGGTTGTTCTCATCCGTGTTCAGGATGCCGAAGCGCGGAGCCTCTTCCCACGGCACTTCGCGCACGGCGATGGTCAGGTCGGCGCCGTTGGCGATGTGGGACTGCAGCATGGCGTTGTAGTCCATCTTATAGATGTGGTCGCCGGAGAGCACGAGAACGTACTCCGGATCCCACTGCGCGATGAACGGAATGTTCTGGTAGATTGCGTTGGCCGTGCCCTTGTACCATTCGCCGGTCTTGCCGGAATGATACGGCGGGAGGACGTAAACGCCGCCGTTGGACAGGTCAAGATCCCACGGAGAGCCGGAGCCGATATAGGCGTTGAGCTCGAGCGGGCGATACTGGGTCAGCACGCCGACAACGTCAATGCCGGAGTTGGTGCAGTTGGAGAGCGGGAAGTCGATGATTCGATACTTTCCGCCGTAGGGAACTGCCGGTTTGGCCACATTCTTGGTCAGGATGCCCAGACGGCTGCCCTGGCCGCCTGCCAGCAGCATGGCAACGCATTGCTTCTTCCTCATCATAGTGAACACACTCCTGTGATTTTGGGTTACTCGTTCATATGTGTTTGAACGCACGAAACGGCATGCAGACGAACTGCATGCATATTCCGACTATCCACTTACAGGCATTATATCATAAACTGCGCAAAAGGAAAAGCGAATTCATGTGATGTTTTAATTAAACTGCGCAGCCGAACCTGACTTTTTGATCGAAATTTGTCCTTGAGGGCGAAATTTGTCCCGGATAAATCGAGGGAGAACATAACGGAAAAACGCGAAGGGGAAAATGCGTGAAGCCGGAAAAAGAACTGACAGGATGATTAAATTGCAAAAACGTACATTGTGCTGTATAATGATAAAACAGTCCGGAAAAATGCCGGACGGATGGAAATATGCAAGCGGAGGACGAACAATTGGCCGGCGGAAACATGATGCGGCTTGACAGGCTTCTGGCGATGATGGGCGAGGGAACGCGCGCGCAGGTGAAGGATATGATCCGTGCCGGGCGCGTGTCGGTGGATGGAAAGCCCGTGCGGGACGCCGGAATGCAGGTGGATGCGCAGCACAGCGCGGTGTGCGTGGGAGGAAGGCGGCTTGAGTACAAATCGGTCCGCCATGTGATGATGAACAAGCCGCAGGGAACGCTGACGGCGGCGAGGGACAAAAAGCAGAAAACCGTGATGGATCTGCTGCCGCCGATGTATGCGGCGATGGGCTGTATGCCTGCAGGCAGGCTTGACAAGGATACGGAGGGCCTGCTTGTGATCACATCCGACGGTCAGCTGGCGCACAGGATTATTTCGCCGAAGAAGGACGTGAGCAAGGTGTACTTTGCCCGCGTTGAGGGCGCGCTTGACGCGCATGATATCGAGGCGTTTGCGCAGGGGCTGCACATCTGCGATGCGGACGGCGAGTTTGACGCAAAGCCCGCAGGGCTTGAAATCCTGGGCGAACAGGATGGCGTATCGCAGGTGCGCGTGCGCGTGACGGAGGGCAAGTACCATCAGGTGAAGCGGATGCTGGCCAGCCGCGGCGCGCCCGTCGTCTATCTCAGGCGAGAGCGTATTGGTGCGCTGGCGCTTGACCCTGCGCTTGAACCGGGGCAGTGGCGCGAGATGACCGACGAGGAAGCGGCGCTGCTTGAAACAAACGAAGAAAACTGAAGCACGGACAGACGGAGGGAATCAGATGGCTGATCATTACTATACGGCGGCGCCGTCAAGCGAACATGAGGAGCGTTCTTTCCGCGCTGTGTTCGCCGGGCGCGTGCTTGCCTTTGACACGGACGCCGGCGTGTTTTCCAAGCAGCATGTCGATCCGGGCAGTGAGCTGCTGTGCAGAACGCTGCCGGAGGAGCTTTCCGGCGATGTGCTGGACATGGGCTGCGGATGGGGCGCGATGACGATCATGACGCTGGCAAAGTGCCCTGCCGTGCGCATGACGATGGCGGACGTCAACGAGCGTGCGCTGGCGCTTGCGGTATCCAATGTGGAGAAGAACCATATGCAGGCGAAGGCCGTGCTTTCCGACGGCTTTGAGAAGATCGAAGGCATGTTTGACGCGGTGATCACCAATCCGCCTATCCGGGCCGGAAAAGCCGTGATTTACAAGATGTTTGAGGATGCAAAGGCGCATCTTCGGGACGGCGGGGCGCTCTATCTGGTCATCCGCAAGCAGCAGGGCGCGCCGAGCGCGCTCAAGTTCCTCGGGGAGCTGTATGCAAAGGCTGAAGTGATTGAGCGCGAGGGCGGATACTGGATTATCCGCTGCGATGTGTAAACAGTATGCTGGCATAAGCCGGGCGGCTTGGGAAACGGATTCGGAAGATGAACGGAGCGATAGACAAAGGAGGCCGTTTTTATGAGAATGGACAAGGCGTTTTTTGACGCGGGCGTCAGCAGGATCGGTACCGACTGCGAAAAGTGGGACGGGATGATCGAGGCGGCGCATGATCCGGATATGATTCCGATGTGGGTGGCGGATATGGATTTCCGCTCCGCGCCCGCGATCGAGGAGGCGCTGGCCGGCGTGCTGGCGTGGGGAACCTGGGGCTATACGATTGCGGGCGAGCGCGACGCGCAGGCGCTGTGCGATTACTGGGTGCGCCGCCACGGCATGCATTTTGAGACGAAGGATGTGCTGATGAGCCCATGCGTGGTCACGGGTCTGCGCGTCGCTGTGCGCGCGCTCACGCAGCCGGGCGATGGCGTATTGATCAATCCGCCGGTATACGGTCCGTTCTTTGCATCCATCCGAGACAACGGCCGCAGGATTGTGGAAAGCCCGCTTGTGCAGGGAGAGGACGGCCGCTTTGGCATGAACCTGGCCGACATGGAGGGCAAGCTGGCTTCCCGTGAGGCGAAGGCTGTCATGATCTGCTCGCCGCATAATCCCTGCGGCAGGGCATGGAGCGAAGAAGAGCTTTCCGCGGTCGTATCGCTCTGCGTCAAGTACGGCGTGCCGCTGATCTGCGATGAGATCCATGCGGACTTTGTCTATGAGCCGGACAGGCATCACTGCATTCTGGGCATTGAGGGCGCGGCGGATATCGCCGTCATGCTCTGCGCTGCGAGCAAGACGTTCAACGTTGCGGGCCTGCAGCAGAGCAGCATCGTCTGCAAAAACGAAAAGATGCGCAATGCGCTCGATCATGAGATGAACGCCGGCGGCGTGCGCAGCGGCAATGCGTTTGCGCTTGCGGCGACGCGCGCGGCGTATACCGCCTGCGACGAGTGGCTCGATGCGCTCAAGGCGTATCTGGCGGATAACCGTGATTTTGTCATGCGCTATGCGGCGGAGAATATGCCGGAGATCCGTGTGACGCCGCTGGATGCGACGTACCTGATGTGGCTTGACTGCCGTGCGCTGGGGCTTGAGCAGCAGGAGCTGCTTGACCGGATTGCCGCCGCGCATGTGAAGGTCAACGACGGCCTGTTCTTCGGCGAGATGGGACGCGGATTTATCCGCCTGAACATTGGCTGCCCGCGCGCGCAGCTGGAGCGCGCGCTGGAGAGGCTGAAGACCGTGCTTGCCTGATGCGATCATTCGGAAAATCAAACCGCCGGGCGGTTGTTTTGATAAAGCATTCGATACAGAAAGGGGTCTTTTGATATGGAGTTCAAGGCCATTGCGAAGCTGGACGCGGCGCTGGAGGCGCTGCATCCCGACATGATTGAAACCCTTCAGCGCTGGATCCGCATCCCGAGCGTACGTGCGGACAGGAGCGCGGACAACGCGCCCTTCGGCGCAGAGGTGCGCCGCGCGCTGGATACGGCGATGGAGGATATCGCGCGTCTGGGCATGAAGCCGCGCGACGTCGACGGATACTGCTGTGACGCCGAGATCGGCGAAGGAGAAGATGTGATTGCGGTGCTGGCGCATCTTGACGTCGTGCCGGAAGGCGACGGCTGGGATCACGATCCCTATGGCGCGGAGATTGTGGACGGCAAGATGTACGGCCGCGGCACGGGCGACGACAAGGGCCCGGGCGTTGCCGCGCTGTTTGCCATGAAGGCGATCATGGACGCCGGTATTCCGCTCAAGCGCCGCTGCCGCCTGATTCTGGGCTGTGACGAGGAGTGCGGCATGCAGGATCTGGAATACTACGAGGAAAAAATCGGTCTGCCGGATAGGGGTTTCTCGCCGGATGCGGAATTCCCGCTGATCAACACGGAAAAGGGCATCATGCAGATGACGCTGCACGGCGCGATGAACGACGCGCGCGTGCTCTCCATTGCCTGCGGCACCCGTCCCAATGTTGTGCCGGGCACGGCGAAGGCTGTGCTTGCCGGTGATTGGCGCGAGCAGGCGGCGGACGCCTTTGACGTGGAGGACGAGGACTGCGCCATCGAGACGGAGCTTGTGGACGGCAACACCTGCGTCACCGTCACCGGCGTGCCGGCGCATGCGTCTACGCCGGAGCAGGGCAAGAACGCGGCGAAGATGCTCATCGCCGTGCTGAAAAAGCTGGGTCTGGGCGGCGCGCCGGTTGCGCTGCTTGATGAGGCTGCGGGCGAGGGCAGCGCGGGCGAGGCCATGGGCATCGCGGGACGCGACGCCGTTTCCGGCGCGCTGACGCTGAATCTGGGTCTCCTTTCTGTGCAGGATGGCAAGCTGTCCGTGACGTTTGACTGCCGCTATCCGGTATTCTTTGACGACCGCACCATCAGCGCAACGGTGGAAAAGCGTCTGGCGCCGGCGGGCCTCGTGCTGGAGCCGGGCCATGCCAGCCATCCGCACCATGTGCCGGAGAGCAGCGAGCTGGTGAGCAGACTGATGGCCGTATATAACGGCATCACGGGCACGCAGGCAAAGCCCTTTGCTATCGGCGGCGGCACCTATGCCCGCCATCTGAAAGAGGGCGTGGCGTTTGGCATGATGTTCCCCGGCGAGCCGGAGCTGGCGCACCAGGCGAACGAGTGCATTGACGTGGAAAACTATCTTAAGGCTGCGCGTATCTATGCGTATGCGATCGTTGCGCTCTGCGCGTAAAACGGATACAGACGACAGATGGATAGAAAGGATGACTTGCCATGACTCATCAGGAAGTACTGGCCCGTATTCAGGAGGCCAAGCTGATTGCCATTCTGCGCGGCGTGCCGATGGACAGGGTGGACGGCGTGGTCGGCGCGCTGGTGCGCGGCGGCGTGCGTGTGCTGGAGTTTACGTTTGATCACGACGAAGCGGATTATCTTGCTGCCAATGCGGCGAAGATCCGCTACACGGTTGAACACTATGGCGACAAGGTGCTCGTGGGCTGCGGCACTGCGCTGACGGTGGAGGAAGTGGAGGCTGCGCACGGCGCGGGCGCATGTCTGGTGATCTCGCCGAACGTGGACGCTGCGGTCATCCGTCGCGCGAAGGAGCTGGATATGGTGTCCATGCCCGGCGCGCTGACGCCCACGGAGATCGTCGCTGCGTACGACATGGGCGCGGATATTGTCAAGCTCTTCCCGGCGGGCGAGCTGGGCCTTGGCTATATCAAGGCGGTTCGCGGTCCGCTCAGGCATATTCCGATGAGCGCCGTGGGCGGCGTGAAGCCGGAAAACGTGAGCGATTTCCTCAATGCGGGCGTGTGCGGCTTCGGCGTCGGCGGACAGCTGGTGATTTCCAAGGCGGTCAAGTCCGGCGACGACGCTGCGATTGAGGCGCGCGCAAAGGAGTTTACCGATGCGATCAAAGCGTGGGAGGCTGCAAAATGAGCAAGTGCTATCTGGTGATTGACTGCGGCACGACGAATCTGCGCGTAACGCTGCTGGATGAAAATAAGAATCCGCTGGATACGGTCAAGGGCGAGGGCGGCGTGCGCCATACGGCGATCGACGGCCACAACGGCAGGCTGCGCAGCATGCTGCACGACTGCATGGAAACGGTGCTTTCCCGCAACGGCTACAGCATGGCGGACGTTAAAAAGTGCGTGGCTTCCGGCATGATCACCAGCAATATGGGGCTGCTGGAGATTCCGCACGTCGTCGCGCCTGCCGGCGTCGCGGAGCTGCGCGCGGCAATGCAGGAGAAGGTGTTTGAGGATATCGCGCCGTTCCCGATTGCGTTCATTCCCGGCGTGCGCAACTTTGCAGGCAAGGTCGATATGGAGAATTTCTCCGAGATGGACATGATGCGCGGCGAAGAGGTCGAGGCGATCGGCCTGTACAAGCTGCTCGCTCCGAAGGGCGCGGCGATGTTCGTGCTGCCCGGTTCGCACAACAAGTTCGTCTCGATGGATGAGCAGGGCAGGATCCTGGGCTGTATGACGTCCATCTCCGGCGAGCTGCTGGACGCCGTGACCCATCACACGATCCTGGCCGACGCCGTGGGGCACAGCTTTGTCGCGGCGGACGCCTATGACGGGGACATGGCGAAGCACGGCGCGTGGGAAAGCGCGATGAGCGGACTTGGCCGCGCCGCGTTTGCGGGCCGCATTCTCAATACGCTCGGCGGAAGGGATCGCTCTGCGATTCAGTCTTATCTGCTGGGCGCAACGCTGGCGCTTGATGTGCAGGCGATGCAGGCGTTTGTCGGCGATCAGGAGAACGTCGAGGCGTATGTCGCCGGAAAAGCGCCCGTGCAGCAGTGCATGTGCGATGTGATTGAGGCGCTGGAGGCTGGTTCTGCGCATCAGGTGCCGACGGAGCTCTCTGCGAAGATGGGCCTTGCGGGCGTGCTTGAAATTGCTTTCTGCTAAACATGCTGCGGCATGCGGGCTGAGCGTAAACTGTATGAAAAAGGAGTCTTTTCGCTTTGCGCGGAAAGGCTCCTTTTATCATGCCGGCGGCGTGCGCGGCATAGGATCAGCGGGAGGGGATGGCATGGTTCGGATGCTGATGATCGAGTGCGCCTGTGATGGGCTGCTGACGGTGAACGGTCAGTTCTGCGGTCCGCTGGAGAAGGAAGGTCAGGCATTTCCTGTGGGGCGGAATGCGCAGGCGTATATCCAGTTTGCGGCGTTTGAGCCGCAGATCGGGACGATAGCGGTAGCGCTTGAGATGAAAGAGGGAAAGATCGTGCGGCTTGAGCCGCAGGAAAGCTGCTATGCGCTCGTCTGGCCGGATGGCGTTGTGCAGCTGGAGCTGCGGCCGCGGCAGGCACAGGCGCATGCGGATGGACGGGAGGAGGCGGCGGTGCCCGGCGTGCTGCTGCGCTACCTTTCTATGTGCCTTGCTGGCGACGCGCAGGCGCAGTATCTGCTGATGCGCGCGCAGGACGGCGCCGAGCTTTCGGAATACGAGGCGGCGGTGCCGCTGCCCTTTGCGCCGCTGGGGGCGCCGCCGCGCTATGATGAGCGGGCGGGTCTTGTCCGGCGGATACTGCCCAATGCGGCTGTGGTGGATGCGGCGCTGGCCTCCACGGTGCCTGCGGGGCAGGGGAGGAGAATGATTGAGCGGATCGAAATCATGCGGACATAAAGAAAAAGGGCTGAAGAGCCCTTTTGAAGAGTCAGCGGTTTGAAGTATCCAGATCAAAGACGTAAGCGCCGCAGGCGTTGACGATCTGCGTGCTTCCGCGCTCGCGTACACGCTTAAAGTCGTAGCGGTAGCTTTGGTGCACATGCCCATGCGCCATCAGCTTTGGCTGGTATTTGTCGATGATGTAAAGGAAGGTTTCAAAGCCCTTGTGCGCCTGATCGGTGTCGTCGCCCAGCTGATAAGCGGGCGCGTGGGTCAGCAGGATGTCGATCCCCCTGCTGCGCCAGAGCCTGAAGCGAAGGCGCTTTACGCGCTTGTACATCTGCAGCTCGGTGTACTGGTGGTCGCCGCGGCTGTAGCGCATGCATCCGCCGAGGCCAAGGATGCGCACGCCGTTATGGTTGTAGACGGTATCCTCAATGCAGATGCAGCCTTCGGGCGGCTTGCGCTGATATTTGCCGTCGTGGTTGCCGTGAATATAGAGAATGGGCGCCTGCGTGAAGCAGGTGAGGAAGGAAAGGTATTCGGCGGGGAGATCGCCGCAGGAGAGGATGAGCTCTACGCCCTCGAGTCTGCGTCTATCCAGGTGTTCCCAGAGCATTGGATCGGCCTGATCGGCAAGAAGCAGTATCTTCATGGCGCTCACCTGATATCCTTTGCGGGCTTTTTGTGGAGGCCCTGCAGCATGACGAGGCCCTTGGCGACGTCGGTCAGCTCGTCTACGGAAGGGATGCGCCCGACGACATTCTGCGCAAGGTAATCCATGCGGATGATGTCCTGCGGCGTCAGCACCACGTCGGCAGCGACGCGCTCTGCGCCGCTCTGGTCGAGGATAGGGCCGACGAACGGCAGGAACGAACCGGAGCGGATGCGCTCGTGCAGCAGATCCACAAGCCGCGCGACGCGGGGTGGCAGCCGCTTGGAGCAGAGCAGATCGATGGCGTCGGTGGACATGCCCATGTAATAGCTGAGCGCGCGATCGGCGTTGCTGCTGGCCTCGTCCTCCCATGCGCCGGAGAGAATGCTGCGCACGATGCCCTGATAAACCTTGTCCCAGCTCCACACCGGCATGGCGAGGTTGTGAATGTAGCCGTCCAGCTCGTGATACAGGCCGAAGGCGCGGGATTCCATCTGCGGCGCGCTGATGTCACGATTGGAGATGATGCGCACGCCGTCTGCGGCAAGCTCCTCTTCGGGGTTGGAGTCGGGCAGAGAGGACCATTTCAGATAGATTTTTGCTCGCGGGTTGGTCATCTGCGCGCCGAGTGCAAAGGAGTTGATCGAGGCGGGAATGCCGTAAATCGGGTAATCTGCGATGTAGCCGATCATGTTGTTGTCGGCCATGGCGCCGGCGATTGCGCCGAGGATGAATTTCGCCTCATATATACGCAGATAATACGAGCGCACGTTGTGATAACTGGCCAGAAGCGAGCAGTTGAGGATCTTGGTTTCGGGATGAGCGATGGACTGTTTGATGCAGGCCTCAAGCAGCACGGGGGATGCGGTGAAGATGACGTGGTAGCCTTCGTTGGCCAGTTCGTCGATGACGCGCGCGGCGCTTGCAGGATCGACATTCTCGCGATAAGTGGTTTCAACCCTTGAGCCGAATGTGTCCTCAAGCGCTCTGCGGCCAAGCTCGTGATTGTAGGTCCATGCGCCGGCCTGCGGAGAATGGTTGTAGACGAAAGCGCATCGCAGCGGATTGGGAACCCGGCGCAGCATGGACTGCAGCAGCGTGGGCTGCTTTTCGCTGGGCTGATTGAGCAGAGCGGCGGGCTTGTTGGCTGCCGCGACGACGAACTCGGGGAAGAGCTTCTCAATATCCTTCTTCAGCTGCGCGGGCGTCTTGCCGACGGTGGAGGCGTAACCGAACACGTCGATATAGACGAGAAAGGCGTCTCCAATGCCGATCTGAATCTTCTTGCCGGCGGAGGAGAGGAAGGCCTGAGAAAACCGGTGGTAACAGGACTGGAAATCGGTCAGTTCATCTTCGGTCCATTTGTCGCCGGGCTGTTTGCCGAGCGTTTCATACAATCTGGCAAAACTGCCTTCGTGCTCAAAGTAAATGAAATTGATACGCGTATCCGCGAAGAATTTAAGAAATTCCTGATAGGCCCGATAACGCTCGGAATCCTCCGGCTCGGGCAGAATGCGCGTTACATTGGCCTCGATGGCGACAGCGTCGAGTAGGCTCATGACGCTGACGCGCTTGTTTCCTTCTACAATATAGAAGCGGTTGTAGTATTCGTAAGCGATCACAGGATCGCGAAGGCCGTTGAGGATCACGTCGTCGTAAAGCATGCTCCATTTGATGGCGAATTCGGAATTGCCCTCAAGCAGTGGCATGAAGTTCGGCGCGAAGGCGGTCGTGCGGCCTTTTGTGGCTGTGCCGGCAATCTGGCTGAGGGGAATCTGCATCAGACCCAGCGGAACCTGAGAGAGCGGATTGAGTCCGGGGACGATGTCGTCAAGAACTGGAAGAGAGACGCTCTCTCCACGGGACTGACGGGCGTGGATTTCGCGCAGCCCCTCTTTACGCGCTTTCATGTAATCATCAAGAGCCATGGCGTTCCATCCTTTCAATGTGTCATATACAATACCAATTATACCAGCAGCGGCGTGCGCATTCAATCGCTGCAGGGCGGACCGGAGAGAAAAAGAATCGGAAAAGGCGCAGATGTGTCCGGGAGAGGGGGATGAAAAACGGCTCAACGGAAGAAAAAACAAAAAGTGTAAAAAAGTTTGAAAAAAGGTGTTGACAAAGGGGCGGGACAGTAGTATACTAGTCAAGTCGTCAGCGAGCGAGCAACACCGCGACCTGACGAGTGATCCTTGAAAACGATACAGAATCAAGAAGAACGCGAGATGCAGTTTTCACGAGCTGCATCAAGAGAGACAGTCAATTCGTACATGAGTTTTGAGCTTGAAGGAGACTTCAAGGTTCAATACAGAATCAAACACGAGAGTTTGATCCTG
>JAFQOY010000240.1 GCA_017412025.1 Clostridia bacterium | reverse complement strand
TCACGAAGCTGGCGACCACCGGCGGCTTCCTGCGCGCGGGCAATACCACGCTGATCAGCGGCGTGGAGGATGATAAACTTGATACGGCGCTGGGCGTCATTGAGAAGATCTGCAAGAGCCGCGAGCAGATCACCGCTTCCACCGCGCCCATGGGCTCCACGGCGGCTGGCGGCGTGTATGTGCCGTATCCGATCCGCGTGACCGTTGGCGGCGCGACCATTTTTGTGCTGGAGGTCAGCCAGTTCCTGAAGGTGTAATATGCACGCTTTTGAGGATTTTAAGGGACAATCCGCCCATATCGATCAGCTGCAAGCAAGCTTTTCATCGGGGACGAACGTCCATGCGTATCTTTTGTGCGGCCCGCAGGGGACGGGCAAAAAATCCATAGCACGCCTGTGCGCGATGGCGGCTCTGTGCCGTGGAGAGGGAAAAAAGCCCTGCGGCGCATGTGGTCCATGCAGGCGCATCCTCAGCGATACGCATCCGGATGTGCATACCGTGCTGCCTGAAAAGGGCAAGCAGACCATCGGCGTGAACGTCCTTCGCGATGTGCTTGCCGAGGTTGGCGTCAAGTCGTTTGAGGCGTCGGCAAAGGTTTTGATTTTTCCCGAGGCGGAGCGCATGACGCCCGCCGCGCAGAATTGCCTGCTCAAGACGCTGGAAGAACCGCCGGAGGATACGGTGTTCTTTCTGATTACTGAGCAGCCAGGCGCTATGCTGCCCACGATCGTCTCCCGCTGCCGCGTGATCCGGTTCCATCCGCTCAGCCAGGAGGAATGCGAAAAGCGTCTGATGGCTCTGGGGCTTTCGTCCTCGGACGCCAGGCGGCGCGCACGCATGGCCGAGGGCTGTGTGGGCAAGGCGCTTCAAATTGACGAGGAGCGCCTGCAGCTCATGGAGAAAGTGACGGGCGACGTGTTCTCTGTGCATCGCGCAGGCGATGTGCTTTCTGTTGTGAATTTATATAAGGACGATAAGCAGCGCCAGAGTATGGTGATGGATTTGCTGGAGACTGCTGTACGGGATATTCTGCTTGCGCAGAGCGGCAGAGCTTCTTTGGAGGATAGCGGCTATGCGCGTGCGGCGGAAAGCTATGCGCGCAGCGTGCCGCTTTCCGGCGGACTCGCGCTTGCCGAAAGAATCACCCGTGCGCGCATGATGATGGGCAGCAATGTGTCCTTTGCTGCGGCGTTTGAGTCCGTTTTGCTGAAAATTTCGGAGGAATATGCCAAATGGCCATGGTAATCAAGGTGCGCTTCAAGCGCGCCAGCAAGCTGTATGATTTTGATCCGGCAGGACTGGATCTGCATAATGGAATGTTCGTTGTCACCGAAACCGCGCGCGGCGTGGAACTGGGCGAATGCATGTCCGGCGTCATGGAGGTGTCCGACGAACGCGTTGCCGCCCCGCTCAAGCCGATCATGCGCGTGGCGACCGAGCAGGATATGCTTACCCAGAAGCGCAACGAGGAATACGAGAAGGAAGCGTTCGATATCGCCATCGAGCGCATTGCTGAGCACAATCTGGAGATGAAGCTGGTAGACGTGGAATACGCGTTTGATCATTCCAAGATCATCTTCTATTTTACGGCGAACGGTCGCGTGGATTTCCGCCTGCTGGTTAAGAATCTGGCCAGCATCTTCAAGACGCGTATCGAGCTGCGCCAGATTGGCGTGCGCGATGAGGCAAAGATGCTCGGCGGCATCGGCCCGTGCGGAAGGCCGATCTGCTGCCGTACATTCCTGAGCGATTTTACGCCGGTATCGATCAAGATGGCGAAGGAGCAGAATCTTTCGCTCAATCCGACGAAGATTTCCGGTTTGTGCGACAGACTGATGTGCTGCCTGAAGTACGAACAGGATCAGTATGAGGTGACCCGCAAGCGCATGCCGCGCGTAGGCCGCGAAATCATTACGCCCGACGGCGTGGGTACGATCAATGCGATCAACGTGCTGGAAGAAACCGTGCGTGTGCGCATTGCTGTGGGCGATACGTTTGAACTGAGGGAATATCCGATCGATGACTGCCAGCGACTGGACCAGCAGAGTGCGCCTGCCGCTGAAAAGGCGGAAAAGCCCGAGCAGGCCGAGCGCAGAGAAAAGGTAGAGAAGACGGAGAAGGGCGAGCATCACGAGAAGGCAGAGAAGGCTGAGCGCCGCGAAAGGCCAGAGAGGCCTGCGAAGGGTGAACGTTCTGAAAAGCCGGAAAAGGCCGAGAAACCGGATAAAGGCGATAAGCCGGAACGCGGTCCGAAGCCCAAACGTCAGGACCGTGGTGAAAGACCGATGAAGCCGGAGTTGAACGAGCAGCAGGGAGAAAAGGCGCACAAGCCGTATCCGGAAAAGCGCACAAAACCGCAGAAAAACGCTGAGAGAAACAGCACGCAGCCGACGGAGGCGTCTCAGCAGCCCATAAAGCCTGCCGAAGCGGATACGCTTGAAATTGTCGAAGAAACGGAAATGGAAGATCTGCTGTAATGTCTCTTGTTTGTTGCATATAACAACATTGGGCGTGTCAGGTCATCCGAAAATTGATGGAAATTGACAAAACGTCTTGCAATTTAAAAGATGTCGTGATAGAATAAACACACTACAAAATCAAAATTATTTGGAGGTATACTGTTATGGCATACGTTATCAATGACGATTGCATCTCCTGCGGCGTCTGCGCCGGCAACTGCCCGGTGAGCGCGATCTCCGAGGGCGAAGGCAAGTACGTGATCGACGCTGATTCCTGCATCGACTGCGGCGCTTGCGCCGAGAACTGCCCGGTGGCGGCTCCGGTTCAGGGCTAATCCTTGAAAGAATAGACATCCCGGTTTTCCGGGGTGTCTTTTTTTGTATCATAAAAAACACGAAGATAGATTTTCAGAGAACACAGTACAGCCTGCGTGCACAAAGCTGCTTGGATAAGGAGGCGGCCGCAGTGTGCCTGCCTTTACAATTCCTCTGTTTTTGGTTATAATAAACGCATAGAAAGGACGGGTGATCGCCATGGCCAGACGCAGACGGCGCGGAGTGTCTTTGGGCACGGTCGTGATGCTGCTGCTGACAGTGTTGGTTGTGATCGGCTGCGTTCTTTTTTTTGCGCTCCTGGTCGGAGACGATCTGTATGCGCGTACAGAAGCGCTGATCTATTCGCTTTCTCAGCAGGGTTTTTTTGAAGCGGCCCCTATTGCGCACAGAGAATCGGTCGAAACGACCATGCTGTATCTT
>JAFQOY010000239.1 GCA_017412025.1 Clostridia bacterium | reverse complement strand
TGGTCGTCTTGCCGGCGTCAATGTGCGCCATGATGCCGATATTGCGGACCATATTCAGCGAATGGGATCTGGGCATGTTCAATCTCCTTTTTTTCAGGGCTGCAGCGGCTCAGGCCGCTGCAGCGACGCGAACAAAACGCGAATTACCAGCGATAGTGGGCGAAAGCCTTGTTGGCCTCGGCCATACGATGCATCTCTTCCTTACGCTTGACAGCGGCGCCGGTGTTGTTGCTGGCGTCGATGATCTCAGCGCAGAGACGCTCGGCCATGGTCTTCTCGCCGCGCTTGCGGGAGAAGTCGACCAGCCAGCGCAGGGCCAGCGTCTGACGGCGCTCCGGGCGGATCTCGATCGGGACCTGATAGGTCGCGCCGCCGACGCGGCGGGCCTTGACCTCAAGGCTCGGCAGAATGTTCTGCATGCCGGCGTTGAAAACTTCCATCGCGTCCTTGCCGGTCTTGTTGGCGAGCATCTGGAACGCGTCATAGCAGACGGACTGCGCGATGCCGCGCTTGCCGTCGAGCATGATCTGATTGATCAGCTTGGTCACGACAGTGGTGCCGTATACCGGATCCGGCAGCACTTCGCGCTTCGGTACAAAACCACGTCTGGGCATGGGTTTACCTCCTGGACATTGTCGGGAACGGGATCATGTCTCCGTTCCGGTGTTCTAGCAGCATGGCCCGCTCGGCCGCATCGGCGCCGCCTCAGCAAAAGCAGGCGCTCTCAAGCGGATCTAGCACACGGTCCTGCCCGCAAAGCTATTCGCGCGCTGTTCCAACACGCGCGGTTTGACTTTGCTTCGCGACCGGCCACCCTTACGAGCCGACGACACCTCCGATACTGGGAGGGCGCCACCTGGGGATATCCGGAAGAATTACTTCTTCGGACGCTTCGCGCCGTACTTGGAGCGGGCCTGCATACGCTTGGCCACGCCGGCGGCGTCGAGGGCGCCACGGATGATGTGATAACGAACGCCCGGCAGGTCGCGAACACGGCCGCCGCGGATGAGCACGACAGAGTGCTCCTGCAGGTTGTGGCCGATGCCCGGGATGTAGCAAGTACCTTCAACACCGTTGGTCAGACGAACACGGGCGATCTTACGGAGCGCGGAGTTCGGCTTCTTCGGGGTGGTGGTCTTGACGGAGAGGCAGACGCCGCGCTTCTGCGGGCACTTCTGCAGGATAGGCGCGGTCGGCTTTGCAGCGATCGCCTTTCTTCCGTTGCGGATCAACTGGTTGATCGTAGGCATGGAAGCACCTCCTATGTTTCTTTCTGAAAATCTTGGAACACTTGTTGCTGATGAATCTATATATGAACCCGGAAATGCGGGCGCATATCACATTGGGGCGCATCTGCGCCAAAAGAGCCGGCACGCCGGTGGCTGCCGGTTGATGAATCCGCGGCGCTGCCCGTTATTTATACAGGCCTGCAGCCGCCGCCTTTACGTCGATTCCGCATGCGCGGCCGAGCTTCTCCATGCTTTCCACCTGCGTGCAGGGGATGTTCATGTCGTAGCAGCGATCCACAACGCGCTTGGTCAGCAGCAGGTCTGCATCGGCGGCGACATAGGCGCGGGCAATCCTTCCCTCGTCCAGCGCGCGCAGCAGCTGCTTGGTTCCGACTACCCGTTTGTCGACGTCGGCAAGAGCTTCATGCATAAATTTCTGACTCCCTTTCATTGTCTTCTGTGCTCCGTCTGCATACAGACATAATGCACAGCAAACATCGTTATCATACCATTTTCTTTTGATGCTGTCAATCCGAATTATTAATTTTTCTTTAAATTTAGCAGGAAAGAGCGCGTTTTTCCTTCAATCCGCCGGTCACTGCGCGACAATCGGCGTGCTCTTCCCCTCATACTGCGTCGCCGCCAGGAACGGGATGCTCTCTTCGCCGCCGGAGGCGATCGCCTCAATCGCCTGATCCATCACGGCAAGGCGGAGCTCCGTAAAGACGATCATGTTGTACAGATCCGGATAATACGTATCAAAGTTCCATTTTTCCGCATTGCGCGCCCAGGCGCCCGTTTCGCCCAGCAGGAAGGTGTATTCCTCCATCTTCCGCTCAATCGTTTCGATATTGAATACCGAGGCGCGCATCTGCGCCCACGTGTCGGCCACAAGGCTTCTCAATTGCCCGCCCGCATCCAGGTTGATCATCCTGTCCGCGACGGGGAAGAATATCCAGTTTTCAAAGTTTTCGCCGCATTCCGCCTTCTTGCGGCCCCAGGTCATATCCATATCCCAGGGCGCGAAGGTATACTGCACGCCGCCCGCCTGCGGATGGGCGATGATGTACATGTTGTTGAACACGTTGTCCGTCATCGCCGCCGCCTGAATGAACAGATCGAACCTGACCAGCGATTGCATATCCACGCAGGCAAGCCCTTTCCTTATAAAATCCCCGTCGTCCTTCGTCCGGTTGAGGTCGATCCACGGCTGAAGAAGCTTAAAAGCGTCCTCCGTCCCTGCAGCCGGGTGATGGTACAGCTCATAGCCCGTGTTCGCGCGGTAGGGATGATTGACATATGCCCTGTCGCGCGAGAAGCTGAGCACCGCCGTGCGGTATACGCTGTCCGTCATGGCGCGCGTGCCGTCCTTGGCCAGCTCCTCCGCGCAGTTCATCGGCTCGACCATCAGATAGATACCCCGGTAGCTTCCGTTGAGGAATACCTCTGCATACTGCGTCATCCTTGCGCCGAAGGGCTCGTCATGCGGAACCAGGCTTTCATACAGATCCCAGCTGAGCTTTTCGCGCACAAGCAGCTCGTCGTGCACCATGGGGTTGAGATTGACGGCCTCCATGGCATAAAAGCCCGGCACGCTGCGCACAGCTTTCCTTCTGCCGTCCGCCTCTCTGGTAAATTCCACCTTGTAGCTCTTCTTCTCGTGGCTGAGTGTGGATGCGCCGCGGATATGCGCGCGCGCATGGCTGCGCAGCGGCTCGCTGCCGTAAGCGGATATCACGATCTCAACGGGCACGTCGTCCGTATCGATCTCCTCTTCCGCCGTCATGATCACCATCGGCAGC
>JAFQOY010000238.1 GCA_017412025.1 Clostridia bacterium | reverse complement strand
GCTTGCCCATGCACTGGGGATCTCCTTCATTGAACCTCGAAAAGTAATTCAGTCTCCTTTGCTTCTGAAAAATTCTCTCCGAGGGTAAATGCCACTCTATACTGCATTTAGTCTGGGAATTCCTTCCTCAGGCTTTGTTTGATGTACCCTTTTGTGCAGTATCCCTTTCATTTTTGTCGTCATTCCCTTGCGTTCCCATACTAAACGCCATCTTTTCCCATAGTAAATTCCACCCTTTTCCCACTGTGGCGTTTACTTTGGGAATTCACGCGCTGGATTTCTGTGCCGGATTTCTTTTCCTGTCCTTCGCCCTTCCGATCCTGTGCGGTTTCCAATTGACTTTTCCCGCTTCATTCTGTATACTACCTCTGTTTGACTGACTGGAGGGATCGCATGAAGACCGTGCTTGGCTGCGTCCGCAAGGCGGACACCGATTTTGAAATGATTGCCCCGGGCGACCGTATCGCCGTAGGCGTCTCCGGCGGCAAGGACAGCCTGCTGCTGCTCTACGCCCTTTCACTTTACCGCAAGTTTTCTGGGAAGGACTTCACGCTTCAGGCCATCACGCTCAAGCTCGGTCTTGAGCCGTTTGACATATCGGGCATTGAGGCGCTGTGTAAAAAAATCGACGTCCCCTACACCGTCATCGAAACAGAAATCGCGCATGTCATCTTTGACGTGCGCAAGGAGACCAACCCCTGCGCGCTCTGCGCAAAGATGCGCCGCGGCGCGCTCAATGACGCCGCCAAGCAGCTCGGCTGCAGCAAGGTTGCGCTCGGCCATCATCGCGACGACGCGATCGAGACGCTGCTCATGAGCCTGCTTTTTGAAGGGCGCCTGCATACCTTCCACCCCAACACCTATCTCTCCCGCAGGGATCTGACCGTCATCCGGCCGATGATCTACGTGCCGGAAAAGCACGTCAAGCACATGACCAGGGTGCTCGAACTGCCCGTTGTCAAAAACCCCTGCCCCGCAGACGGGTATTCCAAGCGGGAAGAGATCAAGGAGCTCATCCGCACGCTCTCCAAAGATTATCCCAACCTCAAGGATTACATGCTCGCCGCGCTGCGCAACACGGATCAGTATGGTCTGTGGGATAAAAAGCTCGTCGGCGGTCCGCGGCCGAACGAATACATTCTGGATAACGACAAATAGCAACCGGCAAAGCAAACACCGGCGACTGAAGCGCTTCCATGCTTCAGTCGCCGGTGTTTTATCGTTTTCTTTTTACTGCTGCGCGCCCTGCTGCTTCGCCTTGGCGCAGTCCATATAGCGCGCCACCGCAAAGCCAGCCGCAAAGCAAACCAGCGAGAGAATCAGCGAGCCTGCTCCCGCAAACTCCGTCGGCACAATCTTGAGGGAGGAAGCAATCACAAAGCCCAGAATGAACCGGGACACCAGCGCGTAGTGCTTTTCAAAGAGATTGTTCACAAAGCGCGCCAGCGTGATCACCGTGATCGCCAGGCCCAGCAGCAGCGGCAGAATCACGGAAAAATCCAGCGCGGCAATGCCCGCCGTCATCGGCTCATACAGGCCCATGTACAGCAGCACGGAGGATGAGCTCAGGCCCGGAATGATCAGGCTCAGACCCCAGACGAGGCCGCAGATCACAAAGCTGATCGCGCTGGTCTGCACCTGCGCCGCCGTGCCGCGCTCGAGCAGGCAGAACAGGAAATACGCCAGCGAAAGCGAGAGCACAAACGGCGTCCAGCTGCGGTGGGCGTCGCTGCGCTCCGACTCCTTGATCAGTTCCGGCAGCGTGCCGCAGATCAGGCCGAAAAACAGCATCAGCGCCACCGACGCGGATGCATTGAACATCGCCTCCACCACATTGGCCAGGAGCGTGAAGCCCAGCAGCCAGCCAATCAGGAACGGAATAAACATCCTGTAATATACCTTGAACGACTTCAGCGGATGCGAAAGCAGCGCCATCATCGGCTCATAGATGCCAAATGCAACGCAAAGCACGCCGCCGCTGACGCCCGGCAGGATCGCGCCCGTGCCGACAATCGCTCCCTGCAGCGCAAGGATCAATCCTTTCAGCAGTCCATTTTTCTTCATAATCCGCTCTCCTTACAGGCCAAAGATGCTCAGCACGCCGGTGCTCGCTACGCCCATGATGATTCCTGCAATCACAACGCCGCAGGACACCGCCAGAGAGGTCGTCCTGATGCCCATGTTCAGGAAGGAAGCCGCAAGCGTTCCCGTCCAGGCGCCGGTACCCGGAAGAGGAATGCCCACAAAGAGCATCAGCGCCACGAACAGACCGCGCTCGCCGGCCTTTTCGGTCAGCTTGCGGCCGCCGCGTTCGCCCTTGTCAATGCAGTAGGTAAAGAATTTGCCGATGTACTTTTTATCCCTGCCCCACTCCAGCACCTTGCGGGCAAAGAAATAAATAACCGGTACCGGCAGCATATTCGCAATCACGCAGACAATCAGCGCTTTGAAATACGGCAGCCCCATGCCCACCGCAATCGGCACGCCTCCGCGCAGCTCGATCAGCGGCACCATGGACACCAGCGCACAAAGCAAGTATTTTTTCAGCATTTCACTATTCTCCTTCAGAATCGTCGATGACGGCATAAACAAATGCCGCTTTATTATATATACGAATGTATCCGTTGTCAACATCATTCCGGAGCGAGCCGGTATTCTTGACGGCTTTCAAATATTATCCGCTGCGGCGGCGCAATATGCCTTAAACTGCCGCCTCCGTCCATTCCGCCCGCGTATTCCATCCGCGCACGCCCAAAACGCGCGGGCGGCGTCCGCCGCACAAGCCGGACGCCGTCATCATGCAGCTTCGCGCTGCCTTATTCTCCTTTTGGGACGCTGACCGGTCACGCTTTGCCGCCCAGCAGCGCGTCGGCCCTGCGGCGCAGCCTCTCCCTGAGCACGCGCTGCACCAGCAGCTGCAGATCCCTTGCATCCATCAGCTCTATGGAGCCAAAGGGCGCCAGCAGCATGCGCTCCATCGCCGTACGATACAGGTTCAGCTTGCGCACAGCCGCATCCGTGATCCGCTCTTCGCTGTCCTCCTGATTGAGGAGAAATGCAATCTCGTCTGTAAACATCAGATGCATGCGCAGCAGCATCTGCGCGCTGCCCTCGGCGTCCGGCACATGGAATTCCTGCCCGGCCACGCCTTGCTCCATGATCTGCACGAGCACCGGCAGAAGGCTGTCCATCTGGCTCTTCTTCATTTTCTCGCGCATCAGCGCGCCATCCTCGCGATAGGCCACCTGCAGCAGCAGCGCGACAAAGCCCGGATGGCCGTTTGTCAGCATCTCCGACGCGCGGAACACCGCATTCAGCTGCCCGCAGGCCGTTCCTTCGCAGGCCGCAGCCGCGGCCGCCTGCTCTCCGCTCTCCCTGGAGCGCTGCTCGCAGATAGCCTCCAGCACCTCCAGCTTGCCGTCAAAATGGTGATAGAAGCCGCCCTTGGAAAAACCCATTTCGTCGATGATATCCTGAACCGACGTCTTCTCATATCCCTTTGTATAAAAGAGACGCTCCGCCACCGCAAGCAGCTCGCTCCGGCGTGCATCGCCCTTTCTCATGCTCCTTCTCAGCCCTCCGTATCCTTTTGCTGGCTGCCGTCGTTGAAGAGGATTTCATCCTGCGTCGCGCGGTAGGTCGTCGTCCACAGCTTTTCGCGGTCAATTTCCGCGCCGCTTGCGTCCCTGTATACCTTGTATGTATCCACAACGTAGCCCGTGCGCTTCTTCCTGCCCGCCTGCCTGGATCCTCTGGGCAGCGATTCATCGTAGGTGTACAGAATCTCATCAGACGGCTTGATGGTTCTGAT
>JAFQOY010000237.1 GCA_017412025.1 Clostridia bacterium | reverse complement strand
TGTCTGCTCTTTGCGCTGCTGATGACGGGGCTTTTCGCCTGCGGCGCGCTGGCGGAGCTCAAGCCGCTTCCGCTTGACGACGATACGGCATACGGCTATGAGCTGAGGCAGGAAAACTTCATTTCAGACACGGAATACCGGGACGAGTCGCTCCATGTGGCGCTTGAGCGGTTCCAGTATAACAATGTCAACTGCATTCAGGCGACGGTGAAGATCGCGGATCCCTCGCAGATCCGCACGGCAAAATCCTCCGCCCGGTTTGACGATCAGGAGATGGTCAAGGCGGCGCTGATGGGCAAAAAGGCGAATGCAGTGCTGGCGGTTAACGGCGATTTCTTCAAGCAGAATGCCTTTGGCTATACGATCCGCCAGTGCTATCCCGCGCGCAAGCGCCTGCAGGACAAGGCGGCGGGCAGATACGACGTGCTGATGATCGACAACATGGGCGATTTCCATACGGTCAGATATGCAACGGAGGAGAGCGCGCAGGCGAAGGAGGACGAGCTGGCCGCGCAGGGGCGCTTTGTGGTCAATTCCTTCACCTTCGGCCCGGTGCTGGTGCTCGATGGCCAGAAGCAGGAGTTTGACCAGTGGATGTGGCAGGCGGACGACAAGGCGCAGCGCATTGCCGTGGCGCAGGTGGACGAGCTGACGTACATGATCTTCCAGTGCGACGGCTCGACGCAGCCGAAAAGGGGCATGACGCTCAGCACGTTTGCCAACATGATGCTCAGCCGGTGCGATCATATCCGCGTGGCGTACAACCTGGACGGCGGCGGAAGCTGCAACGTGGTCTTCAACGGCAAGAAGATCAACGCCAACCGCGACGTCCGCCAGATCTGCGATATCCTGTATTTTGCTTCGATTGACGCGTCGGGAGAGGAGCCGTGATGAATCTGCTTGTAGAGGGATGGTCTGCGGCAAGCCTGATCTGCCTTGCAGCCGGCGTTTTGCTGGGCGCTGCGGCGGGCGTGCTGTCTTTCGGGCGGCAGGGCGCGGCAAGGGCGGAGGCTTTCCGCGCCGTCGGTCTGTCTGCGCTGCTGGCGCTGCCGCTGTGCGTATATGGCGCGCATGCGCTGTATTGCCTGGCGGATGCGCCGAATCTGTACCGCCTGGCGGAAAACCCGGCGCTGCTGCTGGATCTGACATACGGCGGCTTTGCGCTCTATGGCGGCATGGCGGGCTTTGTGCTGGCATGCGCTGCGGCGGCGAAGCTGACGGGGCGGCGTTTTCTGTCCGTGCTGGACGCGCTTGCGCCCGCAGGGCTGATCGTGATCGCGTTTGTGCGCTTTGCCGAGGGCGCGGCAGGGCAGGGCTTCAGCCTGGATGTGGAAAACCCGGCGCTTTGCTTTTTCCCGCTGAGCATGTATGATCCGGAGTGGGACGTGTGGTATCTGGCGCTGTTTATGCTCGAGGGCGCATATGCGCTGGGCGCTGCGGCTGCGCTGCTTGGCCGCCGGGAAGCGGCGCAGGGGCGGCAGGCCTCGCTGGCGCTGCTGCTGTATGCCGGCATGCAGATCTGGTTTGAGAGCCTGCGCAGGGACAATTTCATGCGCTGCTTCGGCGGCTTTGTCCGCACGATGCAGCTCATCAGCGCGGTGATCGTCACCGGCCTGCTGCTCCTTGCGCTGGCGCGCTCTGCGCGGCGGCCGGTCCAAAAGGCGCTCGCGCTGCTCCTTCACGCGCTGTGCCTTGGCGGCGTGGTGGTGCTGGAATTT
The DNA here is from genome assembly GCA_017412025.1 of Clostridia bacterium. The sequence continues at coordinate 3,028 of JAFQOY010000237.1, read as the reverse complement.
GCGGTGGAATACAAGATCGCTATCCTCGCGTCGTTTTCCATGGACGTGCTCACGCAGCCGCAGCATTATGCGATGTGCTACGGCGGCATGCTGCTGTTTGTGCTGCTGATGACGGCCAATGTGCTGCGGGCGCGGTCTGCGGACGGCAGCAAAGCATAAAACAGGGACGATACCGGCAATCAAGCGCATTCCTTAAAGCGGAATGCGCTTTTTCTATGCATTTCCACTATTCCAATTTGATCCCGTATCGATTATAATGTAATAGATTATGGAGTATTGTGTCCAGTTGTGCCCTTCGGGGGATGGCAGGCGCTTGACATGCATGAAAATGTGTGTATGGAAATGTGAAGGAGAGAGTGAATCATGGCGCTTCGCAAGATGGTGTATATTGAGGACGAGCTGCTGCGCAAGAAGAGCCGTCCGGTGGATAATTTTGACGAGAAGCTGCATAAGCTGCTTGACGATATGGCCGAGACCATGTATCACACGAACGGCGTGGGCCTTGCCGCGCCGCAGGTGGCGGTGCTTCGGCGCGTGGTCGTGATGGACTGCGGAGACGGCCTCATCGAGATGATCAATCCGGAGATCATCTCGACCGAGGGCGAGCAGGACGGGCCGGAGGGTTGCCTGTCCGTGCCTGGCCGCCGCGGCATGGTCAAGCGCCCGATGATCGTGCGTGCCCGCTTCCAGGACAGGCACGGCGAATGGTATGAGATTGAAGCGGACGAGCTGCTGGCGCGCTGCATCATGCACGAGACGGATCACCTTGACGGCGTTTTGTACGTGGACAAGATGTACCGCGAGATCTTTGCGGACGAGGAAGAAGAAGAGGGCGAAGAAGAGTGAGAATCGTGTTCATGGGCACGCCGGATTTCGCCGTGCCGTCGCTGAAGGCGCTGATGGACAATGGGTATAACATCGTCGGCGTCTTCTGTCAGCCGGACAGGCCGAAGGGTCGCGGACACAAGCTGGCCGCGTGCCCGGTGAAGGAGTTTGCCGCGGCGGGCATTCCCGTCTTTCAGCCGGAAAAAATCAAGAGCCCTGAGGGCGTAGCGGCGCTCAGGTCCCTCGCGCCGGATCTGTGCATCACGGCGGCGTTTGGCCAGCTGCTCTCCCAGGAGATCCTTGATATCCCGACGCTGGGCACCATCAACGTCCACTCCTCGCTGCTGCCCCTGCACCGCGGCAGCGCGCCGATCAACTGGAGCATCATCAAGGGCGACAGGGTGACGGGCGTGACGACCATGTTCACCGACAGGGGCATGGATACCGGCGATATCCTGCTGAAGGAAGAGACCGAAATCGGCGAAAAGGAAAATGCGGGCGAGCTCTGTGACCGCCTCGCGCAGATGGGCGCGCAGCTGCTCATCCGCACGCTGCGCGAGCTTGAAAACGGCACGCTCGTGCGCATCCCGCAGGACCATGAAAAGGCGACGTACGAGCCGAAGATGGACAAGGAGCTCGGGCGGATCGACTGGCAAAGGTCTGCCGCAGAGATCGACTGCCTTGTGCGCGGCACGACGCCGTGGCCCGGCGCGTTTACCACGCTTGACGGGCAGACGATCAAGGTGTTTGAGCTGGAGAGGCGCTCCGGCGCGCCGGCGGGGGAACCCGGGCAGGTGATCGCCGCCAACGCCAAAGAGGGGCTTGTCGTCTCCTGCGGCGACTGTGATGTGGAACTGAAGCAGATTCAGATGCCCGGCGCAAAGCGCATGAACGCGAGGGATTACCTGCGCGGGCACACGATGGATACAGGCGTTTGCCTGGGAAAGGCGTAAAGCATGTCGGATAACAGAGGCCGCGACGGCGGATTCCGCAGCGGCGGAAAGAAGTTTGATCAGAAGTTTGACCGCAAGCCGGGCGCAGGTGAGAAGCGCGGATACAAGCCGCGCGCGGAGAAGAGCGCGTTTGGCGAGAAGAAGGAGTTTGCGCCGCGCGCAGACCGTCCCTCCCTTGGCGAAAAGAAGGAGTTTACCCCGCGCGGGGATCGCGCTGCAGCGGGCGAAAAGCGGGCGTTTGCGCCCCATGCCGGCCGTCCCGCTTACGGCGGACGCAAGCCGTTCCCGCCGAAGCACGACCACGCGCCCGCGGGCGAAAAGCGCCTGCACGGCCCGAAGACGGACCGCGCGGTGAAAAAAGACCGCCCGATGAACCTCGCGCCGCGCCGCGTGGCGCTTGAAACGCTGCTGGACGTGGGCCGCAGCGACGCGTACGCCTCTCTGGCGCTTGACAAGCGCCTGGCGCAGGCCGCCTTCGGCCGCCGCGACCGCGCGTTCACCACGCAGCTGGTCTACGGCACGCTGGAAAACCGCATCACCCTCGACTGGCGCATCGACCAGTTCCTCGAGGGTGAAAAGGAGATCGAGCCTGCGATCCGCGAGATCCTGCGCATGGGCGCTTATCAGCTGTTCTATCTGGACCGCGTGCCGGATATGGCGGCGGTCGACGAGTCCGTCAGCCTCGCGCGCGCGATGGGCTTTGAGGGCTTTACCGGCCTTGTCAACGCCGTGCTGCGCAACATGATCCGCGGCAAGGATAACGTCGTGTGGCCCAAGCCGCAGGAGGATCCGGCGAAGTACCTGTCCATCATGTTCAGCGCGCCGGTGGAGCTGGCGCAGATGCTTATCGACGAGTTCGGCGAGCACGATGCGCTGGAGATCCTGCGCTATCGCCCGAAGAACCGCGATATCACCATCCGCGTCAATTATCTGCGCTGCGACGATACGCGCCTGCGCGCGCTGCTTGCCGACGATGAAATCGAGTTCAGCGAGGGCATCGTGCCGGGCACCTACAAGGTGCATGCCGCGGGCGACATGACCCGCATGCGCGCGTTCCAGAACGGCCTGTTCACCATTCAGGGCGAAAGCTCCGTGATCGCGGCGCGCATGGTCGGCGCAAAGCCGGGCCAGACGGTGCTGGACGCCTGCGCCGCGCCGGGCGGAAAGACCGCCGTGCTTAGCGAAATGATGAACGACACGGGCCGCGTCTATGCATGGGATACGCATGCGCACCGCGTGGAGCTCATCCG
>JAFQOY010000236.1 GCA_017412025.1 Clostridia bacterium | reverse complement strand
TTCTCTCATAACGTCCGGCATGCGTGAGCTTTTCTGCCTCGGCTTCCAGCAAGCCGTTCAGCGTTTCTTCTACACTTCCGCGTACAAGTTCTTTCAGTTGACCCTTGATTACTTCTTCATTCAGTTGTACAATCTTCTCAGGCATAGTTTGCTCTCCTTTCAGAATGGTCGCTCGCAACTTTCATTCTACCAGGGCTTGCAAACTATGTCTTTTTCAATTTGCGCAATTTATTGTACCTTATCTTTGCAATCCCTCTAAACAGCAAAAATCCATCTTTACTTCTAAAAATACGCTGAGCACAAAAAAGGAGTCGCCAAGCTTTAGCTTGACAACCCCTTTATCGATGGTCTGAGGACTATACCGAGTTTTTTCTCGTTACATTCCTTCTCTTCTTCGTTCATGTCATTATCTTGATGACATTGGTTAATCGTCACATGTTTTTGTGATTTCCGAGAGCGACTTGATGACCAGCAATAATAAATCATTAAAGCTTTTTTCAGCTATAAGCGCATATTGCTGTGCTTCAGAAGACATCCGTGTCACTGGGGGAAAAGAGCTAAATTTGTTATAGTCATCAACAAATTGATTAAAAACACAGAGAATACGCTTAGCGCGTTCTGAAAATACTGGTTCTAAATACTGATTCTTTTCGGAATAGAGAAAAAGCTTTTGCATGACCTGCTGGAGCGAAGAGAGAGCAACATTATACCGATTCTGATCACCTTCGCGAAGCGCTTCACGGAATCCTACCAAAGAATCATAGACGCTATTCAGCAGCTTTGGGAAATAGTTTAATTCTGCTTTCTGTTCCATGTCCAAATGAATATTTGATTGGAGGCTGATCAGCAGTTTTTTCAGACGATCATAAGTGGCATCAAAGTATTCTGAGTTCGCAGTTATTCCGTGATATAGCCGAATCTCAGAAATATCCTCAGGTAAGTTGTCTGGAAACACAAAACCCTTCATCAAAATGGGGATGATGTTTTTTCTGAGTTGCAGTGCTTTTGCAATTTCTAATCTAACCCAATCGTCATCGTGCATACAACGCTCTAAAGCCCTAGGAGGCAAAACTATAATGAAATCATTACATTCTGCTATTCTTTCATATAACTGTTCGTTGAACTTTCCGCTTCTAAGTGTCTCTATATCAAAGAAAGGAGCATATCCATCTGCTTTTAGTCTCGTGTACAACAAATTGGCGAGCATATCGCCGCCTTTGCGCCTATAGGAGATAAAGATATTGTAGTGTTTATCTGTCATATTCACAATCTCCTTGTAAAAAGAAGAATTAATTGTTCTCATTATACAACAGATGATGAAGAAAGACAATATGTTTCAACGCTTGAATGTGCTATATTCTGTAAGAGAATCAAGCATAGGTTACACATTAACGAAGAAGAGAACAGTCATGGGAAGGGTGGAGATTTGCGAAGTAAATACAACCCGACCTTGACTGTGGTAAGACCTGTATAATGAGTAGTGGCTATCCGGCTCATTGAGCCGGATGGCCTTGTTTACCACATGATGCCACGATACATTTCAAGCACCTGATTCGGCGATTTCATTCCCAAACATGTCATGATGCGGTTATTTGACTCACGCTGATAAACAGCCAGCTGCCTGCGTCCATCTTCAAGATCATACATCCGCATGTGCTTATAGAACCGTAATTCATCGGTTCTATGCTGACGTTCCACCTTTCCATTATGACGTAGGGGCTATTCGGATGCGATGATACTCTATTCCCATTTCAATCCCTTTGTACTTTTTCACATACCGTTTTACGAGCTTAACCTCACCATGTGTTTGCTTTCTGGGTATCCTATGTGGTGTGCGAGGCAAATCCTTCAGTCTCTCAATGCTTCCATCATACCGCGCTTTCCACCTATGCACCGTCTTTCAACTTACTTTATATCGAATTGATGCTGATGTTACACCGTGCTTATCTACCCACTTCAAAATACGTTGACGACGGTATATTTCCCGTGTTATTCTGTCTATGGAGAACCTCTCTGTGGTGGTTGGTTGTTGGCGCTTCTATCTTACCACGGGGATTCTCTTTTTCTATTCTTTTGTGTTACCTATGTATTGTACCTCAAAAATTCTAAATCTGTTGACGCATCTCAATCATAATACCTCTATAAATCAAATTGATTCCACTATCCTCTGCTTTGTAAAACTAAAAACAGCCGGTATAACACCAGCCGTTTTTGAATTCGATCCCTATTTGTATCGATTACTACTCATTTCAATTCGTTTTTCAGCAGACAGCCCACCGACAAATCCGCCGTCTGCACATAGCAGAAATCGCCAGATGCGCCAATGAGCGTCACGCTCTCGCCAACCTGCAGCATCATCACGGCGTCGTAGGAGTTGGAGGCCCTGTCTCTCAGCACAACCGACTGCGTGCCGTAGGGAGAAACCACCTGACGCTTTTCCCTCGCGTCCACATCAGCGCTGCCGTCAAGGTACTGCCTCATCATATAGCCATGAACGCTGCTGCGCCCGCCTCCGATGATCACCTCCGCCCAGCCGTCGCCTGCGTCCGCTATGATCTCCACCCTTGTGCCGCTTAAAAACCGGCCCAGCGACGACGCATCCTTCTCGGGGGCGCTGCGCAGATTCAGCCTGCTGCCCGGGTCGCTCCCGTTGTTGACCACGGCGCTCTGCGCAAGCGCGCCGGAGCCAATCATCATCATCACCGCAAAGGCCAGCATATATCTGATCCAATGGTTCTTCATATTCTCACCTCATCCTGCTGCAGCCATTGCGCACCAGGTTATTTTTTCCTCTGCCCTAAAGACGCACTGCGTCGGCATTTTCTTCCCGCGGTGCACATCAGCATATCTCCCTGTTATTTTACCATGGATGACGCCTTCAGCGAAAGAGAAAAATGGTCCGTTTTTACACGAAAACATCCGCTATTTGTCAATTATCCGACAAATCCGCCGTTCAGTGTTTTTCACGGGTTTACGGCATTTCCGTTTTGTACTATACTAATCCTACTCTTTTTCTGCGCACATCTTCCGGTATGCACGCAGCGCTGCGCAAAGCCGTCTTAAGGCGCGTCTTTGCCATCCTGCCGCCTATCGCCATGATATCAAGGAGGTATCCTATGAAGCTGTATCTGACCGGCAATCCCTGTTATCAGCAGCGCCACTGCTATTATGTTCAGGGCAGCAGTGCGTCGTTTATCGTTGACTGCGGCTATCAGCGCAGCTACGACGGGGACGAGCTTCCGCATCTGACCGGCGAGCAGATCCGTTCCGCCCGCTACCTCTTTCTGACGCATTCACACGAAAACCAGGCGGGCGGCCTTCTTCATCTGCTGAGCAGCGGCTTTACCGGCCGCGTCGTCATGTCCGCCGAGACGGCGCAGCAGCTGAGCGTGACCGTCGACGATCCCATTATCCTGGAGGGGCTCTGTCTCCCGCTGAGCGAAACCGAGCTTCCCGGAGGTATTCATCTGATCTGGGGCCGCAGCGGTCACTGCCTGGGCAGCGCATGGTTCCGCATCCGCGACGATAAAAAGTCCATCCTCTTCTCCGGCGATTATTATCCCGCCGCCCGCATCCACGAAACGGACGCCATCTGCGGCATACACGCCGACGTCGCCGTACTGGACTGCGACTACGGCACGCAATCCGCCAGCACGCGCGAGGAACAGCTCGGCGCGCTGGTTTCCGCCGTCAAAGAGGCAATCGACGACGGAAGGCCCGTTCTGCTGCCCGTTCCCACCTATGGCCGCGGGCTTGGCGTCATCTCCTGCATCAAGGAGCGCCTGCCGGAGGTCGACGTATTTGCAGACGAACCTCTTCTGCGCGAACTCGCACAGCTGGACGCCACCGCCATGTGGGTCAAGCCTGAGGCGAGCGAAATCCTTGCCGACGTCTTCGTGCGGCCGATTCCCGAGGAATTTGTCGCGCTGGGCGTGTACTTCATCAGCGATCCCCAGCTCGACCGGCAGTCGTCCCTCTCTCTGCTGCACCAGCTGCTCATCTGCGGCGCGCGCGTGTTCATGACAGGCACCGTAGAGCCCGGCACCTACGCCGCCTCGCTGATGCATTCCGGCCATGCGCGCATGCTGCGCTACGCCATCCACTGCACGCAGGAGGAGATGCTCTCCATCGCCGCGAAGAACCATTTTCAAAAGATCATCGCCTATCGCTCGGACTATGCGCCGACGCAGAGCGAATACGAAATCTGAACCACGCAAACGCGGGCGGCCGTCTGGCCGCCCGCTCATTTGTTATGCCCATAATCTCTGAATCGCAGCCTCATGCCGGATTCTGCCGCTTATTTCACCGCGTTCAAAACAGCCTGCGCCATTCCGTCCTTTTCGCACACGGCGCTGTGGCGCACCGCCATCGCGGGCAGATCCGCAATCTGAGAGGGAACCTTCGTCTTCGTCATTTCACTCAGCAGCGCACAGCATGCAAAGTCGTCCCTGCCCTTCACAGCGGCCTCACCGGCAATCGCCTCCAGCACGGAAGCGCCAAACTTGTACGGGCTGGCCGTGGAGACAATGACGCTGGGCGCGCTGTCGCCGGTCTTTTCCACATACTCGCGCAGGACGGCGGAAGCGACAGCCGTATGCGTATCCATCAGATAGCCTTCCTCCGCAAGCGTACGGGCGATCTCCGCGCGGATGCCTTCCTCGTTTACATAGCCCGCCGCATAGCGTGCCTGAAGCTTTGCAAGCATGTCATCGTCGATCTGGTATGCGCCGGTCTCCTTCAGCTGCGCCATCAGATCCGCCACCTTCGCGCCGTCGCATCCGCACAGGTCAAAGAGCAGGCGCTCCAGGTTGGAGGAGATGAGGATGTCCATCGACGGGGAAATCGTCTTGAAGAACGAGCGGCCGCTGATATCGTACCTGCCGGTATGGATAAAATCCGTCAGGACGTTGTTTTCGTTGCTCGCGCAGATCAGCCTGCCCACCGGCAGACCGGCCTTGGCGGCGTAATCCGCCGCGAGAATATCGCCGAAGTTGCCGGTCGGCACACAGAAATTGACCTTGTCGCCCATCTCAATCGCGCCCTGCGCCAGCAGATCGGCATAGGCGGAGAAGTAATACACCACCTGCGGCACAAGACGGCCAAAGTTGATGGAGTTGGCAGAGGAGAGTACGCGGCCCTGCGCATCCATCTCTTTGGCAAACTGCGGATCCGAGAAGATCTTCTTCACGCCGGTCTGCGCATCGTCAAAATTGCCGTTGACGGCGATGACATGCGTGTTGCTGCCGCCGGTGGTCACCATCTGCAGGCGCTGCGCCTGAGATACGCCGTCCTTCGGATAAAACACACAGCAGCGCGTCCCCGGCACGTCAAGGAAGCCCTCCAGCGCCGCCTTGCCGGTATCGCCGCTGGTCGCCACAAGGATGAACACCTCGCGCTCTTCGCCGTGCTTCTTGCCGCTCATCGTCAGCAGATACGGCAGCAGCTGCAGCGCCATGTCCTTGAAGGCGAGCGTCGGTCCATGCCACAGCTCCAGCGCATACGCACGCTCCCCCACGCGAACCGTCGGCGCAATCGCATCACAGTCAAATCCGCTGCCGTATGCGCCTGCAATCGCCTGCTTGAGCTCCTCCCGGGTAAAATCCGGCAGGAAGCGCTCAAGCACGCATGCCGCGCGCTGCTGGTAGGTCATCGGCGCGAGCGCGCGGATTTCCTCCGCAGAAAAAGACGGATACTGCGCCGGCACATACAGTCCGCCGTCGGGCGCAAGGCCACGAAGAATCGCCATCGAAGGCTGAACAGCGGCAGCGCCGCGGGTAGAAAGCATCTGCATAGGGATCCCTCCATCGGCAGACTGACGTCCGCCGCATCCATTAAGAATTTCATATGATACCGCACTGAAGCGGGATCGATATTATCCTATCATACAAGAAAACCGCCTCCCCGTCAATAGACAAGGAAGCGGTTAACCATACTGAATTGATCAGATCTGATACTTACGGATGCTCTCCGGCACGTTGGCGGCGTCATCGCTGAAGCTGATGATCATGTCACAGCCCGCATTCGCAACGAGCGTTTCGAGCTTGGCAAAGAAGCCGACGAGCTCCTGCGCATTCGCATTGGCAAGCTTGAGGAACGCGTCCACGTAAATCACGCTGATATCATAGTTGCCCGCGAGAATGCCGGCCAGGAAGCCATAGAAGGAATCCTGTCCCTTCACGGAATACTCGCTCGCGTCAACGAAACGAACCTGCGGCTTGAGGCTGAGGGTGTAGCTCTTATCGTCGTCCACAAAGAGCACATTACCCTTCGCTTCCTTGATGGAAGCGTTAGCCATATCCAAAATACGCTTGGTCTTGCCGGAACCCTTCTTGCCAAAGATAATCTGGATCACGGTCAATCCCTCCCTTTCAGTTTTTATTCTTCTGACAACATTATAGCTTAAATCCACACACCTGACTAGCCCCATTTTTTGAATTTAGTTCTTTTTGTAATCCCGCCCGCTTCACAAGTTCCCGGTTTTTTGAGTGTACACCTTGATTTTTTCATCCATTCATGCTATAAATAGTCTGTAACAATTTTCCTTCGGGAGATGCGGATCCGCACGTGTTCCGCATGGAAAGGAGCCCCGTCATGAAGTCCATTCTCCGCATCCTCGCGCTTTGCGCCATGCTGGTATCTTTTGCCGCCTGCGCGCTGGCCGATGATGTGCCGGTTTACTGGCAGCTCGAGTCTATCGAGGTCTCCGCTCAGGCGCATGAGGACTACGGTCCCGCGCTGGCGGAAACCAATGCGGCCGCATTTTCCACCACGGATGTGCGCGAAATGATCGATGCTGTCCGCAGCGAAAACACCGTCACGCTGGACGTCGCCCGCGTCGGCGCGCAGCGCAGCGCGCATGCCGATTACACGTTTTCCGGCGTCCCGGCATTGATCCCCGGCGCGGCCAGCGCGAAGCTGACCCTGACCGCCAGCACCAAGGCCGACCCGGATTCCTTCTACCTTTACGGCTCCGTCAGCGTGGATGGCAGCCGCACGCTCCGCGTACGCAATACCGGCGCCTGGGTACACCGTGTATATTTCCCGCGTACTGCAAATCCGGGCAATACGCGCCGCATGAACATCCTCGTCCGTGAAATCAACGATCTTGCCTTCGTCCGCGTTTCCTACGTCTATACGGCCCATCCCGGCGTCATGATTCTGGACACGAACGGCGACATCGTTCTGTACGATCTTGACGGCAACGAGATCGACCGGATCGCCAAGACCGTCGCCGATCTGCTCCCGGCTTATGCCAGGGCGCTTGGGCAGCAGGCCGACGGCAGCACCATCTTCTCTGCCGATGTGCAGGAGGACGGTTCTCTCGTCATCCGCTTTGATCCTGAAAGCGGCCTGACTGAGGAAGAACTGATCCAGCTGATCCGCGCCGCTCAGAAATGCAACGTCACGGAGGAATCCGCCTCTGAATCTGCGCTTGGCGGCCTTATGAGCGACAGCGACAGCGCAACGCTCTATCTTGCCCCCGGCAGCGACCTTTCCGACGCCGTCCTGCGCGCACTGCTCCGTTCCGCTTCCGGCGAGGCGATTGACGTCGCCGCGATTCAGGACGCCATCCAGTCCGGCGAAATCGCACTCAATGCCGAGAGCACGCCGACTCCCGTGCCGCTTACGCTCGCCCAGCTCAAAGAGCAGATCGCTAATCCTGCGTCTGTTCAGGTTTCCCCGTCGCCCGAACCGGCGCTTACCGGCGTCGGTGAATCCGTCCAAGCGCTTGTGGTCTGCGGCGAAAACGGCGTGGAAGCCGCCGCGTTCATTCCGGGCGCTCAGGCGAGCGGCCAGGATCTGATCGATGCGGTTAACAAGATCAATCAGGCAGACGCTCTTCGCGACGTCTTCGCCGCTTATTTCGGAAACGACGTCGATGTGGACGGTCTGCTGCAGTCCGAAAGCAGCCTGCAGATCGTTCCCCCCAGCGAGAAAGCGGCCGGCCTGTCCGCCGCGATACTGGACGGCAGCATGCTTCTGAGCATTTCCGAGGGCAATGTTTCTGATCTGCTCCGTCAGCTCGATTCCGTCCTTGTCACGCTCAGCGCAACCCCGACTCCTACTCCGACGCCCACTCCGACTCCTACCCCCACTCCGACTCCCACTCCCACTCCGACTCCTACCCCGACCCCCACTCCGACTCCCACTCCCACTCCGACTCCGACTCCCACTCCGACTCCGACTCCCACTCCGACTCCTACCCCGACTCCTACCCCGACTCCCACTCCGACTCCTACTCCGACTCCTACCCCGACTCCTACCCCGACCCCCACTCCGACTCCTACCCCGACTCCCACTCCGACTCCCACTCCGACTCCCACACCTTGGTTACACTGGCAGATGAAGATAAGGAGGAGGCGCTGCCGCTGGTGCGCCGCTTTTATGAGATGGGCTTCAATATTGAAGCAACCACAGTAACAGCAGCTTTTTTTAAGGCGCATGGAAT
>JAFQOY010000235.1 GCA_017412025.1 Clostridia bacterium | reverse complement strand
TGCTGGCTCTGCCCGAGCGCACGCGCGTTCAGCTGCTTGCGCCTGTGATCCGCGCCAAAAAGGGCGAGCATGTCAAGGTAATCGAGGGGATCGGCAAGCAGGGCTTTGTCCGCGTCCGCGTGGATGGAGAGCTCCACGACGTCTCCGATGTTCCCGCCCTGAACAAGCAGAAAAAACACACGATTGAGGTCGTCGTCGATCGTCTGATCCTTCGCGAGGACATCCGCGGCCGCCTGACGGACTCGCTGGAAACGGCTCTCTCTCTCTCCGGCGGCGTGGTCACCGCCGACATCGGCCCGGGCGAGTACGAGCTGCTCTTTTCTCAGAACCTCGCCTGCCCGGATTGCGGCGTCTCCATGGAGGAACTCGCTCCGCGGTCGTTCTCCTTCAACAGCCCGTTCGGCGCATGCTCCACGTGCGCAGGTCTGGGCGTACAGATGAAGATCGACCCCGACCTGATCATCCCCGACTGGACGAAATCGATCAATGAGAATCCCTTCAACGTCATGGGCTGGACCAGCAGCGAGCCGGGTACGCAGTCGCATATGTTCTTCAGTGCGCTGAGCGAGAAATACGGTTTCTCGCTGGATACGCCGCTGCGCGACCTGCCCAAAGAGGCTATCGACGTGATCCTCTATGGCAGCAAGGGCGAAACGCTCAAAATCGAATACACCCGCCCCAACGGCGACAGGCACACGTTCAGCGCGCCATTTGAGGGCGTGATCCCCACGACGGAGCGCCGCGCCGCCGAAACGACGAGCGACTCCGCCAAGGCCTATTACGAGGCGCTGATGTCTCAAACCCCCTGTCCGGACTGCCATGGCAAACGCCTGCGCCCGGAGATTCTGGCGGTCACCGTAGGCGGAAAGTCCATTGCAGACGTTTCCGATCTCTCTGTAGCCAAAGCACGGGACTTCTTTGCCGGGCTCATGTTCAGCCCGCAGAATGCGATGATTGCCGCGCCGATCCTCAAGGAAATCGACGCACGGCTGCGGTTCCTCAGCGATGTGGGATTGAAATATCTGACGCTCTCTCGTGCCGCAGGCACGCTCTCTGGCGGCGAAGCGCAGCGCATCCGCCTGGCCACGCAGATCGGCTCCTCGCTGGTAGGCGTTCTGTATATCCTCGACGAACCGAGCATCGGCCTGCATCAGCGCGACAATGCGCAGCTGATCGGCACACTCAAGCACCTGCGCGATATCGGCAACACGCTGATCGTCGTCGAGCACGACGAGGACACCATGATGGCCGCCGACCAGATCGTGGACATCGGCCCGGGGGCAGGCGAACATGGCGGACAGCTGATCGCCCAGGGCACGGCGCAGGAAATCATGAACTGCGAAGAGTCGATCACCGGCGCCTATCTTTCCGGACGGCGTGGCATTCCCATTCCTGTTCGCCGCAAGACGCCTTCGGGATGGCTGACCGTCAAGGGCGCCAGAGAGCACAACCTCAAGAACATCGACGTGAACATTCCGCTGGGCGTGATGAGCGTGGTCACAGGCGTTTCCGGCAGCGGCAAGAGCTCGCTGGTCAATGAGATCATCTACAAGACGCTCCAGCGCGACCTCAACCGCGCGCGCACGCGCCCCGGCGAGAGCGACGGAATCACAGGCCTTGAGCAGCTGGACAAGGTGATCGCCATCGATCAGAGTCCCATCGGAAGAACGCCGCGCAGCAACCCGGCCACCTACACCGGCCTGTTCGACATGATCCGCAAGGTCTTCGCCGCCACGCCGGAGGCCAAAGCGCGCGGCTACAAGGAGAACCGCTTCTCCTTCAATGTGCGCGGCGGCCGCTGCGAAAGCTGCTCGGGCGACGGTATTCTGCGCATCGAGATGCACTTCCTGGCGGATATCTATGTCCCCTGCGAGGTCTGCAAGGGCAGGCGCTATAACCGTGAGACGCTGGAGGTGACCTACAAGGGCAAATCCATCGCCGACGTGCTGGACATGACTGTGGAAGAGGCGCTCAGCTTCTTTGAGGCTTATCCGCGAATCAGCCGCAAGCTGCAGACCCTTTACGATGTGGGCCTGGGCTATATCAAGCTCGGCCAGCCTTCCACCACCCTTTCCGGCGGCGAAGCGCAGCGCGTGAAGCTGGCGACCGAGCTGAGCCGCACGAGCACGGGCAAAACCTTCTATGTGCTCGACGAGCCGACCACAGGCCTTCACATGGCGGATTGCGAGCGCCTTGTGGGCGTTCTTCGCAGGCTCGCCGAAGGCGGCAACAGCGTTCTCATTATCGAACACAACCTGGACGTGATCAAAGCCTGCGATCACGTGATTGATCTGGGTCCGGAGGGCGGCGACGGCGGCGGCACGCTGGTGTGTCAAGGCACGCCTGAGGAGGTTGCCCGGTGCGAAAACAGCTACACGGGGCAGTACTTAAAGCCTGTACTGGAAAAGAGCAGGAAAGTCGAATACGTGGATTAACCAAAGAGCGGCGGAGACGTCGCTCTTTTCTTTTGTGCGCTATTGTGATAAAATGATGAGAACAATGAGTACGTTGGGGATGTCGTCCCCAACCCCCTGACAAGGGACTTCGCCCCTTGACCCCATGTTCGCTTCGCGGCAGTTTCAAGAAAACTCCCTATGCTGCGCAAAGCGCAGCATGATGGGTGCAGGGACAATGTCCCTGC
>JAFQOY010000234.1 GCA_017412025.1 Clostridia bacterium | reverse complement strand
TGATGGAGGGAAATCTCATTTCCCGGAAGAAAAATCGTTTCCTTGCAGATTTCACGGCCGGAATCCGCAGGATTCAAGTGAAATCTGCAGGGGGTGGCAGTGGCTGGGGAAAGGTTCCCCCGTCCACCAGCCTGTCAAAAATACTTTTTTTGACAGGATAAGACCCCGGAAATCTCCGGGGTCTCCGATATCGGATTAATCGTCGTCGTCCTCGAGATCGGCCTTGTGCGCCTCGATGATCTTCGCAGCGATCATCTGCGGGACCTCTTCGTAGCGCTCAAAGCTCATCTTGAAGGAGCCGCGCGCCTGCGTCATGGAACGCAGATCGGTCGCGTACTTGAACATCTCAGCCTGCGGCACTTCAGCGATAATCAGCTGCTTGCCATCGACCTGCTCCATGCCCAGGATGCGGCCGCGGCGCTTGTTCATATCGCCCATGATGTCGCCCATGTACTCGTCCGGCACGGACACTTCCACGTGCATGATCGGCTCAAGGAGAACCGGAGACGCATTGATACACTGCTTGTAAGCGATGCGCGCAGCGGTCTTGAAGGCCATTTCGGAGGAATCGACCGGATGGTAGGAACCGTCGTAGAGCTTGGCGCGCAGGCCGGTCATCGGGAAGCCGGCGAGGACGCCCTTGACCAGGTTATCGCGCAGGCCCTTCTCAACGGACGGGATGAAGTTGCGCGGAACGGCGCCGCCGACAACCTCATCCACAAACTCGAACTCGACGCCCGGCTCGGCCGGAGAGAACTCCACCCAGATATCGCCGAACTGGCCGTGGCCGCCGGACTGCTTCTTGTGGCGGCCCTGCACCTTGATGGTCTTGCGGATGGACTCGCGGTAGGCGATCTTCGGATCCTTAAACACGGCGTCGGCGCCGAACTTGCCCAGCAGCTTCTGGCGGACGATTTCAAGCTCGAGCTCGCCCTGGCCGCTGATGAGGGTTTCGGTGGTCATCGGGTCCTTCGCCACGACGACGTCCGGCATTTCGTCGCACAGACGGCTCAGGCCGGAGAAGACCTTGTCTTCCTCGCCCGCCTTCTTCGCGTAGACGGCCATGGAAATCTGCGGAGCCGGGAACTCGATGCTGTCGTACTGGACAACCTTGCCGATCTCGCACAGGCTGTCGCCGGTGGAGGTGTACTGCAGCTTGGAGAGCGCGCCGATGTCGCCCGCGCAGAGCATGCCGACCGGGATCTGCTTCTTGCCGCGGATCATGAACATGCCGGCAGCCTTCTCGGGCTTATCGACATTGGCGTTAAACAGCGCGGTGGCCGGAGTCAGCACGCCGGAGATGACCTTGATCAGGGACAGCTTGCCAACGAACGGGTCGGCGATGGTCTTGAAGACCTGAGCGGTAAAGCTCTCGGACATGTCCGCATGGCGGATATGCATGGACTTGGTCTTCGGGTTGATGCCGTGATAGGTGTGCTCCATCGGGGAGGGCATGTACATCGCCAGCTCGTAGAGCAGCGGACGCACGCCGATGCCGTTGAGGGCGGAAACCGGGACGACGGGCACGATGCTGCCCTCGTAGATGCCGGCGGACAGACCGCGCAGCATATCGTCCTCGGAGAGACGGCCCTCGTCAAAGAACTTCTCCATCAGATCCTCGCTCGTGGAGGCGGCAGCCTCGTGGCAGGCCTCGATGGCCTCTTCAACAAGCGCTTCCATTTCGGCCGGGATCGGCACTTCCTTGCGGTCCTTGCCGGCGCCCATGAACGCCTTGCCGGTCAGAACGTCGACGACGCCCTTGAACGCGGTGCCCTCGCCGATAGGCAGAACGGTCGGGATGATGCAGTGGCCATAGGTGGCGCGCAGGTCATCCAGCACCTTGCGGTAGTTGATATGTTCACGATCGACCTGCGTGACGACGATCATACGCGCAACGCCGCTCTTGCCGGTCGCGTTCCATGCCTTTTCAAAGCCGGTGGAGAGGCCGGTCACAGCGCTCATGACGAGCACAGCGCCTTCCACAGCGGCCAGCGGGCCGGGGATTTCGCCCGCGAAATCGAAGTAACCGGGGGTGTCGATGATGTTGAGCTTCTTGCCGTGGATTTCAATCGGCGCCACGGACGCGCTGATGGAGATATGGCGCTTGATCTCTTCGGGATCCCAGTCGCTGACAGTGTTGCCATCTTCGACACGGCCCTGGCGGTCGATGACGCCGGCTGCATAAAGCATCGCTTCGACCAGAGTGGTCTTGCCTTCAGAGCCGTGTCCCAATACCGCGATGTTGCGGATATCCTTTACCATATAGTCCTTCATAAGTTGCGCCTCCTTGTTATGCCGCGCTGCGGCTTCTTGATGCTTTGTTTTGCGGCGCGTCACACGCTGAGCGCCGCCATCTGCTCTCCATTATATCAGAATGTCCGAAAATGGTAAAGCGGTTTTGTCGATTTTTCTTCTCCTTAAGTGTTGAATTTGCATTAATTTCATGACAAACACGCAACATATTCACTTTTTCAGGCCAAATATGCGCGTCTGCGGCAAGATACGGCGCGCGCAATGCAAAAAGACGCGCCCTTCCCTTCCGGAAGCGCGCGCCGAAAACATTCACTATTCAAACGGGAAGCGCAGGCCATTCCGGGCGCGAACCGCATCCATGATTTCCATCACGGCGATCGTCTGTTCCGGGGTCATGACGCTGCTTGCCGTCTTTCCCGCGCATACACACGCCATCGCCTCGCGGATCTCGTATTCAAATCCGTTGACCTCAAACGGGCGTTCAATCCTCTCGGGCTCTTTTCCGGCTGTGCACACCGTCACATACGTCGGATTCTTGAACTCCGGAATGTCGATTCGTCCCTTCGTGCCGTATACCGCGCCGTGCGTTGGGATCTCGCAGCCGATGGCCGCAGTCAGCTGGGCGCACGCGCCGCCCCTGCGCAGGATGATGGAATCGACGGCGTCCGTGCCCTGATCGTTCATGATCATGGAGGAAAGCACCTGATCCCACACATAGCCCAGCATCATACAGGCAAAGCCTATGGCATATACGCCGATATCCAGCAGCGTGCCCCCGGCAAGCGCAGGGTCAAACTTCCTGCCCATGCGCGCGGTGGTATAGCCGTACTGCGCCGTGACGGTCGTAATCTCTCCGATCTCTCCGGCCTCAATCACACGCATCACGTCCTGATAGACCGGGATGAACTTTGTCCAGAACGCCTCCATGACAAAGACGCCCTTTTCCTTCGCAAGCGCAAAGATCTCTTCCGCCTCGCGCGCATTCGCGGTGAAGCTCTTTTCGCACAGGACATGCTTTCCATGCTCAATCATGAGCTTCATATCCGCATAATGCCTGCTATGCGGCGTGGCGATATAGACGATATCCACCCGAGGATCTTCCGCAAGCGCCTCGTAGCTGTCATACCGGCGCGCGATGCCGTATGCATCTGCAAACGCGTCGGCGCTCTCCATGCTGCGGGAGGCCACGGCATGAATATGCACATCGCCCATCGCCGCAGCCGTCGCGGCAAAATTCTTTGCAATCGTGCCGGTCGAGAGAATGCCCCATCTGATTTCCTTCATCGCCGTCTCTCCTTACGCGCCGTAGCCTGCCGATTCGCGGCGGCGCTTTTTGCGCCTGTATTCGTTCACGGTCTCCTTCCACAGCGGCGGATAAAGCAGCACCAGCATCGGGAACACCTCAAGTCGTCCGGCCAGCATGTCAAAAACCAGCACAATCTTGGAAAGATCGGACAGCGCGCCATAGTTGCACGTCGGGCCGACCTGATTGAGGCCCGGACCGATGTTGTTGAACGTCGCAGCGACCGCCGTGAACGTGGAGGTCATGTCCATGTTCTCAAGCGCAATGACCGCCATGGACGCCACAAAGATCAGGAACACCGCCACAAAATACGCATAGATCGCATGCAGCGTCGAGGCGTCCACGTCCTTGCCCTCAAATTTCACCTTGCGCACCGCGCGCGGATGCAGGAACGAACCCACGTAGCCGCCGACCGCCTTGCCAGACATCACCCATCGGGACACCTTGAGGCCGCCGCCCGTGCTGCCTGCGCATGCGCCGATAAACATCAGCAGAACGAGAATCATCTTGGAAAAAGCCGGCCAGAGGTTGAAATCCGCCGTGGCAAAGCCCGTGGTGGTGATCACCGTCGCCACCTGGAACGCGCTCAGCCGCAGGTTATGCTCAAGCGTCAGCGTCGCATCGTAGATATTGGCGCAGACCAGCAGCGTGGCGGCGAGGACGATGCCCAGATACCAGCGCATTTCCTCGCAGTGCAGCGCATCCCTGAACTTGCGCATCCAGATGAAGAAATAGACGTTGAAATTGACGCCGAAAATGATCATGAAGCTCGTGACGACCCACTGGATATAGGGCGAGAAGCTGGCGAAGGAATCATTCCGGAAACCAAAGCCGCCCGTACCCGCCGTGCCGAAGGCGGTGCAGATCGCCTCAAAGGGAATCATGCCGCCAAGGATGAGCAGCAGGAATTCAAGCACGGTCAGGATGATGTAGAGCATGTAGAGAATGCGCGCCGTATAGCGCACCTTGGGCACCAGCTTGCCCACGGACGGGCCCGGGCTCTCCGCTTTCATCAGCTGCATGTTGCTGCCGCCGACCATCGGCAGCACGGCCAGCAGGAACACCAGCACGCCCATGCCGCCGATCCAGTGCGTGAAGCAGCGCCAGAGCATGGAGCAGTGCGACATGGTTTCCACGTCGGACAGAATGCTCGCGCCCGTCGTCGTAAAGCCGGACACGGTCTCAAACAGCGCGTCCACAAAGCGCGGGATCTCGCCGGTGAGCACAAAGGGAATGCAGCCGAAGGTACTGAGCACAATCCAGCTCAGCGCCGTGACAACAAAGCCTTCGCGCGCATAGAAGCTCGGATTCTTCGGTTTTTTATGCGTGAGCAGATAACCGCAGAGCGCGCAGACCGCACCCGTTACCGCAAATGCCCAGCCCTGGCTCTCGCCGTAAATCAGCGCTGTGACCACCGGCATGAGCATAAAGATCGCTTCAATGTTGAGCACCCATCCCAGAATATACGTAATGCTAGTCATACTCATAGGAGCACCTCTTACGCCAGGATGTCGCTGATATCGCCGAAGCCGGTATGTGTCGTGACCACAATCACGCCGTCTTCCGCTTCAATGGTATCCTGGCCGCGGGGGAAGATCACTTTTCCCCTGTGATTGATGCAGGCAATGCGGAGATTGTCCTTGAGCTTCAGCTCCATCAGCTTTTTGCCGATGACGGGTGAATCCTTTTTGACATGGAATTCCAGCGCCTCCACGCGGCGGTCAAACATGTGATAGAGCGTATCGACGTTGGAGCCGATGGAATTCCGCATCGCGCGCACGTAGGCGATGATCGTCTCCGAGGTGATGTACTTGGGATAGACGACGCTGCCAAGCTCCAGACCGTCGATGACGTCGTTAAATGTGATGCGGTTGATCTTGGTGATCGTCTTGAGCCCCGGGTTGCGCTTGGCGTAGAGCGTGAGCAGGATGTTCTCCTCGTCAAGCCCCGTCAGCGGCACAAAGGCCTCGGCGTTGTCGATTCCCTCCTCGCGCAGGATGGCTTCCTCGCTGCCGTCCCCGCAGATGACAAGCGCCTCCGGCAGCAGAGCGCTCAGCTCGTCGCAGCGCGCCTGGCTCTTCTCGATGATCTTCACTTCCATCTTCTGGTTGATCAGCTGCTTCGCCAGATAGTAGGAGGACTTGCCGCCGCCGATGATCATGCAGCTGCGCGCGGCATGGCCGTGGATGCCCAGGCTTTCAAAGATGCGGTGCCCGTCCCGGGTGGAGGCGATGATGGAAATGTCATCCCCCTGATGCAGCACAAACGGGCCGCTGGGAATGGACACCTCGCCATTGCGCTCGACTGCACAGACCAGGTAGCCGAAGCTGAAAATGCTGTCCAGATCCATGATGCGCCTGCCGTCGAGGATGCTGCCATGGGGGATCTTAAAGCGCACAAGCTCCGCATGCCCCTTGGCAAAGGAGCTGACCGTCAGCGCCTGCGGACGGGAGAGCATGCGCGCAATCTCCCGCGCGGCCTCCAATTCCGGATTGATGATCATGGACAGCCCCAGCTGGTTGCGCAGGTACGACAGCTCCTCTGCGTAGTCGGGATTGCGCACACGGGCGATGGCGGCGAGGCTGCCGCCGACCTTTTTGGCGATCGTGCAGCACAGCAGGTTCAGCTCATCCGAGCCTGTGACGGCGATGATCAGATCTGCCTGCTTGATGCCCGCCTCCTCCAGCACGGAAAGGCTGGCGCCGTTGCCGCAGATGCCCATGACGTCAAACACCTCAGCCGTATCCTGAATCACACGATTGCTGGTGTCGATAACGGTGATATCGTGCCCCTCATCCACCAGCTGCTCCGTCAGGGTATGGCCTACCTTGCCGCAGCCCACGATGATGATATTCAGCGTGTCCGCATTTTTCTTAGCAGCAGCCTGCTTCATAGCGTTCTACCTCCATATATGCAGCGGAATGCTTCTCCGCCTGTCAGGTTATCTGTTTGGCAATATTATATCCCTGCCATGCGTCAAGTGTCAAATGATCCGCTCATTCTTTACCCTTGCCAAATCTACATGAAGACATCTTAACGCAAAAATGCTCCCCGGTCAATACATTTGCTTGACATGGTCTGCAGCCGCCTGCTATCATACGGAATACTTATGCGCCATCTGCACACCATAGATATGCAAAAGGAGGCATCCGGCATGAAAATCAAAAGAAAACCTCTGCTCTGTGCCGCAAGGAAAATCCGCCTGAGTTTTTCGCTTGCAGCGATCGTCTATCTGGCCCTGGGCGTTCTCTTCCTTTTGGCGCCCAACACCAGCCGCAGCATGCTGTGCATGCTGGTCAGCATCTGTGTGGCCGCGTACGGTCTGTTCAATATCCTTTCCTTTCTGATCGGCAGGAGAGAAAAGCTCATGACGCCGGCGTTGTTTCTGGGCGTCTGTGCCTGTGCGTTCGGCATCTTTTCCATCGTCAATCCGACGTTTCTGATGGATTTTCTCTTTACCGTTGTTGGCGTGATGGTGCTTGTCACCGGCGTCGCCGCCGTTCGCCGGGCGCTGGCTCTGCGCGCATTCGGCTATCCCAGGTGGCCGCTTTCTCTCGCCTGCTCCCTGCTGTGCATCGTGTTCGCGCTGAGCATCGTATTCTTCCCTGCGCTCTACGGCAGCGCGCTGATGATGGCAGTCGGTCTCGTCCTGATCATCGGGGCTGTCAGCGACCTGGTGAGTATCAACCGGCTGAATTCCTATACCCAGTAACGCAAAGGGACCTCTGCTGTCGCACAGCAACAAATTTAAAAAACTTTGACGAAAAGCATTGACAATTCCATTCAATGGGATTATAATACTTTTCGTTCGGATTGATAGCTCAGTCGGTTAGAGCACCCGCCTGATAAGCGGGAGGTCGGTGGTTCGAGTCCACTTCAATCCACCATATTCCTCAGTAGCTCAATGGCAGAGCATTCGGCTGTTAACCGAAG
>JAFQOY010000233.1 GCA_017412025.1 Clostridia bacterium | reverse complement strand
TGAAGCTGCTGTTCCAGCCGGCGGAGGAGACCGAGGGCGGCGCGCTGCCGATGGTGATGGCCGGCGCGATGGAAAATCCGCATGTGGATCGCGTGTACGGCCTGCATGTGATGCCGCGGCTTCCGCTGGGCACGGTGGAGACACGCGCGGGCACGCTCAACGCTTCAACCGATACCGTGCGCATCACGATTCACGGCAAGGCGGGGCACGGCGCATACCCCGAAAGCAGCCAGGACGCCATCGTCTGCGCCGCGCAGGTGATCACCAGTCTGCAGACGCTCATCTCGCGCAACCTGTCCCCGATCTCAAGCGCGGTGCTGAGCATCGGCATGATTGAAGGCGGCACGGCGGGCAACATCATCTGCGACCGCGTGAGCATGCGCGGTACGCTGCGCACGGCCAACAGCGAGATCCGCGCAATGATGAAGCGCCGCATCCGCGAGGTGAGCGAGGGCGTGGCGGCGGCGATGGGCTGCCGGGCAGAGGTAAACATTGAGTCGGGCTATGCGGCGCTGGTCAACGATGCGTGCGAGGCGGCGCGCGTGCGCCGCGTGGCTGCAAGGCTCTTTGGCGAAGAGAACGCGGTGGAAAAAGCGGAGCCGAGCATGGGCGGAGAGGATTTTTCCTTCTTCAGCGACTGTGCGCCGGGCGCGTTTTTCCACATCGGCTGTGTGAAAAAGGAGCGCATGCCTGCGCCTCCGCTGCACAGCAGGGACTTTGAACTCGACGAGGAGTGCCTTGTCGTCGGCGCGATGATGCATGCGGCGCTTGCGCTGGACGATCAGTGAGGAGGACGAATATGCTCAGGGGAAAGAAACTCAGGCCGGGCGATACCATCGGCCTGATCGGTCCGTCGGGCACGGTGCGCGAGGCCGGCGCTGTGGACGCGGCTATCCGGTATATGGAGGAAATGGGCTACCGGGTAAAGGCGGGCAGAAGCGCGCACGCCAAATACGGCTATCTCTCCGGCACGGACGAGGTGCGGGCGGGCGATATCAACGAGATGTTCGCCGATCCCGGCGTTGACGCCATCGTTTGTACGCGCGGCGGCTACGGTACCATGCGCCTGCTGGATATGCTCGATTATGAGACCATCCGGAAGAATCCTAAGGTATTTGTTGGCTTCAGCGATATTACGGCGCTGCACATCGCCTTCCTTGAAAAATGCGGACTGGCGACGTTCCACGGTCCGATGGCGACGCGATGGGAGACGGAGTTTCCGGATGGATTCACAAAGCCGTCCTTCATGCGCGCCGTGGGCTGCGCGCAGCCGATGGGCATGCTCTGCAATACGCCGCAGTACGGGCCGCGCAGGACGGTGAACGCAGGCTGCGCGGAGGGGCTTCTCGTGGGCGGCAATCTGTCGCTCATCGCAGGCACCATCGGTACGCCGTACGAGCTTGACACAAAGGGACGCATTCTCTTTATCGAAGAGATTGGCGAACGCACCTACTGCGTGGACAGGATGCTGACGCAGCTGCGCCTTGCAGGCAAGTTTGATGACTGCGCCGGCATTATCTTCGGCGATTTCTGCGACTGCCCGGTGGAGTATCCGGAATTCGGGCTGACGCTTGAGGAAGTGATCCGCGATGTGGCGGCGCCGTGCGGCAAGCCGGTGTTTACCGGCCTTCAGGCCGGGCATCTTTCGCCCAAGCTCACGCTGCCGCTGGGCGTACGCTGCCGCATGGACGCGCAGGCATGCACGCTTGAGGTGCTGGAAGCGGCCGTGACGGAATGAAGAAGGAAAAAAGGCATAAAATGGGGGCACGCATACCGCAAAAGCCGGTGTGCGCGCCCGTGATTTTGATGTTTTTCCATCCGGTGAGAAAGAAATACCGCTTTGGACTGGAAAAAATGAAAACGATTTCGATGTGAATTAGCATTGATAATATGTAAAAAAACTATGAGAAATGTCTAAAAACACTTGACAATCCGGATGGTTATGATATAATATTACCAAACTTTGAGAGCCATAGCTATGGCTCTCCTGCGCAAACCGGAGTTTTGCGCAGGCAACTGCGGCTTGCCGCAAAAAATAAAAAGGAGGTTTCCCTATGAAGAAGATCCTCTCTCTGGTCCTGGTTCTCGCGATGATCGTGATCGCGGGCGGCGCTTTCGCGGAGGAGAAGATCACGCTGAACGTGTGGTCCTTCACCAACGAGCTCGAAGGCATGATCGAAAAGTACTACAAGCCGTCTCATCCGAACGTTGAGATCAAGTACACCATCTATCCGACTGACGGCGGTGAGTACACCTCCAAGGTTGACACCATCATGGCTGCCGACGCCGCTGGCGCCGAGGCTCCGGACATCTTCACGCTCGAGGCTGCCTTCGTCAAGAAGTACGTCAACAGCGATGTGACCGCTGACCTCATGGGCACCGTGGGCATCACTGAGGAAGAAGTCGCTGCTGCGATCCCGGTCATGAAGCAGATCGGCACCAGCAACATCAACGGTCAGCTCAAGGGTCTGTCCTGGCAGGCCACCCCGGGCGCGCTGATGTATCGCGCTTCCCTGGCTGAGAAGTACCTGGGCGTCACCTCTCCGGAAGAATTCCAGGAGAAGGTCGCTGACTGGGATCTGTTCATGGAGACCGCCGCGGAACTGAATGAGGCTTCCGAAGGCGCCGTGAAGATGGTCGTCGGCGCTGGCGACATCTGGAACGCGTATCAGTACAACCGTACTCAGGGCTGGGTTGTCGACGGCAAGCTCGTCATCGATCCGGAACTGTATGACTACCTCGACCTGTGCAAGGTTCTGGAGGAAGACGACCTGTCCAACAAGGGCGCTGCGTGGTCCGAGGCCTGGTTCAACGGCATGAAGACCGACACCACCCTGTGCTTCCTGCTCCCGACCTGGGGCCTGCACTACACCCTCAAGCCGAACTGCGGCCTGACCACCAACGACACCATGACCGACGAAGAGATGAAGGCTGCCTGCGAGAAGGACGGCGGCACCTATGGTGACTGGCGCATGGTCGCTGGCCCGGTCGGTTACTCCTGGGGCGGCACCTGGATCGGCGCGAACGAGGCCAAGGTTGCCAACATGGACGACGCCACCAAGGCTGCTGTGAAGGACTTCATCCTGTTCTTCACCATGAACGAAGAGTTCCTGTATCCGTACGCGAAGGATTCCGGCGACTTCGTCGGCTCCAACGCTGTGGTTGAGAAGATCCTCGCCGAAGGCGGCACGCCGAATCCGTTCCTGGGCGGTCAGGACCACTATTCCATCTTCGCCGAGGCGGCCAACCTGGCCAACGGCGCGATCATGACCGACTATGACGAAAAGATGAACAGCCTCTGGCGCGACTGCGTCACCAACCCGTATTCCAAGGGCGAGGTCGAGCTCGACGCCGCGATCGCTGAGTTCAAGGCTCAGGTCAAGGCTCAGTTCCCGGAACTGGTTGTTGAGTAATTCATACAATCCACATACAGCGCAGCTGTAAGTAACCCGGAATCACGGGGGCTGCCTCTTGCAACGGAAT
>JAFQOY010000232.1 GCA_017412025.1 Clostridia bacterium | reverse complement strand
GCTTTGTTTGCTGTACCCTTTTGTGCAGTATCCCTTTCATTTTTGTCGTCATTCCCTTGCGTTCTCATACTAAACGCCATCTTTTCCCATAGTAAATTCCACTCTTTTCCCACTGTGGCGTTTACTTTGGGAATTCACGAATGGATATATTTCGTGCATGATATGGGTTGCGCCGGGGGACGGCGGCGCGGAAAAAGTCCTGCTACGGCAGAGAAAACGGGCAAAAAGGGAACGAAATGAAAAAAACCCTGACAAATTGCGAATTTGATGTTTTCTCAGAGGGGATTTTGTATTATAATACTGAAGTAAATGACATCCGTCAGTTTACAGTATGTTCCCTGTAAAGAATGGAGTGTTGAATATGAGCCGCATGATCGGTACTGTGTCCATGGGCGTGCGCGCCCCGATTATCCGCGAGGGAGACGACCTCGCGCAGATCGTTGTGGATTCCATTAAAGAAGCCATGAAGGAAGACGGTCTTTGCCCGCGCGACCGCGACGTCGTGGCGATGACCGAAGCCATTGTCGCCCGCGCTCAGGGCAACTACGCCAGCGTTGAAAACATCGCTGAGGACGTCCGCGCCAAGCTCGGCGGCGAGACCGTCGGCGTCATCTTCCCGATTCTCAGCCGCAACCGCTTTGCGATCTGCCTGCGCGGCATTGCCAGCGGCTGCAAAAAGGTCATCCTGATGCTCAGCTATCCGTCCGACGAGGTGGGCAATCACCTGATCGACTGGGATATGATGGACGAGCACGGCGTTGATCCGTACCGCGACGTGCTGAGCGAAAAGCAGTACCGCGAGATGTTCGGCTATATCAAGCATACCTTTACCGGCGTTGATTATGTCGAGTACTACGCCAACCTGATCCGCGAGAGCGGCGCTGAGGTGGAGGTCATCTTCGCTAACGATCCGCGCGCGATCCTCAGCTACACGAAGAACGTGCTCAACTGCGATATCCATACCCGCGCGCGTACCAAGCGCCTGCTCAAGGCCGCCGGCGCCGAGCGTGTGTTCGGCCTGGACGAGATCATGACCTCTTCCATCAACGGCAGCGGCTGCAACGAGAAGTACGGCCTGCTCGGTTCCAACAAGGCGACCGAGAACACCGTGAAGCTCTTCCCGCGCGCGTGTCAGGATCTGGTGGAGGATATTCAGGACCGCCTGATCGCCCTCACCGGCAAGCATATCGAGGTCATGGTTTACGGCGACGGCGCGTTCAAGGATCCGGTCGGCAAGATCTGGGAGCTGGCTGATCCGGTGGTCTCCCCGGCGTACACCGCGGGCCTTGAGGGCACGCCCAACGAGCTCAAGCTCAAGTATCTGGCGGACAACGACTTTGCCGGCCTCTCCGGCGAGGCGCTGCGCGACGCCATCAAGAGCAAGATCCAGCAGAAGGACGGCTCCAGCCTCGTGGGCAACATGGCTGCTCAGGGCACCACGCCGCGCCGTCTGACGGACCTGATCGGTTCCCTGTGCGACCTGACCTCCGGCTCCGGCGACAAGGGCACCCCGATCGTCTACATCCAGGGCTATTTCGACAACTATACCAACGATTGATACAGTGAATCAAAGGCTGTCCGGCTTGCGTCCGGGCGGCCTTTTTCTTGTCTCTTCCTGATATGCATGAAAAAAAGCGCCTGCTTCTGCAGACGCTCTGTTTGCGTGATGATGCGGCTTGCGCTTACGCGTTGAGCCACTCCTGAGCCTTCTCGGCGGACATGCGCTTGATGGTCTCCTTGGTGTACGGAGAAGCCTCGCCGCCGAACTGATACAGGAAGAACTTGCCGCCCTCGGTCTTGTAGAGGGTCTCCTCGTAGCCGGCCGGATCGCCAAAGGCGCCGAAGGAGCGCTTCATAACCAGCTCGGAAGCGTCGGTATCGTATTCAACCTTGCAGATAATCTTCTTCATGATGATGTTTTCCTTTCAAAGGCGTCTGTATGTGCAGACTGTCGTTTTTAAGCATAAGCAATGGATTTGTCTGTATATGGCGTTCTGAACGAACACGCGGCATATCATAACATAGCTTCTGCAAAAAGACAACACCCTTTTGAAAGAATGATGAAATCTGATGAAAAAAGAGGAGATGGTTATGTGGATAAAGCGAAAAAACATGGCGCAGCAACGGATGAAGGGGGTGAACACGCCGTATGCAGCAGGGCGGAAGAGGAGCGGATTAAACCAGCGGTTGAATGACGGCTCGCATTGCGGTGTGATATGATAAACACGCCGGAAAAGCTTTGGCCGTGCATAGGGGCTGCGGCATTTCCAGGCATACAGGAACGTCAGATCTTCAAAGGAAAAGGAGAATACGATGGAGAAATGGCCGGAATCCCGCATCAGGGAGGAACTCAAGCGGCTGGACCGGATGACCGGTCTGCATGGTAGCGAACTGCCCATTCGCTTCACGGATTCAAAGCGTACGCTGGGCATGTACTTCCATGCCGATTCGAAGAAGCAGCATTTTGCGTTTTCCAGGCATTATTTTGAAAATCCGGATTTTTCGAACGCGGAGGCGCTTGACACGATCCGTCATGAGTATGCGCACTTCATGGTTGACGAGATTTACGGCGCTAACGCGGACAGATCGCACGGCAACATGTGGAAGGCGTGCTGCCGCAGGGTTGGCGCCAGGCCGCAGCGGCTGTATAACGCGAAAGTGAACCAGACGCATCTGAACAGAGAGCAGGCCGAGCAGGAGAGGGAAAACAGCATCGTTTCCTTCCTCGATTCCATCAAGCCGGGAACGCTTCTGAATCATCCCAGCTTTGGTGCGGGCCGTGTGACCGATATCGATAAGACGCCGCTCAATGCCAGGGTTACGATCCGGTTTGATGCGGATCAGACGTGCAGGCGATTTGGCGCGCAGTGGGTCGCCCAGAACTGCACGATGCACGCCTGATTGACGGGAATGCGCTGCCCATGCTTCATCCGGAGCATGGGCTTTATCATGCGCACAGAAAATGGGCACATGCGCCGGATGGGGCATGGAACGTCCGCTCCAAAAACAGAGAGACCTCCCGGTCCCTGTAGACCAGAAGGTCTTCCATATTCACCTGCAGCAGCCGCGCCAGCGCCAGCAGGTTATCCGCGGACGGCAGGCATTCGCCGTGCTGCCACTTGTAAATGGCCTGCGGGTATTCAAACCCGAAATAGGCCTGGACGTCGCGGACGCTCAGTCCGGCCGCCTTGCGGCAGCGCTCGATGCTGCGTCCGGTTCCGGTCATATCCACGACCGGGAAATACTTGCACATGGCCATAAAAGCCCTCCTTCGTTGCATGGAAGCAGGTCGGTCACAATGTACAATCGATACGGTGGAAATAAAATAACACTTAGTCGGGCGTTTGTCAAGAGACAAGCAGGGAAAAACGAAAGGTTTTCCACTGCGGATAGATAAGATAATAGAAGCGTTTCCTCCCCCATGCCTGATCAGACATAAGAGAAAGCACCCTTATTCAGGGCGTCTTGCTCAAATATAAAGTGGAGCATAGGGGAGTCTCCTCTCGCGCCTCGACGGCGCTCGGTCAGCCCGGCTCTGAGGCCGCACTGTGGCCTCATTCACTCCCGGGCCAGGTTCGACTCCCTGTTTTTATACATCTTTTTATCATCAATCATACATCTTTGAAAGAAGTATGGTAGATGTTTTACCCACTTTTCTTACTCTTTTGATTCCGACAAATTGGAATTTGTCAGTATTACAACTGCTTAATCTCATTGGCAATCACAGCCACATCCTTTGCGTTTGTATCAATTATAATGGTATCCAATGTTTGATACATC
>JAFQOY010000231.1 GCA_017412025.1 Clostridia bacterium | reverse complement strand
TGGGCAGATACGGATTGAAAACCTGCCGTTTCATCAATGTCTCTCCCTTTCTGTGATCTGTTTCATTACATTCATCATATCAGATTTATCATCCGTCAGCAAGGATCCCGTGCAATATCCATCTCTTTCTTTTCAAACCGGCTTATCCTTCGTTTTTTCCTCAACTATCATAAAAAGTATCCCGGAAAACCCTGATTGTACAGAATTTTCCGGGATTGCTTTTATGGATATATGAATAGCGCGACGGGCAGGGCTTCTGATCGCATTTGATTCCTCCCGTCTGCTCGTCTTCCAAAGAATGACCAAACGCTCAGCCGGTTTATCCGGCAGATTCATCTGTGACGATCTCGCCGGGCCAGCTGTTGATGCCGCCGAATTCGACAATGTTGGTATAACCCAGCTGAACCAGCTTGCCAGACGCCTGCTTGGAGCGGTTGCCGCTTCGGCAGTAAACCATGATCAGCTGATCCTTGTCGGGCAGCTGGGGAATCTCCTTCGTGCCGATGGTCTCATTGGGAACCAGAATTGCGCCGGGGATATGCCCCGCGGCAAATTCCTGCTCAGTGCGCACGTCTAGGATGATGTAATCCTCTTCCTTTTCCATCATCCCGACCGCTTCCTGCATGGTGATCTGACGATATGTGTTTTCCTGCGCCGCATTCGATGATGCGGCGCAGCCGGTCAGCAGAAGACCAGCTATCAGAATCATCGGTATCATCATTTTCATGGAAATCGCCCCCTTGTTGAAAGTAAGCCTTCTTTTTGTTAATTCAGCATGGCGAGAATGGCATTCTTGGGCTTCGCGCCTGTGGACTGATTGACGATCCTGCCGTTCTTCATCACCACCAGCGTGGGGATGCTCATCACACCAAACTGTCTGGCAAGTTCGGGATTCTCGTCCACATTGACCTTGCCGACCTTGATGTCGCTGCGCTCCTTGGCAATTTCCTCAACGACGGGAACCACCATGCGGCAGGGGCCGCACCACGGCGCCCAGAAATCCAGCAGAACGGGCTTGTCGGAATTCATCACTTCATTGTGGAAATTGTTTTTATTGATATTGATAGCAGTCATCTTGCTCGCCTCCTTTGTTTTCTTTTGTGATTGTATGATACCTGATATTGTAATTCGTTTCCGTGATGTTATCACCGTGACAACACCACAATATCCGATAAGCCGCTCTTTGAAAAAATAACAGTTGCCACGGGTTTTTTGTGATTTCATCACGGTATGATATCCAGGATATGGATATACTATAATCAAACAAAAAGAAAGGAGCTGGCATTATGGCAGCGATGAACATAAACGCGAAGAAACTCAAGGAAATGATCGAAAACAGGAAAACCTTTCTGGTCGATTTCTGGGCTCCATGGTGCCCGCACTGCCGCAAGATCAACCCGGCATATGAGCAGATCGCCGAACAGTACGCAGGCGTAATCGACGTGGTCAAGATCGATATGGACGAAGACGATAAGCTCTGGGAGGAGCTGCAGGTTGAGCTGATTCCCACGCTCAGGCTGTATGTGGACGGCAAGCCCGTTGCCTCTACCGTCGCGCCGAAATCCAAGGCGGCCATCGACGAATTCCTTTCCGACATCCTGCCCGAGCAAAAGAAGGAAGAACATGATCATGTTTACGACATGATCGTCATCGGCGGCGGCCCCGGCGGATACACGGCGGCGCTGTACGCAGCCAGAGCGGGCCTTGATACGCTCGTGATTGAAAAGCTCTCGGCCGGCGGACAGATGGCGCTGACCCATCAGATCGACAACTATCCGGGATTTGTGGATGGAATCGGCGGTTGGGAACTGGCGGATCAGATGCAGAAGCAGGCGGAACGCTTCGGCGCTAAAACGCAGAATGCGGAAGTCCGCACCGTCGATCTCAAGGCCAATCCGAAGATTATTGGAACCAGCGAAGGAACCTTCTATGGCAGAACCATCGTGCTGGCGACGGGCGCAAATCCCAGAGAACTCGGCGTTTCCCAGGAAAAGGAACTGGTCGGCCGGGGCGTCGCCTACTGCGCTGCCTGCGACGGTATGTTCTACAAGGGAAAGACGGTCGCGGTCGTGGGCGGCGGCAACTCTGCGGCAGCGGATGCGCTGCTTCTGAGCCGCATTGCCAAGAAGGTCATCATCGTGCATCGCAGGGATACCCTCCGGGCAACGAAGATCTACCACGAGCCGCTGATGAAAGCGGATAATGTGGAATTCCGCTGGAACAGCGTGGTAACTAAGCTTCTCCACGAAGACAAGGTTACCGGCGTCCGCCTGAAAGACGTGCTCACCGGCGATGAAACGGAAATGGCTGTGGACGGCGTGTTCGTCAGCGTCGGCAGAAAGCCCGCTACCGAGCTTGTCGCAGGGCAGATCGAGCTGGACAAGGGCGGCTATATCGCAGCCGGAGAAACCACCGAAACCAATATTCCCGGCGTTTATGCTGTGGGTGACGTGAGAACCAAGCTGCTGCGGCAGGTGGTTACCGCTGTCGCAGACGGAGCCATCGCCGTTCACATGGCGGAGGAGTTTCTCGCAGGAGGTGCGTGAACATGAAAATCCGGAAATGGATTCGTCCCTCGCTGTTCACTTTAGGCGGCGCGCTGGCGGGTCTGGCGTATTATCACTTTATCGGATGCACAACCGGAAGCTGCCCCATCACATCCAATCCGGTCAGCTCCATGCTCTATATGGCGCTGATCGGCTGGCTGGTATCCGGCATGTTTGGAAAGGATTGCAGTGATTGCAGGTTGTAATCGCATATGATTGAAAGCAGAAATCCAGCCGGGGGCTTATCCCCTCGGCTGGATTTTTCGTATAAGATTCTGCCA
>JAFQOY010000230.1 GCA_017412025.1 Clostridia bacterium | reverse complement strand
GTCAGCGTATGCACGCGCGCCATCGTCGTTCCCTGTTCCATGTCATCGCCTCCTGGCAAAGTCTATGCGCAGGCCAATCAAAAAAGACGGACGCCCCAGCGTCCGTCCCAGATTGTCAATAAAGTCTGTTTTAAACTTTGGGGATGCATGAAGGGGCTGCAGCCCCTTCATATGAAATCCGCAGCAGCGACATGCGCGGTGCGAGGAGCGGCTGCAAGCCGCTTCCTATATCATTTTCTGGTCGTACGCGCAGCGTACAAGAAAATGAGGTGTTATCCGCTGCAAGTATGCGTTAGCAGACTTGCAGCGACAGACCGTCAACAATACTTTGTTGACGGTCTGAGACGGACGCCGCAGCGTCCGTCCGATCGGTTTTCCGTTATGTACCGGCATACAGCGCGCAGAGCTCCGCGCTGCCGGCCTGCTCCATCTGCGCAAGCCACGCCGCATAGTTTTCATCCGTCAGTTCCATTTCGCCGGTCACAAACCGCGCGATTCCCTCGTCCGCCAGCTTCCCCAGGACGACCGCCAGCGCGTCCGCCCGCGCCTGATCTTCGCCGGGCAGCGCATACGGCAGGGTCACCCGGCTGCTCACGGCGCGGACCGCCTCGCTCGCAGCAAAGATATGCTTATCCACGTCGCTGTCCACCCTGGCAACAAACTCCGCCGGATACAGCCCCGGCGCCGGGACGCCGGTATAGATGAGCGACCCGGCGCGGATATCGTTGACGTCCCGCATGTCGGTGAGGATGAACGTCCAATTGCCTTCGCTGTCCAGCTCATAATCCTCGCCCTCTGCGCCGGCATAGGAGAGCAGCGCGCCCGCCTCGCCATAGAGCGCATCCGCCCAGCGCAGCGCGGCGGCAACATCTTCGCATGCGCTCGTGACGGCAAAGCAGCCCGTCCAGACCTCGCCCAGCAGATCGCGCCAGCAGACCTTTCCATCCGGGCCGGGAATCAGCACCGGCGCATAATCCATAATCGCATTCAGCGGAACGTGCGTAAAGGGCGTCATGGAGAATATCATGCCGCTGACAACCGTCTCGTCCTCGTCCTCAGAGAGCACGGACGTGCTGTGCATGCCGGTAAACGCGTCCCTGCGCATCAGCCCGGCGTCATGCCATGCCTTGAGCTGCGCGATGAATTCCCTGTATGCCGGAAGCTCCGGCGCAAAGACGATTTCGCCGTCTGCGCTGCGCGCCAGATGATAATCGTCCGCGACAATGCCGAAATACGGCAGCAGCCAGCGCATCTCGTACACGCCCAGCAGATCCAGCGGAATCTCATCCTTTTTGCCGTTCTGGTTGGGATCCGAGGCGAGGATGGCTTCAAGCGCCGCCGTCAGCTCCTCAATCGTCTGCGGAACCTGCAGCCCCATGCGCTCAAGCCATGTGCGGTTGATCCACATGAACGCCTGCCGCTCCTGCGGATTGATCAGCGGCAGGGAAGGAATCCTGCCGTCCTCAAGCGTGATGACTGCCCGGCGCTCAGGATTCTCCTCAAGCAATGCGCTGAGATTGGGCATATATTCCCCGATATACGGCGCAAGGTCGATGATCGCGCCGCTGTCAAGCAGCGCCGTCTCGCGGCTGCGGGAAAGATTGGCCTTGAAGAGCACATCATGCTCTGCGCCGCCCTTTTCCATCGCGTCAAGCAGCGCCTCGTATTCTTCCTCCCCGTTCACGCCGTGCGCCTGAACCTCTACGCCCGTCAGCGCCTGCATCCTTGCAAAGAACGCATTCGTCTCCCACTGCCTGTCCACATAATCCGTTTCAAGTCCCGTCATCGTCAGCGCCTGCGCGCAGCCCGTCAGCAGGCACATCAGCAGCACAAGCCCCAGCATCGCCGTCTTTTTCATATAGGCCTCCAACCATCGCTTCTTTTTGTATCCGCGGATTCCACTGACAGGCATTATACCACATTCTGTCCCGGATAAAAAGAGTGATCCTTGGTCAGTCAGGACAAACTGAATCCGTTCTTCTCATGCTTCCGTCCCCGTGCATACACTCTGGGGACAATATCCGAAGGGAGCGTACCCTATGCGTGATCAGCTTCTCACAGCGTGGCGCGCGCGCCGCGCGCTCCTCGTCTCCCCGCCCTGCCGCATCTCCTCCTTTATGCAGGCGCTGCTCTCCGGGCTGGACGCCCGCCCTGTGCGCATCGCGCCGGATGCAGACGCCGACCGCCTCAACCGCGCCATGACCAAAGGCCGTGTCAGCGCCCTGATCGTGCCGGATTTATGCGCGCTCTCGCCGGGAGGCAGCCTTCAATCGCAGCTCGGCGCGCTGCTTTCCCTGCTCAGTGAAGCGCGCGAGAGCGGCATACCGCTCGTCATCCTCTGCTCCTGCGCAGGCGTATACCGTGCCGGCGGCAAGCCATGGGCCGCCCGCGAAAGCGATATGACCGGAGGCGAAACGGCGGAAGGCCTGACGCAGTCCATCCTGCAGATGGCGGCAGACGGCGTCTCGCGCGGCCTCATGGGCGACCCCGTCAGCGT
The DNA here is from genome assembly GCA_017412025.1 of Clostridia bacterium. The sequence goes on along the minus strand of JAFQOY010000230.1, from coordinate 3,313 downwards.
GATCATCGCCAGGCACCTTCCCTGCCTGGGCTGCGGTCATCCCGCCGTCGCGCCATACCAGGCATGGTGCGAGGCGATTGATGCAGACACGCTTGTGTCCGTGCCGCATCCGGCGCTGCAGGGCGTGTATATTCATCCGCTTGACGTGTGCTGCGGCGCGCTGGCGCTGGGCGCCCGCTATCTGCTGGGCGACACGCAGATGACCGGCGCATTCAACATCGGCGCAGACGCCCATAACCTGATGGCCAACCGCACCGCCGCCCTGCGCTTCATCCGCCAGAGCGGCGGCACGCGTCCCATCCGGGAAATCTATCCGCCGCTCGTGCCATCCCTTCCCCTGCTTGACGGCAGCAGGGCGCATTTCCTGTGCGGACTGCGCACGGCGATCCCCGGCGACGAGGCGCTGTGCATGCTCCTTGAGCTTCACCGCGCCTGCAAAAGAGGCTATCCTGCCGAAGAAAGCGTCGTCCGGAAACAGACGCAGGACTATATCCAGCGCCTCCTGCGGTAATCCGCCCCCTTTTGTCCACATACAAAACGCGGCGTCCGCCGCTGCGAACGCCGCCTGTATATTCCCTTATCGTCTGGCTATCCTGCGCGCCATGCCCCGCACCAGCGCGCGCTCGCTTTCATTCATCGCCAGCAGATACACGCTGACGCCGTATGCAATGCTGTAGGGCAATGCAAAGAGCAGCACCCCGCCGTACCCTTCAAACGCATGCAGGCGCACAGCCAGCGCGCCCAGCAGCACGGGCGGCACAAACGAGGGAACGATCCTCAGGATGCTCGCCCAGAACGCCTTCATGTCAAGCCCGATATGCCGGTGATAATACCAGTTCATCACAAAGCCGTTGCACACGATCATGGAAATGCCCGTGCCCATCGCGCAGCCAAAGCCACCCCACCGCATGCCCAGCGGAATGGAGATGGCGACGTTGAAAAGCGCCATGATGAAATACACCTTCGAGCGGAACTGATGCTTGTTTTTCGCGCGCTGGATTTCAATGCCGATGTTCTGAATCAGCGGCACCGTCACCGGCGCCATCAGCATCATCGCGATCGGATACGCGCCCTCGTATTCGCCGCCGCCCCACGCCCTGATAAACGGCTCGCCGACAAAGGCAAAGCCCGTGAACACCAGCATCAGCAGCATGAACTGAATGCGCCCGACGCGCGTAAAGAGCGCCGTCAGCGCGTCGTCACTCTCACCCCGGGCGACAATCCGGTTGATCTGCGGGGTGAACACGCCGGAAATGGACGTGGACAGCGTCATGTAATACCGGTGCAGCTGCGAACCCACGCCGTAAACCGCCGTGGCCGCCGTGCCGCTGATGATACCCAGAAGCGTCGTATCCACCGTCCAGTTGATCTGGTCGATGATCATATTCAGGAAGATGAAGAACGAAAAACCGCCCATCTCCCTGAGGAGCCTGAAGTCAAACCGTCCGAACGTCAGGCGCATGCGCAGCTTCTTAAAGCAGTAATATGCGCTGGATACGTCGGTCACAACGCTCAAAACGAGCGTCACCAGCACCAGAGAAACACTGCCAAGGCCCATCAGCAGCAGCGGCAGCATAACGATGGGGTTGAGAACCGTGCGGATCATGCTGACCATCCGCTGGAAGAAGAATCTTTCCTTCGCCGTGATATAGGATGTAAACACGCTGCAGGGGAAAGAAGCCGCGATGTTGACCACCAGCAGCGCCATCAGCACGCGCGCCGTCTCAATCTCTTCCATCGTCAGCTTGGCGGCAAAGATGTTGTGCACGTTCGCCACCAGAATGCCGCCCACAACAAGGCTCATCGCGCCGATCACCAGAAAGATGACCATGAACATGCCGTTGATGCGCGCGACGCCGTCTTCGCCGTCGCTCACCTCCGCGCGGGAGTAATAGCGCACATAGGCGCTGCCCAGACCGAAGCTCATCAGGCTGAGGTTGGAGATAAAGCCGTTGACCAGCGTATACAGCCCGTACTCGCTCTGGCCAAGCAGGCGGAGCATCACCGGCGTATAGACCAGCGATATCAGCGTAGAGAGCACGGTCTGCCCGTAGGAGAGCAGCACGCCCGCTTTTTTCTGATTCATCGTCTCACCCGACCGGGCTCCACAGCCCGGATTCCTTTACAAATACATACGCGTATAGTGTACTCGCTTTCTCCGTATTTTTCAAGCCGGAATCCGCCTGTGCGCGGCAGAGGCTTTCCATTCCATCTGTTTCGTGCTATAATGCACATGTTTACATCAACTGCAATCGGGGACTTCTTCCCCCGCCGGAGGAACAGATGACAGCAATTGACAAAAAAGCGCTTGACGCTCACCTCGGTTTCTGGGCAAATAAGAAAAACCTTGCCGGCGTGTCCGCCTGCATCATGGGGCCGGAAGGCATGGTCTACGCATGGAATCATGGCTTCCGCGATCTTGAGCAGTCGATCATGCCCGATCACGACACGATGTACGGCATCGCCTCGATGAGCAAATCGATCACCGCGCTGTGCGCCTGCATCCTGCATACGGAAGGCAGGCTCAGCATTCACGATCCGGTGAGCGATTATCTGCCGGATTTCCGCGTGCCGGGGCAGCCGAAGGAGGCTGTCACCATCCGGCATCTGGCGATGCACACATCCGGCATTCCGCCGATGGAGCCGCTGGAATGGTCCATCGCCATGAACAGCGTCGACCGGAGCGAAAGCGAATGGCTTCTGACCATGCGCCGCACCGCGCCCAACAGGATGGACAAAATTGAACAGATCATCGACTACATCGCCGCAAGCGGCTATCATACCCTCGGCGCGCCGGGCGAGGTGATGAGCTATTCCAACGAAGGATACGCCATCCTCAGTTACGTCGTCGACAAGGCGGCCGGCATGCCGCTTGAGCAGTTCATGCATGAGCGCATCTTCGCGCCCCTGGGCATGACGCGCTCAATCCTTGACAACGGCGTTGACGCAGCCCGCGCCCTTTCCGGCGGCAACATCACCTCGCTCTTTGAAATGAACGATGGCAGGCGCGAGGGAGACGACTGCTGGAGCATCCTGCCGCCGTTCCGCGGCTGCGCCATGGTCAAATCCACCGCCAGGGATATGGCCGTTTACTACCGCATGCTCTCCCTCTTCGGCATGCACGAAGGCAGGCAGGTCATCCCGCGCGAGGCCGTCGAGCTGCTCTGCGGCAAATACCACGCCCTGCCCGAGCTGAACGCCATGTGCATGGGCATCAACAAAAGACCTTTTGAAGACCATGTCCTCTGCGAGCATTCCGGCGGCCTGCACGGCGTATCCACCAAGGGCGGCTTGCTGCTGGGCGAGGGCTATG
>JAFQOY010000229.1 GCA_017412025.1 Clostridia bacterium | reverse complement strand
GACGCGGTCGACGCCGTAGTGGCCGGACATGTGCTTGTTCTTGAACACGCGGGACGGCGTGGAGTTGGCACCCATGGAGCCGACGCCACGGTGATACTTGGAACCGTGAGCCATCGGGCCGGTGTGCTGATTCCAGCGCTGAATGACGCCGGTGAAGCCGTGGCCCTTAGAGGTGCCGGTCACGTCGATCTTGTCGCCAGCGGCGAACACGTCGACCTTCACTTCGTCGCCCACATTGTAGGCGGAGCAGTCATCCAGGCGCAGCTCGCGCAGCTTGCGGGTCGGAGCGACCTCAGCCTTGGCGAAGTGGCCCTTGAGCGGCTTGTTCACGAGCTTCTCAGCGCGGTTCGGGGCGTAAGCGTCGAAGCCAACCTGAATCGCCTCGTAGCCGTCCTTCTCGATGGTCTTCTTCTGAACGACCGGGCAGGGACCTGCCTCGATAACGGTGACCGGGATCAGGCGGCCGTCCTCGGTAAAGATCTGCGTCATGCCGATCTTCTTGCCGACGATACCTTTCTTCATCTTATCTTACCTCCTGATCACAGTTTGATCTCGATCTCAACGCCAGCCGGCAGATCGAGCTTCTCCATCGCGTCGAAAGTGGCGCGGGTGGGGTTCTGAACGTCGATCAGGCGCTTGTGGGTGCGCTGCTCGAACTGTTCGCGGGAATCCTTGTACTTGTGCGGGGAGCGCAGGATCGTCACGACTTCCTTCTCAGTGGGAAGCGGGATCGGGCCGGACACCTGAGAACCGGTGCGGCGAGCGGTCTCGACGATGCGCTCAGCAGCCTGGTCGACGAGGCTGTGCTCGTAAGCCCAGAGCTTGATGCGGATTTTCTTGCTGGCCATTTCTTTTCCTCCTTGTTCGTACTCAAGTACGACTGCTTGGCTTTCTTTGCCCTGCATAACGGTCTTGAGCCGTCGTCCGATTCGCGGACATGGTCCGTGACAGTTACCTCACCGGCCAGTGAGCAATCTGCCACTTCATCCCCTTTGCAGACATCTTCCACATTATATTCGAATTCTTCCGAATACGCAATACCTTTTTCAAAATTTTTTTCAGTTTTTTCATTTTCTTTTCATCTGAGCCACTCGTCAGACCATTTCAAAAATTCAAGTCATTTCAAGGTTTTTTCATCCCGTTTTCTCTTCATCCTCGTCCGGATATGTATCCACACGTCCAGGCGTTTCATTTAACATTTCAATGCACACTCTTCCGCGCGTGTCATCATTCTGCTCATCATCATTTTCCACCAATTCATGCCCCTATTCCGGCTATTTTTCTGCAATATTGCACAACATTCTATTTTGATTTCTATCGTTGTTTACTGGTATGCAAGTATTTCGCTTTCTTACTTTAGCGCTTTAAAGCATTTTCTTCGCACTCTGCTTGCATACCAGTTTGATGCGCATACGCAGACGCGGGCTCCTGAGCATTGCCCGGAAACCCGCGTCTGTCTTCTCTTATTTTCTGTTTTCCATGGTGACGTACGACTGTTTGTTCATCACAGAGCGGTACGCCGGACGGATGATGCGTCCGCCCGTGCACACCTCTTCCATCCTGTGGGCGCACCAGCCTGCGATGCGCGCCACCGCAAACAGCGGCGTATACAGTTCCTCCGGGATGCCCAGGATCTGATAGATCAGCCCGGAATACATGTCGACGTTGGCGCAGACGTTCTTCCTGTCGCCCAGCCGCTCGGAGAGCGCGCGCAGTCCCTGCTTCTCGATATTCTCCATCAGCTTGAAATCCGCGATGCGACCCTTGCGTTCAAACAGCTCCCGGGCGTATTCCTTGAGAATCTCCGTCCTCGGATCGCTGACGGTGTAAACCGCATGCCCAAGGCCGTAGATCTTTCCGCTTCCGTCGTTCGCCTCTCTGTCGAGGATTTTCTTCATATAAGAATAGATCTCGTTTTCGTTGCACTCGTCGTGCACGTTTTCGCGCACGTTGCGGTACATCTCCATCACCTTCGCGTTCGCGCCGCCATGCAGCGGTCCCTTGAGCGAATTGACCGCGCCCGCGATCGCGCCGTATGTGTCCGTCCCCGTGGAGGAGAGGACGCGGCAGGTGAAGGCGGAGTTGTTGCCGCCGCCGTGCTCCGCATGCAGCACGAGCATCATATCCAGAATGTGCGCCTCCAGCTTGGTGTATTTGCGGTTGGGGCGCAACATGGACAGGAAGTTTTCCGCCACGGACAGGCTCTCGTCCGGCACGTGAATCAGCAGCGAGCTGCCGTCAAAGTAATGGCGCTTGACCGCATAGGCGTTGGCCACAATGATCGGGAAACGCGCGATCAGCTCCACCGACTGGCGCAGCATGTTTTCAATCGACGTATCGTCCGCGCGCTCGTCAAAGGAGTACAGCGCCAGCACGCAGCGCGAAAGCTTGTTCATGATGTTTGCGCTGGGCGCCTTGAGAATCATATCCTCGATAAAGCCGCGCGGCAGCTTGCGCGCGCTGGAGAGCGCCGCGTCAAAGCGCGCGAGCCTTTCCCGGCTTGGCAGGCTGCCCACCAGCAGCAGATACACAACCTCTTCAAATCCGAACGTGCTCTCCGCCATGTGCGCCCTGACGATGTCCTGCACGTCATATCCGCGGTAAAAAAGCTTGCCCGGCATAGGTTCCGGCTCGCCGTCAATCATATTGTAGCCCTGTACGCTGCCAATGGCCGTCACTCCGGCCAGCACGCCGGTACCGTCTGCGTTGCGCAGGCCGCGCTTAATGTTGTAATGGTTGAACTGTCGGGGATCAATCGCATAATTCGCCTTCATTTCCTCAAACAGCTGCGGCAGATGAGGATTATTTTCCCAGATGTTCTGCATATCTGACACCCTTCCATTGTTTCACATTACCGTAAGCATACACCATTTTCACCTAAAATGCAACAATCAATTTAAATAATCGCAGATTTGGTCAATTGTTACCCGTTTTTCTCACATTGTGCGGATATTTTCAATCTGATTCTTGCATTATCATGCATGTCATGCTATAATGATGCGAAACAGGAGGTGGATATTCCCATGATTACGCTGATCAATCAGGCCGTTTCCCTCGTCGGCGGCGTTCCCGCTGCGCTCAATGCGCCTCTTTCCACGCGCGAGGGCACCATGGCCTATTCTATATTGAAGTCTCACAACAGGAGCGCTTCTGCGGATAAGCTGCGCATCCGCTTTGACGCGCTCATCTCGCATGATATCACCTACGTCGGCATCATCCAGACCGCCCGTGCCAGCGGCCTTGAGCGCTTCCCTGTCCCCTATGCGCTGACCAACTGCCACAACAGCCTCTGCGCCGTCGGCGGCACCATCAACGAGGACGACCACGCCTTTGGCCTTTCCGCCGCGAAAAAATACGGCGGCATTTACGTCCCGGCCAACATGGCGGTCATCCATCAGTATGCGCGCGAGGCGCTCGCCTCCTGCGGCGGCATGATCCTCGGCTCCGACAGCCATACCCGCTACGGCGCGCTGGGCTGCATGGGCGTGGGCGAGGGCGGCCCCGAGCTGGTCAAGCAGCTGCTGGAAAATACCTATGATATCAGCGCGCCCGAGGTCATCCTCGTGTATCTGGAGGGCGAAGTGCCCCACGGCGTCGGCCCGCATGACGCGGCGCTCGCGCTCTGCGGAGCCGTCTATCAGAACGGATTCGTCAAAAACAAGGTGCTCGAGTTCACCGGCCCCGGCGTCAAAAACCTGCCGATGGATTTCCGCATGGCGCTTGACGTCATGACGACCGAAACCGCATGCCTCTCCTCCGTCTGGTCGACCGACGAGCGCACGAAGGATTTCTACGCGCGCCACGGCCGCATCGACGCCTATCGGCCCCTCGCCCCGCAGGAGGGCGCCTGCTACGACGGCATGGTCCGCATCAACCTGAGCAAACTCAAGCCCATGATCGCCCTCCCCTATCACCCCTCCAACGCCTTCACCATCGAGGATTTCAAGGCCAATGCCCGGGACATCCTCGCCTCTTCCGGCTGGATTGCGGATAAGTGGGACGGCAGTGCGCTGCATATGGATCAGGGCGTCATCGCAGGCTGCGCCGGCGGACTGTATCAGTCCATCGCCGAGGCTGCCGCCATCCTCAAGGGCAAACACGTCGGCGGTTTCCCGCTGTCCGTCTATCCGGCCAGCCTGCCGCTCAATGTCGCGCTCGCCGACAAGGGGCATCTCACCACGCTCATGCGCGCCGGCGCGCTGATCAAACCCTGCTTCTGCGGTCCGTGCTTCGGCGCAGGCGACGTGCCCATGCACATGGGTCTCTCCGCCCGTCATACCACGCGCAACTTCCCCAACCGCGAGGGCTCCAAGCCCGGCGAAGGCCAGCTTTCCGCCGTCGCACTGATGGACGCCCGCTCCATCGCCGCCACGGCTCTTAACGGCGGCGTCCTCACGCCGGCCAGCGAGATCGACTATCAGCGCGACTGGGATGACGAGAGCACATTCGACGAGAATATCTATAAGAAGAACGTCTACTTCAGCGCCGGAAAGCCCGATGCGGACACGCAGCTTCGCTTCGGCCCGAACATCGCCGACTGGCCGAAGTTTGAGCCACTGAAGGACGATATGCTCATCGGCCTGGCCAGCTCGCTTGACGACGCCGTGACCACCACCGACGAGCTGATCCCCTCCGGAGAAACCTCCAGCTACCGCTCCAACCCGGTCAGGCTATCCGAGTTCGCTCTCTCCCGCCGCGACCCCGGCTATGTTTCCCGCTCCAAGGATATCCGCGACGGCAAAGCGGACGCTTCCGCCATCGCCGCGCTCGTCGGCGCTGATCTCAGCCAGACGACCGTCGGTTCCGGCATCTGGGCCAACTGCCCGGGCGACGGCTCTGCGCGCGAGCAGGCGGCTTCCTGCCAGCGCGTGCTCGGCGGCGTCGCCAACATCGCCGCGGAATATGCCACCCGCCGCTACCGCGCCAACCTGATCAACTGGGGTATCGTCCCCTTCATTGCCCCGCCGCAGGGCCTCTCCGTCGGCGACTGGGTCTACGTTAAAGACGCGCGCAAAAAACTTCAGGCAGGCGATACTGAGTTTGCCGCCACGCTCGTCCGCGATGGACAGACCTCCGATATTACCCTGACCCTTCCCGGCATCTCCGACAAGGAGCGCGAGCTGCTGCTCATCGGCTGTCTCATCAACCATTACGCCGCAAAGCGTCAGCAGGCGTGATCCATCTCTTCTATATAAATGACGCAGCGAAGGAGTGAATCCCCATGGTCAAGATCCCCATGCCCAATCCCATTGTCGAAATGGACGGCGATGAAATGACCCGTATCCTCTGGCAGCAGATCAAGGACGAGCTGCTCTGCCCGTTCGTAGAACTGAATACGGAGTATTACGACCTGGGTCTCAGGCACAGAGACGAAACCGACGATCAGGTGACCATCGACGCCGCCAATGCCACACAGCGCCTGGGCGTCGCCGTCAAGTGCGCCACCATCACCCCCAATGCCCAGCGTGTGGAGGAATATGGTCTCAAGCAGATGTGGAAGAGCCCCAACGCCACCATCCGCGCCATCCTCGACGGCACGGTATTCCGTGCGCCGATCATCGCCTCGAACATCAAGCCTGCCGTCCGCTTCTGGGAGAAGCCCATCACCATTGCGCGCCATGCCTACGGCGACGTATACAAGGCGAGCGAAATCGCCATCCCCGGCGCAGGCAGGGTGGAGCTCGTCTATACCGACGAAAACGGCGAAACACAGAACAAGCTCGTCCATGCATTCAAGGGCCCCGGCCTCGTGCAGGGCATGCACAATACAGACGCCTCCATTCGCGCGTTCGCGCACGCCTGCTTCCGCTATGCGCTGGAAACCAGGCAGGACTTGTGGTTCTCCACCAAGGATACCATCTCCAAGGTCTACGACCAGACGTTCAAGCTCACCTTCCAGGAGATCTATGAGCAGGATTACAAGGCGGATTTTGAAGCAAACGGCATCGAGTACTTCTATACGCTCATCGACGACGCCGTCGCGCGCGTCATCCGCTCCAGGGGCGGCTTTATCTGGGCGCTGAAAAACTATGACGGCGACGTCATGAGCGACATGGTCTCCACCGCCTTCGGTTCTCTGGCCATGATGACCAGCGTCCTGGTCAGCCCCAGCGGCGTATACGAGTTTGAGGCGGCGCACGGCACCGTCACCAGGCATTATTACCGCTACCTCAAGGGCGAGGAGACCTCCACCAACCCGATGGCGACCATCTTTGCCTGGACCGGCGCGCTTGCCAAGCGCGGCGAGCTTGACGGCAGCGAAGCCCTGTGCGCGTTTGCCAGGGCGCTTGAAGCCGCCTGCATGGAAGCCGTCGAGGACGGCTGCGTCACCGGCGATCTGGCCGCGCTCATCGGCCCGTCTGCAAAGAAGCTCACCTCCATCGAATTCCTGCGCAACATCCGCGCAAGGCTGGAAAACAAGCTGGCATAACAAAACGGGAGTTTCCGCTACTGGAAGCTCCCGTTTCTTCTTTATTGTCCGTCTATCGTCTGTCTATTGTCCGTCGCTTTGTCCCTGCGTCACTGCACCCCAAAGAGCGCCTTCACCTCGTCGGAAATCTCCGCGCCGATCTGCTCGGCGGAGGCCGCGTAGCGCTCGTAGAGATCCTTCTTCTTCAGCGGCGCTGCGCAGTATGCGCACGGCGTCAGCTTTTTGAATTCACCATCCAGATCCGCATACGTAAAATCGCCCGTCAGCGGCAGGAACTTGTCCTTCACGCCGGAGCAGTTCTGGTCGAGGTGATAGTTGCTCCCGCCATTGGGATTGCGGTACAGCGTCATTCCCGGATCGGGCAGCTCCGGTTCATACATCGTTCTGCCCTTGTCGTCCCAGATGATCACCTTCGTCTTCAGCGGCAGATTGTCCCAGAACCACGCCATGTTGATCCCCTCTGCGTTCGCTCTGCGCGGAATGCGGATGCAGCCATGGCTCGCCTTCTGACCCAGCTGCGGCTCATATTTGTCATAAAACCGCGTCTTTCCGTCCGCGCCCACATCATGGAGCACTTCGTGCAGCAGCGTGCCGCCGTTGATGCGGATGGCATAGCGCCCAATCGTACTGGAACCCGCCTTGAAGTCGCCCACGCGGCTCACCGTCAGGAATTCGCCTGCCGGGGTTTCGTTGTACGGCTGGCTCTTCGTATTCAGCCCCGTGGATACATCCAGCGTGCTGATGATCCTGCCCGCCTCAAACACATAGAGCTTCTGGCGCAGCTTGTCCACCAGCAGGCCGTATTTATCCGACGGCGTTTCCGTATACAGGCGGCTCTTCTTGATGTAGCCCTGCACCTTCTGCGCCGCAATGGACTCCATATAGCTGTTGTCCGTCTTCGTGCCGTCGTTGGTATAGGCTTCAATCAGCACATAGCCGTCCCCGTCGTGATCATCCTCCACCACGCGCACGCCCTGGCTCTGGCCGTGCAGCTCGCCCGCACAGTTTTCCCTGTACGGCGTTCTCTTGATCCCCGGCTGGTTGGTGATGTAGATGTTCTCCGTCTGGTCGCCCTCAAGCACTGTGATCGGCTGCATCATGATCTCCCAGATCGCCTGCTGATGCTCCGGGTTGGTCAGGTCGTAGTGATCCGGGTTCATATCCCAGAAGCTCGACGCATACGGCACGCCGGACTCTGTCTCCTCAGACGCTTCCTGCGCTGCGGCCAACTCCGCCTCTTCCCAGACGGCGGCCTCCTGCGCATCCAGCGTGCTCAGATCCAGCACATTCTCCTGCGCTTCTTCCTCGCTGCCAAAGATGTGCAGGGAGAGTACGCTCTGTTCGCTCTCCTCTCCCCAGAAGTTGATCAGCTGCACCGCCAGCATGTAGCTGCCCGCCGGCACAGCGCTTCCGTCCGGCATCAGGCCGTTCCAGGCGATGCGCCCCGCGCCTGCCTCCACATGCGCCGCGCCGATATCTGCGATATACGCGCCCGTCTCCGCGCTGAGCAGCTGCATACCCAGTCGCCCGCCCTCGGTCGTGCTGAAGTCAAAATACCAGCCGTCCTGCCCGCTGACGAGCACGACGTCGTCGGCAAATACGCCTGTGAGCTGCGGCTGTGCAAGCGCAGGCAGGCACAGAAGCATCAGCAGTGCGGATACAAGAAATAATACGCTCTTTTTCATATCGATCTCCAAATGCAGGCCATAAATAGATTAGCATCAGATGAACCGTCTGCATCCGGCATGACGCAGACAGGAAAAGGGGCTGTAAAGACATCATGCTTTACAGCCTCTTTCATGCATGTGATATCAGCCCGGCAGATTCATGATGTCGTCGGGGCCTACGGTCGTCTCCGGAATCGGCGTCACAGAAGACTTGGCAAACAGCGCCGCCTGCGTCAGCTTGCCGGCGATGCCGTCGGCGTCCAGCCCTTCCGCCGCCTGGAACTCCCTCACCGCAGTCATCGTACCCGTGCCGAAGTTGCCGTCGGCAGCGCCCTTGAGATAACCCAGCTCCGTCAGCGCCTGCTGCAGCGTCACGACCGCAGGACCCTGATCGCCCTTGCGCAGCGTATGGTATTCCGGCTCAGAGGTAGGCGCGGGCGTCGGCGTGATCTCAATCTTCGGCGTCGGCGTCACAATCTGCGTCGTAGGCAGCGGGGTAGACTGGCCGAACACGGTAAAACCGCCCTCCGGCGTATTCTGTACCTGCGCGGGCACAGGCGTCGCCCTCACATTGTCATTGCCGACGCTGAACATCGAGCGCGCGATCAGCACAATGATGACCAGCAGGATCACGATGAGGCCAAAGGCGATGATCATGGGCGCTCTGTCGGCGTTCTTCTTGCCGCCGCGGCTGCCCTTGGTATAGGCCTTGCTCTTTTTCTTGCTCTTCGCGGCAGAGTGACCATCGTCTCTTCCCGAGGCCGTCGTCTGCGCTTTCACGCCCGGAAGGCTCTTACAGCAAACCGGACAAATATTGGATCCATCTGGGATCTTCTCGCTGCAGTATGGACAAAACATATCAAGCCCTCCTTAGGGTATACGCTGTATCTTCCTGTAGTATAAACCACATTCAAAGCAGATTTCAAGGCTTTTTGCGAATTCGCCCATGATCTGCATATTTCCTGACTATATATATGACGGCACTCATGCCTTTCATGCTCCCGGTTTTTTCTGAATTTTTCAAATCAATCCCGAAAAAACAGCGCTTCGCGCAGCACGCCGGCGCAAACATGCCTCATGCAGATTCATTCTGCAAAGCCATCCGGAATTTCATTATAACATCGTGCATATTCTCTGTCAAACCGGCGCAGGGATATTCTTTCAATTTAGGTCTTGACAATCCCCATATGTTTGTGTACACTAACAATGTTGGTATGTTTTGCCGACCAAACGCGAGAAGAAAGGAAGTCCTTCCATGACCTTAAACCAGCTGGACGTCGGAGGATCCGCCGTCATCACCACCGTTGGCGGCGAAGGCGCGCTGCGCCAGCATTTTCTGGATATGGGCGTCATCCCCGGCGCCGAGATCACGCTTGTCAAATTCGCGCCCATGGGCGATCCCATGGAGCTTCGCATACACGGATATGAACTGACGCTGCGCGTGGACGACGCCCGGAAGATCGGGATCGAGCCGCTTGAGGCTGCAGCCGCGCAGCAGGAAACCGCCCGCGAACGCGGAAAACGCGCGCAGCACCCCGGCCTGGGCGAGGGCGGCAAGTACCACGTCAAGGCCGATGAAAATCCGCTGCCCGCCGGTTCGAAGCTCACCTTCGCGCTCGTCGGCAACCAGAACTGCGGCAAGACCACGCTCTTCAATCAGCTCACCGGCTCCAATCAGCATGTGGGCAATTTCCCGGGCGTCACCGTCGACCGCAAGGACGGCGTTATCCGCGGTCACGCCAACACGCTCGTCACCGACCTGCCGGGCATCTATTCCCTCTCCCCCTATTCCGGCGAGGAAATCGTCACCCGGCAGTTTGTGCTTGAGGAGCATCCGCGCGGTATCATCAACATCGTGGACGCCAGCAACATCGAGCGCAATCTGTATCTGACCATGCAGCTCATGGAGCTGGGCATGCCGATGGTGCTCGCGCTCAACATGATGGACGAGGTGCGCGAGAACGGCGGTTCCATCCGCGTCAACGAGATGGAATCCATGCTCGGCATCCCCGTCATTCCCATCTCCGCCGCCAAGAACGAAGGTATCGATGAGCTGATCGACCACGCGCTCCACGTCGCGCAGTATCAGGAACGGCCCGGCAGACAGGATTTCTGTGACGCGCAGGAATGCTCCGGCGCGGTGCACCGCTGCCTGCACGGCATCATGCACCTGATCGAGGATCATGCTCAAAGCGCCGGCATTCCCGTCCGCTTCGCGGCCAGCAAACTGGCCGAAGGCGACGCGCTGATCATGGAAAAGCTGGGGCTCTCCGCCAACGAGCGCGAGATGCTCGAGCACATCATCGTGCAGATGGAGGAGGAACGCGGCCTTGACCGCGCCGCCGCCATCGCGGATATGCGCTTCTCCTTCATCAAAAAGATCTGCGACGCAACCGTCGTGCGCCCGCGCGAAAGCCGCGAGCACGCACGCAGCCAGAAGATCGACCGTATTCTCACCGGCAGGTTCACCGCCATTCCTGCGTTTGTCGCCATCATGGGGCTGACCTTCTATCTCACGTTCAATGTCGTAGGCGCTGCGCTCTCCGAGTGGCTGGAAGCGGCCATCTCCATGCTCACCGGCCTGGTCGAATCCGCACTCACAGCCTTCGGCGTCAGCGGCGTGGTCTATTCGCTGGTCATCGACGGCATATTCGGCGGCGTGGGCAGCGTGCTCAGCTTCCTGCCGTTCATCGTCACGCTCTTCTTCTTCCTTTCCCTGCTCGAGGACAGCGGCTATATGGCGCGCGTCGCGTTCGTCATGGATAAGCTTCTGCGCAAGATCGGCCTCTCCGGCCGCAGCATCGTGCCGATGCTCGTCGGCTTTGGCTGCACGGTGCCCGGCGTCATGGCCACCCGTACGCTGCCCTCCGAGCGTGACCGCAAGATGACCATCCTGCTGACGCCCTTCATGAGCTGTACGGCCAAGCTGCCCATCTATGCGTTCTTCTCCGCCGTGTTCTTTCCCGATCACGTCGCGCTGGTCATGATCGGCCTGTACGCGCTGGGCATCGTCTTCGGCGTGCTCACCGCGCTTGTCCTGCGCAGGACGCTCTTCTCCGGCGAGCCGGTGCCCTTCGTCATGGAGCTGCCCAACTACCGCATGCCGGGCGCAAGGAACGTCGTCCAGCTCCTGTGGGAAAAGGCAAAGGACTTCCTGCAGCGCGCCTTCACCGTCATCTTCGTGGCGACGATCGCCATCTGGTTCCTGCAGACGTTCGATATCCACCTGCGCGTGGTGGAGGATTCGCACGAGAGCCTGCTGGCCATGGTCTCCGGCGTCTTCGCTCCGCTGTTTGCGCCGCTGGGCTTTGGCGACTGGCGCGTTGTCACCTCGCTGGTCACCGGTTTCATGGCCAAGGAGAGTGTCGTCTCCTCCCTCACGCTGCTCTACGGCTCAAGTGAGGTTCTCCTCGCCTCCCTCACGCCCGTCGCCGCAGCGAGCCTGCTGGTCTTCAGCCTGCTTTATACGCCCTGCGTCGCCGCCGTCTCCTCCATCAAGCGTGAGCTCGGCGGAAAGTGGGCGCTCGCCGTGGTCGTCGGGCAGTGTGCGCTGGCCTGGGTCGCCGCGCTGGCCGTCCGTCTGATCGGTCTGCTGTTTGGAGGTTTCTGATGAATATTGCATCGATTGCCATCGTTCTTTTGATCGCCGTTCTCGCCGTGCTGGCCGTCCGCCGTATCCGCAGGAAGAAGCTGCTCTTCTCCTGCGGCGGAGACTGTTCCCGCTGCCATATGAACTGCAAAGACAGAAAAGAAGCATGATAAAACGCTGACTGCCCTGCGCAGCCAGCGTTTTCCTTTATATGCTTCTTTTTGTTCCGCCTTATTCAAAAACCAGCGCGCCAAAGTCCCAGCGCCTGTGGTAATCCGGCTTTTCGCTCGTCAGCGGCGCCCACGCCAGATAGTGCGGCGTCTCCGTCTCATCGCCGCACTTGTAGAAATTGCACGCCGCCTCGCCGGAAAACGCAAAGTCCGGCATGTACAGGCGGATATATTCCGCCGGGATCACATATTCCACGCCCCAGCCGTCCTGCACAGCAAAGGGCTTGATTTCAAGCGTCGCCTGCGGATTCTTGAGAATCTGCCGCACGCGCGTCTTTCTCTCCGCGCCAAAGCCCACATATGCGTTGCCAAGCGGATTGACTTCAAAGTTGAAGTACCGCTTGTCATCCGCCTTCGGCGCAAGGAAGAATTCCAGGCAGCTGTCGTTGCATACCTGATCCAGCGCGCCCGTCAGCGTCGCGCGGATGTTTTCCTCCTTCGCTTCCATGCGCACGTAGAGCTTCTCTCCATCGTGGCAGAGCTTCGCCTGTGCAGAAACGCCGCACGGCGCAAGCCACGGCTGATGATGAAGCGTCACCGCCTCAATCTCTTCCCATCTCGGCTCGCTCACGCGCGCGGCCCGGTATGTATAGCCCATCTGTATACCTCCTCGCGGGATGCTCTTTCATCCCTCCTGATTGCTCTTTCCTGCATTGTACCCCATCTCCCCGCCTGTTTGCAAGCAAAATGCCCTTACTTCTCCTGCTTCATTCTTGCACGCCTTATCCATTCAGGCTATAATGAAAAAAAGCATGCTTACAGGAGGAAACCGCCATGTCCACACTGCTCATCCGCGGCGGCCTCGTGCACGACGCCGTACACGAGACGCCCTATATCGCCGACATTCTCTGCGAAGACGGCAGAATCGCCGCCATCGCTCCGCAGCTTTCTGCACCCGAAGACTGTGAAATCGTCGACGCCTCCGGCAAAAACGTCTATCCCGGCTTCATCGACGCCCATGCCCATATTGGCCTTGAAGGCCATGGTATCGGCTACGAGGGTATCGACCACAACGAATGCGGCGACCCCGTCACGCCTCATCTGCGCGCGATTGACGGCGTCAACCCCACCGACTACACGTTTGCCGAAGCCGCTGCCGCCGGCGTGACCACGGTGTGCACCGGCCCCGGCTCCGCCAACGTCATCGGCGGCACCTTCACCGCCATCAAGACCCGCGGCCGCCGCATCGAGGATATGATCGTCAAGGCAGAAATCGCCATGAAATGCGCCTTCGGCGAAAATCCCAAGCGCGTCTACCGCGAGAAGGGCAACTGCACCCGCATGACCACCGCCGCACGCCTGCGTGAGATGCTTTTCAGGGCGCGCGAATATGACCGCAGGATTCAGGCCGCAGGCGGGGACGAGAGCAAGCTGCCGCCCTTTGATATGAAGCTCAATGCCATGCTCCCGGTCATCCGCGGCGAAATGCCGCTCAAGGCGCATGCCCATCAGGCGAACGACATGTTCACCGCCATCCGCATCGCAAAAGAATTCGGCGTGAAGCTGACGCTTGAGCACTGCACCGAGGGACATCTGATCGCTGATCTGCTCGCGAAAGAAAATCTCCCTCTGGCCGTCGGCCCGTCCTTCGGCCACGCGACCAAGTTCGAGCTGCGCCAGAAGAACTGGGGTACGCCCGCCGCGCTGCACAATGCCGGCTGCACCATCTCCATCATCACCGATTCTCCGGTCATCCCGCTCAAATATCTGCCGCTGTGCGCAGGCTTTGCCGTCAACGCCGGCCTTGATCCCTTCGCCGCGCTTCAGGCCATCACCATCAATCCCGCAAAGCACGCCGGCGTCGAAAGCCGCGTCGGTTCTCTTGAAGCGGGTAAGGACGCGGATATCGTGATTACTGACGGCAGCTGCTTTGAAATCGGCACGAAGGTCTGCCATGTCTTCATCGAGGGCAAGGCGCAGGCGACGCAGGTGCACTTTTCCGAAGCCTGATACAACATCTGCCGGACAAGACAAACCTTCCCTTTCAGGCAATGATTCTCAACCTCAGCTGT
Source organism: Clostridia bacterium (assembly GCA_017412025.1). Next base: position 22,752 of record JAFQOY010000229.1, on the reverse strand, counting down.
GACGGATACGTTTTCCCCGCAGTGAAAAAAGAACGCTCTTCTTTACAGCGACATCATAAAAGACGGCCGGAAATTCCAGCCGTCTTTTGATATGCCGTTTTACTCGACAATCGCGCCCTTGTTCGCGCTGGAAACCAGCTTCGCATAGCGCGCCAGATAGCCCTTGGTCACATTCGGCGGCGGGCAAACCCACTTCGCCTTGCGCTCGGCGAGCACATCGTCCGCAACCTTCAGCTCGAGCTTGCCGTCCGGGATGTTGATGGAGATGACGTCGCCCTCCTCAACAAGGCCGATCATACCGCCGGAGGCCGCCTCCGGGGATACATGGCCGATCGCCGCGCCGCGGGTCGCGCCGGAGAAGCGGCCGTCGGTGATCAGCGCCACTTCCTTGTCAAGGCCCATGCCGCAGATCGCGCTGGTCGGGCTGAGCATCTCGCGCATGCCCGGGCCGCCCTTCGGGCCCTCATAGCGGATCACGACGACGTCGCCCGGCTTGATCGCGCCGGCGTAAATCGCCTGAATCGCCTCGTCCTCGCTGTTGAATACGCGGGCCGGGCCTTCGTGTACCAGCATCTCCGCCGCCACGGCGCTGCGCTTGACCACGCCGCCGTCCGGCGCAAGGTTGCCGCGCAGGATCATCAGGCCGCCGGTCGCAGAATACGGCTCGTCGAACGGACGAATGACCTCGTGGTTGTAGTTCTTCGCCGCGGCAAGCTGCTCGCCCAGCGTCCTGCCGGAGACGGTCATGCACGTTTCATCAAGCAGTCCCCTGCCCTTCAGCTCGGAAAGCACGCCCATCACGCCGCCCGCCAGATGCAGATCGATCACGTGATGCTGGCCCGCCGGGGCAAGGTGGCAGAGGTTCGGCACCTTCGCGCTCGTCTCGTTCACCCAGTCAAGGTTAAAGTCGATCTCGCACTCATGGGCGATGGCCGGCAGGTGCAGCACGGTATTGGTGGAGCAGCCCAGCGCCATATCCAGGCAAAGCGCGTTGTGGAACGCCGCCTCGGTCATGATCTTGTCCGGCGTAAGACCTTCCTCGACCATCTTCACCACGCGCATGCCGGAGGTCTTCGCCAGGCGGATGCGCGCGGCGTCCACAGCGGCAATCGTGCCGTTGCCCGGCAGCGCCATGCCGATCACCTCGGTGATGCAGTTCATGGAGTTGGCGGTAAACATGCCGGAGCAGGAACCGCAGCCCGGGCATGCGCTCGACTCGACGGCATTGAGTCCGTCGTCGTCGATCTTGCCGGCCTTGTACGCGCCGACCGCCTCAAACACGGAGTTCAGGTCATAATCGCGCTTGTCGCCCGGCATCCTGCCCGGCATCATCGGGCCGCCGGAGACGACCAGCGCCGGCAGATTCAGGCGGCGGGCAGCCATCAGCATGCCCGGCACGATCTTGTCGCAGTTGGGGATGAACACCATGCCGTCCATGCCGTGCGCCTGCGCCATCGCCTCGCAGCTGTCCGCGATCAGCTCGCGGGAGGACAGCGAATACTTCATTCCGATGTGGCCCATCGCGATGCCGTCGCACACGCCGATGGCCGGGAACTCGACCGGCACGCCGCCGGCCATGCGGATGCCGTCCTTGACGGCCTGCGCGATGTTCTTCAGGTGGTTGTGACCCGGCACGCAGTCGCTCTGCGCGGATACCACGCCGATCAGCGGGCGGTTCAGTTCCTCGTCCGTCAGGCCCAGCGCCTTCCACAGGGAACGATGCGGCGCCTTCTCCGGGCCGGTCTTGACTCGATCAGAAATACGCATATCTTACAGCTCCTTTACCTTGTCGCCCCAGCTCATCTTGCTGCGCAGATCCTTGCCGACAGCTTCCAGCTGCGTGCCGGCTTCGATGCGGCGCTTGGCCAGGAAGTGCGGGCAGCCAGCCTGGTTCTCCAGCAGCCAGTCGCGCGCGAAGGATCCGTCCTGGATCTCGCTGAGCACCTTCTTCATTTCCTTCTTGGTCTCCTCGGTGATGATGCGGCTGCCGATCTGGTAGTCGCCGTACTCAGCCGTGTTGGAGATGGAATAGCGCATGCCGGCGAAGCCGTGCGCAAAGATCAGGTCGACGATCAGCTTCATCTCATGGATGCACTCAAAGTACGCGCTCTCCGGCTGATAGCCAGCCTCCACCAGCGTCTCAAAACCGGCCTTCATCAGCGCAGTCACGCCGCCGCAGAGCACGGCCTGCTCGCCGAACAGGTCGGTCTCGGTCTCCTCCTTGAAGGTGGTCTTGAGGATACCGGCGCGCGCGCCGCCGATGCCCGCAGCATAGGCCAGCGCATAGTCCTGCGCCTTGCCGGAGGCGTCCTGGTACACCGCGATCAGATCCGGCACGCCCTTGCCCTCCAGATACTGGCTGCGGACGGTGTGGCCCGGGCCCTTGGGCGCGATCATCACGACGTCCACGTATTCCGGCACCCTGATGCAGCCGAAGTGAATGTTGAAGCCATGTGCAAAGGCCAGGATCATGCCCGGACGCAGATACGGCTTGATGTCCTTTTCATACATCGCAGCCTGCTTCTCGTCGTTGATGAGGATCATGATCATGTCCGCAACCTTGGCGGCCTCGGCGGTGGTCATGACGGTCAGGCCCGCAGCCTCCGCCTTCGCCCAGCTCTTGGAGCCTTCATACAGCGCCACGATGACGTCGCAGCCGGAGTCCTTCAGGTTCAGCGCATGCGCATGGCCCTGGGAGCCATAGCCCACGATCGCAATCTTCTTGCCGCTGAGCATCTCCAGGTTGCAGTCCTGTGCGTAAAACATCTGTGCCATTTTTGTTTCCTCCAGTATTCTGTGCTCTCGCACATCATTTTTTTCAATCTATGTGACCGGTGTTGTCCGGTTCGCAAACCCCTCAGTCACGGCTTACGCCGCGCCAGCTCCCCTTTCAGGGGAGCCTTATGTGCGCTTATACGCACCGCTTCACTTAAAACCGCCCATAGCCTCCCCTGAAAGGGGAGGTGCCTCCGCAGGAGGCGGAGGGGTTTAATCGAAGATGTCGCTCGTCATCACGTCGTCGCCGCGCTCAAGCACGACCAGACCCGTGCGCACCAGCTCCAGGATGCCGTAATCCTCCAGCAGGCTCAAAAGCGACGCGATCTTATCGTTGTCGCCGGTGATCTGCAGCACCATCGAATTCTTCGTCACGTCCAGCACCTTCGCCTTGAAGATATCCACCAGACGCATCAGTCCCTCGCGTTCCTTGACGTCCGCCTTCACTTTCACCAGCAGGAGCTGACGGCCTACGGAGTTGCGCGGGTTCATCACCTGCACCTTCTGCACGCAGATCAGCTTGTAGAGCTGCTGCACCAGCTGCTCAATCTTCGCTTCATCGCCCAGCACCACAATCGTGATGCGGGAAATCTCGGGATCCTGCGTCGTGCCGACGGCGAGGCTGTCGATGTTGAAGCCCCTGCGGGAAAACAGGCCCGAAACGCGGGAGAGAACGCCCGGTTCGTTGTCAACCAGCACGCTGACGGTATACCGCTTCAGATTATCGTTGTCAATATACATCGCGCACCTCCGTCAGTTCAGGCAGAACGAGTCGATCGGGGAACCCGGCGCGACCATCGGCGCAACCATCTCATCGATATCGAGCATGCACTCGATGATGCACGGCTTCGCTTCGGCATACGCCTTTTTAAAAGCGGCGTCGAACTCCTCCATGCTCTTCACGCGCGTGCCCTCAAGGCCGTAAGCCTCGGCCAGCTTGATGAAGTCCGGCCCGCGGTCAAGCGTCGTCTGGCTGTATCTGTGGCCAAAGAACAGCGTCTGCCACTGACGGACCATGCCCAGCGTGCCGTTGTTGAAGATCACGACGATCACCGGAATGCCATAGTGGCCGATGGTGGACAACTCCGTCAGGTTCATGCGGAAAGATCCGTCGCCCGTCACCAGCGCGACAGGCTTTCCATCCGGGCTGCCCTTGGCCGCGCCCATCGCCGCGCCCAGGCCAAAGCCCATCGTGCCCAGACCGCCGCTTGAAATCAGCTGGCGCGGACGCATGAACGGGAAGTGCTGCGCCGTCCACATCTGGTGCTGGCCGACGTCGGTCGCCACCGTCATCTCCGGCGCAATGCGCGCCATGGATTTGAGGATTTTGCGCGGCTCAAACAGCTCGTCGCTCAGGTAGTCTTCGATCATGCTGCGCGCCTGCTGCATCCACTGCTCATGCTTTTTCTGCGATACGCGGGTGAGCAGCAGCTCCAGCACGATGCGCGCGTCGCCCGTGATGTGCAGCGTCGTCGATACGTTCTTGTTGATCTCCGCCCGGTCGATGTCGATATGCAGTACCTTCGCGTTGGGCGCAAAGGCCGCCGCCTTGCCCAGCGCGCGGTCGGAGAAGCGCACGCCGACCGCAATCAGCAGGTCGCAGCGCTGCATGGCGATGTTCGCCGCGTGCGTGCCGTGCATACCCAGCATGCCAAGCATCCTGTCGCACGCAGCCGGAACGGCGCCAAGGCCCATCAGCGTCGATACGATCGGCGCATCCACGCGATCCGCCAGCTGCTCAAGCGCCTCGCTCGCGCCGGAATGCATCACGCCGCCGCCGCAGTAGATCAGCGGCCTGTGCGACTCGGCAATCAGCTGCGCGGCCTTCTCAAGCCTCGGCTGCGCCTTGGTTTTGTAGCGCTCCAGCGCCTCGCCCTCCGGGCGAAGCTGCGCCATCGCGTGCTTCATACTCAGCCGCGGAATCAGCGCCTCGCCGCTCAGCGGCACATACTCCGTCTCCGCAATCTGCACATCCTTGGGGATATCCACCAGCACCGGGCCGGGGCGGCCGCTGCGTGCGATGTAGAACGCCTCGCGGATCGTATCCGCCAGCCTGTCGACGCTGGTCACCAGATAGTTGTGCTTGGTGACGGACATCGTCATGCCGGAGATATCCGCCTCCTGGAAGGAATCCGTGCCCATCAGGCTCTGGGGCACGTTGCCGGTGATGAACACCACCGGGGAAGAATCCAGATACGCCGTGGCAATCGGCGTCACCAGGTTCGTCGCGCCGGGACCGCTGGTGGCGATGCACACGCCGGTCTTGCCGGTCGCACGGGCATAGCCGTCCGCCGCGTGGCCCGCATGCTGCTCATGCGCGGTCAGCACATGATTGATGCGCTCCTGCCGCTTGTACAGCTCGTCATAAATCGGCAGCACGGCGCCGCCCGGAAAACCGAATACCGTGCCCACTTCCTGCTCAATCAGACATTCGATCAGGATAGCCGCTCCGTTGAGTTTCATCCTTTTATCTACGCTCCTTATAAGTCCTAAAAAAGCAGCCCCTCTCCCTCGTTTAGGGCGAAAGGCTGCTTCCGCGGTACCACCTAAATTCCGTGCCTGTGCACGCTCACCGGACACAGCCGCCACAGCCGGCATGTCCTCTCCCGGGTAACGGCGGGAATCCGGCAGACCTACTGACATGCCCGACGTCGGGCAGGCCGTTCAGCCCGCAGCTTGGAGGCGACCCTTCCGCGCTTCCTGCAGGAGCCTTCCACCGTCGCTCCCTCGCTTGGCATTCCCCGCGGTTTCTTCCTCGTCATCGCCGAAAATATGTGCAACTATCTTATCATGCATGGTATTTCATGTCAAGCGGTTTTTCGGCGAATCATGAATCATTTTCGTTTTAATGGTGAATGAATTTCATGTTTGTTTTCCCTGTCTGAGACGCTTTTCACCTTTTCTGCGCAGCGCTGCCCATACGATCAGGGTCAGCGCTGTTCCAAGTGAAATGCAGTCCGCCGCACGCCATACCGTCTTTCCTGCGAAATAAACGTGCAGTGTTCCGCTCGTCTGTGCCGGCAGATGCACCGTCAGGCGGTTGTTTTCCCCCGGCGTCCAGCCGATTCTGCGCCCGTCAAGCTCGGCCCTGTATCCGTCGTAGCCAAAGACCGGCAGTGCAATCTCCGCGTCCGTCTCAGCCTCCACATGCGCCGTAATTGTCGTGCCGCGCTTTTGATAGCCCGTCACCGCAGCTTCTCCCTTTATGATCACGTCCCGGCTGCGCGTGGGCGCCATCTCAGACCCTGGAATCGTGTACTCCACATACGCCGAATCCGGGCTGACCGTCTGCCCGAAGGGAATAAACAGGTTGTTGCGCGTCTCGTCGCTGAGCGTGGGCAGCGCCGCCATCGCGCACAGCGCGAGCACCAGCACGACGGCTCTTTCATTTTTCTCCCCGGCAAAGCGCATATAGCCCCAGCCGCCTGCAAGCGCCAGCAGCACAGCGGTCATCATCAGCATCCGCCACGGGAACTGCAGGTAATCGCTCATCCCCCGCGTAAGCACGCGCACATGGCTCCATGGGAAAAGCGTCGTCGCCATCAGCGCAAAGCCCATGCCGGCCGCCGCCAGCAGCGCAGCCAGCCTGCCTCCCCGCCCGGCCTTTTGATCGGTCAGCATCACATATGCGCACAGCGCCGCGCCAAGCAGCAGCGGGAAACCGATCTCCAGCGCAAAGGTCGACAGCGTCGGATCCGCCGGATCCACGCTCATTTCTCCCTCGCCCAGCAGAAACAGCTGCGCAGGGGCAATCGCAAACAGCGCCGGATCCTTCGCCAGAGACTGCGCGCCGATGCCCTGCATGCTGTACATCGCAAACGGCACCAGATAAAACAGGCACAGAAGCAGCGCAGTGCCTGCCGCCTTCAGGATGGACGGCAGACGGCGTTCGCGGACGATCTTCACAATGAACAGCGCGCACACGCCCGTCGCCGCCGCGGCGCAGATGAGCGTGGAGAGCATGTGGCTCATGAAGATCGCGGACGCGCTCAGCGCCAGCGTCAGCCAGCGTTTTTTATCGCCGAATATGACCTCCCACAGCCCCAGGATGAACAGCGGCAGAAAGACCATCGCCGTCATCTCGCCGAAGGCGTAACGGGTAAAGACGTCCGAAATCCGGTAGATGGAAAACGTATAGAGGATCGACGCGCACAGCGCCATATTCCTCTCGCCAAACATCCGCTTCGCCGCCGCGTACATCGCCGCTGCGGACGCCGCATTCACCAGCACAAAGAATACATTGACCGCATACTGCAGCGACGCGCCCATGTTCATCATCAGCGCCGGAATATACAGGAACAGATCCGGATAGAACGCCGACGTGATCGCGCCGTAGCCATTGTAGGAATAGCCTCCCGCGCGCACCGGGAACTGCCCGTTTTTCAGGCCGTCCGCCAGGTTGCACAGGCGCATCAGGTGAAACTCCGTGTCGTGCCCGATCCCGATCGTGTCCTTGAGCGCAGGCGCAGAGACGATCAGCACCGAAAACGCGAGCAGCAGCAGCGTCCCTTTCCGCTCTCCGGTCAGACAGCCGGACGCATGCAGCGCATACAGAAGCCATGCGCCGAGCAGCAGCGCGGCCAGGGTAAACGCGTGATCGCTGTACATCGGGCTGTAGAGCCGCATGTCCAGCAGATTCATCCGCGTGCCGGATGCAAAGGACACCCGGATCTGCACGTCTTCCGCCGCTTCCAGAATCTCAAACGTGCATTCGTCCGTCACCCGTTCCGGATTTACCGCAATCTTCGACGGCAGAATCTGCGCGCCGTTGCCCGATGTGATTTCAATGCGGTTTTCCCCATCGCCCTCGATCATCCACTTGAGGCGGTATGCGCCCGCAGGCAGCGTGAATCCCGGGCCTCCGTTTACCTCGCCGTATGCATCGCCTGCCTCAAGGCTGCGCGAAGCGCCATCCTTGAGCGTCAGCCCTGACCAGACCATCTCCGCCCAGGTCTTCTGCCTGTCCAATATGCCCGTCGCAAACGCCAGCGCGATCATCAGCGCGCACAGCGCCAGCGCAGCCCACTGCTTTTTTCCGATCTTCACTGCGCCCTTCCTCCATCCGTCTTCCATGTGCCGCGCTTTTTCCAGCAGTATGCGCCCAGCGCGATCAGCCCGGCCAGGGACAGCACATCCGCAATCCGCCAGAGCAGAATCCCCTCATACCAGACGCGCAGCTCTCCCTGCGCTCCTGCCGGGATCTGCACCGTCAGGCGGTTGTTTCTTCCCCGCGTCCACTGCACGCGCTCGCCGTCAAGCTCCGCCGCATATCCGTCAAAGGCAAACAGCGGCATGCAGACCTGCGCATCCGTCTGTGCGCTCACCTGTGCGCGGATCCTCGTGCCTTCCTTGCTGTATTGCGTCAGCTCCACGTCGCCTTCCGTGAGCACCTGGCGGCTGCGCGTGATCTCCAGATCCGTCCCCTCAAACTGGTATTCGGGCGTGAGGATATAGGGCGATCCGTCCTGTCCAAAGTCGATGGTCTCCATCTCAAGCGCGTGATTGATCACCGGCGAAACGCACAGCACCGCAGCGGCCAGCACCGCCAGGAAACCCTTTGCGCCCTGTCCGCGCAGCAGGCAGGCATAGCCAAGCCCTGCGCACAGCGCAAAGCAGACCGTACCGGTCACCAGGAAGCGCCAGGGGAACTGCAGGTATTCCACAATATCCGTCACCGCAAACACATAGCTCCACGGGAACATATCCGTGCACAGCCACAGGCTGACCACGCCGATTGCCAGCAGCCGCGCCACATCGGGGCGGAATCGCCTGTCCGGCTGATTCTCCCCGCAGCAGAAAAGCGCCGCCGTGCCCAGCATCATCGCAAGGCCCAGCTCCTTATCCGTGCCCAGCATCTGCACGGCCCTGTGCGTCAGGCCGACAAAGCCGTACGTGCCCACCGTCGTCGTCACGCCGCTCAAATACGTCGTCACAATCGGCACAAGCGTCGTCAGGTTGATCACAAGCGTCGTAACCACCGCCAGCGCAACCGCCCCTGCGCGCCGCTCGCGCACAAGCCGCACGCCGTAAAGCAGCACAGCCACCACGGCGATTCCCGCGCAAAGCACGGTCGTCAGCATGTGGGACTGAAACACCAGCGTCGCGCCGACGGTAAGCAGCGGCCAGCGCTCCCTGCTGCCGAAAAATACCTCCCACAGCCCCAGCAGGAACAGCGGCAAAAACGCCATCGCCAGAATCTGTCCGACCATGAAGCTGCCGTAAAACCGGTCAAGCCTGAAGCCGCACAGCACGTAGACGATCGAAGCGTATACGCCAGCCTCCCTGCTGTCAAACATGCGCTTTGCCGCCGCGTACATGCACGCAGCCGTCAGCGCATTGACCGCAATCACCAGCACATTGAGCACATAGGTCATCGACGCGCCGAGCATCAGCAGCAGCGCAAAGGGGTACAGCAGCAGATCCGGATAGAACACAGACGTCACCGCGCCGTAGCCGTTGTATGTATAGCCGCCCACGCGCCCGGGGAACTGCCCTGCCCTCAGGCTGTCCGCCAGATTGTGCAGCCTCGCCGCGTGGAACGGCATGTCAAACGTGTAAATCGTCTCCTCCCGCAGCGCGGGCACACTCGCAAAGACGACAGCCAGCGCCAGCACCGCCAGCACTCCCCTGCGCTCCGGCGTCAGCTTCCCCCGCCCACAGAGCCAGATCAGCAGCCCGGACGCCGCCAGCAGCGCCAGGATCGTAAAGCAGTGATCCGCATACACCGGCGAATACAGGCGGAAATTATGGATCTGCATCCATGTGCCGCCGCAGAAATCCACGCGGATGCTGAAGTTGTGCACCGTATCCGCAAGCGTGAAATACGCCTCGCCCTCAAAAGCGCCCGGCGTCGTCTCAAAACGATACGGCTCGATGGCCACGTCGTTGCTGCACTGCAGCTGCACGGCGTTGACGCCGTCGCCCTCGATCTGCCATTTGATGCGGTACCGTCCCGCGGGCAGCTCCGTGTACGGCCCCTGCGTCACATAGCCGTATGCGTCGCCCTCCTCAAGGGAGAACGCGCGCTTGTCCCCTTCATAGACCAGATCGACATTGGGCCATATCTTCTGCTTATCCAGCATGCCCGTCGCGCTCAGCAGCACGGCCAATACGGCGCAGACCAGCCAGATCGCCCACGCCTTACGCAGATTTCTATTCTTCATCGCAGCCTCGCAAAATCGCAGTTTTTTCCCATTATATCAAAAACCCTGCGCCGTGAAAAGCGCAGGGCTGTAAATCCGCTTATTAATACGCCTTGGCGAAGTAGATCACCTTGTGCGCCGGCTTGCCGCAGCACACGCAGGTCTCGCCGATGGGCGTCTGGTCAAACGGCATGCAGCGGGTCGTCGCGGAGAACTTCTCCTTGACCATGTCCTCGCACGCCTGCTCGCCGCACCACATGGCCTTGGCGTAGCCGCCGTTGACCTGCTCGCCCAGCTCCTCCAGGGTATGAACATCCTTGGTATGCTCGTCGCGGAAGTTCTTCGCCGTCTCAAACATGTTCTGCTGCACATCGCGGAGCATCTGCTCGATCACATCTTCAAGGCCCTCGATCGCCAGCGGCGCCTTTTCAAACGTATCGCGGCGCACGCTCATCACCTGGCCCTGAGCCAGATCGCGCGGGCCGACCTCTACACGCACCGGAACGCCCTTGAGCTCCCACTCGTTGAACTTCCAGCCCGGGGTCACGTTGTCGCGGTCGTCAAACTTGACGCGGATGCCCTTCGCCGCCAGCTTGTCGGCGACGGCCTTCGCGCCCTCCAGCACGCCTTCCTTGTGCGCGGCGACCGGCACCACGACAACCTGAATCGGCGCAACCTTCGGCGGCAGCTTCAGGCCGCGCTCGTCGCCGTGGGTCATGATGATCGCGCCGATCAGACGGGTGGAAACGCCCCAGCTGGTCTCGTGCGCATACTTCTGGGTGCCGTCCTTGTCAAGGAACTTGATTTCAAACGGCTCGGAGAAGTTGGTGCCGAAGTTGTGGCTGGTGCCGCTCTGCAGCGCCTTGCCGTCCTGCATCATCGCCTCGACGGAGTAGGTCGCGCGCGCGCCGGCAAACTTTTCCTTGTCGCTCTTCTGGCCGCAGTATACCGGCACCGCCAGCACATCCTGGCAGAAATCGCGGTAGACCTCCAGCATCTGCATGGTTTCCTCCTGCGCCTCCTCCGCGGTGGCGTGGATGGTGTGCCCCTCCTGCCACAGGAATTCAGCCGTGCGCAGGAACGGACGGGTCGTCTTCTCCCAGCGCATGACGGAGCACCACTGATTGTACTTGAGCGGCAGATCGCGCCAGCTCTGCACCCACTTGGCGTACATCGTGCAGAAGATGGTCTCGCTCGTCGGGCGCACGGCCAGACGCTCCTGCAGCGGCTCGGTGCCGCCCTGGGTCACCCACGCCACCTCCGGCGCAAAGCCTTCCACGTGGTCCGCTTCCTTGAGCAGCAGGCTCTCGGGGATGAGCATCGGCATGGACACGTTCTGATGTCCGGTGCGCTTGAATTCAGCGTCAAGCTGCTGCTGCAAAAGCTCCCAGATGCCGTAGCCGTACGGCTTGATCGCCATACAGCCGCGCACGGGGGTATAGTCCATCAGGTCGGCGAGCTTCACCACGTCGGTATACCACTGGGAGAAGTCCTCGCTGCGGGGCGTGATGTGCTGGACAAATTCCTGCTGATTCTTCTTGGCCATCGTATTCTTCCTCTCTTCTCTGATTTTTACTCTGATCTCTTCCCGGTTTTCGTTTCGGAGCAAAGAAAAACGCTTCGCCCCAATTGCTACTGGGACGAAGCGGAATGCTTCGCGGTACCACCCGGCTTGGCGCAAGTCCATGCGCCCTCCTCAAAACCCTTAACGCGGGAAACGGCAGCGTTCTTGGCGCTGCGGCTGCTGGGGGCCGGAGCGTTGAACGGCGGCTTCTGCGCGGCTTGCAGCCTTGACCGCGCTCTCTGCAAAGAAGCATCTGTTCCGCTTTCCCCGTCATCGCCTGATATCGCTGATATTATAAGCAATTCCCGGTTATCTGTCAAGGGATTGCTCGCTTTTCCCTTCGCCCTTCTTCGCCCCGCCAAGCATCAGCGGCAGCGCCAGATACAGCGGAAGCCCCAGCGCAAACACGTACACATACCGCAGGCTGTAGGCCACGGGCGTAGCGACCATCACCGTCGCCCAGTTGATCATCGCCGGCAGATACGGCGTCAGCGCGTCGCCTCTGCGCCCGCAGGCCAGCGCCATCCCCAGCAGCACCAGCCACAACAGCGTGCCGCTGCCCATGAAGATGGGATAGTCTTTGAGAACCGGCATGATGGAAAAGCCGAAGATCCTTTCAAACAGATCCATGAAGCCAAGGCCCAGTTCCTCTCCGCTCATCTGCACATCCATAAAGCCGTACAGATTCTGCACACAGGGCTTCCAGAAGCCATGCGTCGCCAGCAGATAGGCCGTCACATACTTGCCCGGATTGCGAACCAGCCCGTCCGCCCAGGCCCGCAGGAATTCGCCCTTCGTTTCCTCCAGGAATTCAAGGTCAAACAACGGATTCCACTTGATCGGATCAACAAGGCACGGCCTGTAGGCATAGTTCCACACCTCTTTGGGCATCAGGGCGAACAGGTATTCCTCGCTTTCCTCGCTGAACCTGCCCTCGTGGTTGATCGTATAGCCCAGCTGCAGAAGCGGAATGCCCAGGCTCTCCACCGTCGAATCATCGTAGATATTCCACACCCGCGTCGCAAGCGAGGATGCAGACAGAAAAACCGCCAGCGCGGCAAGCGACGCCGCCAGAAAGCGCATCATCCGCCGCCTGACCAGAAGCGCCGTGATCACCGAAACGCCCACGAACACATACAGCCCGTTGTTGCGGAAGATCATCGCGCCGACGCCGCATACGGCATATGCCGCATACCACCAGACGCCGACCTGCTCTCTGTCCATCAGCCAGAAGATGAGCAGCGACAGGAGCAGCAGCATACAGGAAAACAGCGCGTCCTTCCACATGCTCATCGCATAATTCGGAAAAAACGGCATGAACATGAAGTATGCCATCGACAGGCCAATGATCACAGGCGAAATCCGCTTGTGATACATCAGCGTCAGCACGCAGGTGATGCAAAAGATCATCACGCAGGTCTGGAACAGGCTGTAGAGCAGTACGCCGATGTTCACCGAACCGAAAAGCACCGTGCCGATCTTGAGAAATACGCCGACCATCAGCGTATAAAACATGGGATGATGGTTGGACGTGGGATGTCCGTGGTCAAGCATCTGCGTGATGGAGGAAAGCGAATCGACGTAGATATTGCCCGGAGCTACCGTCAGAATATAGGGCAGCCACGCAAGCAGCAGCGCCAGCGCGCACAGGCAGGCAAAGCGCAGCGGCCTCTTCCTCTCTCCTGCGCCAAGACACGCATGTCTGATCCGCTCAAAGCGCCTGAATACAAACGCCAGCGCCCCATATACGGCGGCCGCCAGCGCCAGAAACAGCAAAAAATCCGCCGCAGTCAGCGGATCCATATAGGTCTGATCGTTTTTGAGCATCACGTCGCCGCCGAATGTGATGCGGCGTCCCGCCGTAACGCAGGCCGAAAACAGGCATGCATACACAGCCGTCAGCGCGGCCTGCCTCTTGTTCATTCCGTCTTTCCTCCATCTGTCTCCGCCGTCATCTGCCCTGCAGCAGATCGGCCATCGCGCATACGGCCTGCGCCTCATCGCCGCCTCTGGCGATGATCGTCACGCCCTCGCCGTCCTTGAGCCCCAGCGACAGAAGACCCATCAGGGATTTTGCATTGACTGTGATATCCCCCCGGCGCAGCAGCACCTGCGATTCAAACCTGCTCATCTTGTCCGCCGCATCTGCAACCGTGCGCATCGTAGGCTTTCCGTTTGTCTTCACCTTCACCGTCAGTTCCATGCTTTTCCTCCCTTTCTTCCTCTTGGGTATCCCGCGCCTTCCTTCCAATCTGCTTGTCTGTTGGTCTGATTGTTTTTGAATATCCCTCCGGCCTGCCTCCGCTGTTTACTGCCCGCCGGTTCTGATTTCCTCCGCCATCTGCTCCAGCTTCCGCAGCCTGTGGTTCACGCCGCTCTTGCCCACCGGCGGATCGCACAGCCTGCCCAGCTCCTCAAGCGGCACCTCCGGATGCTGAAGCCGCAGCCTTGCCGTCTGCAGCAGCGCCGGCGGCAGGCTGCTCTCCCCTTTTGCCGCAAGCAGATACTCGATGGCCTCCGTCTGCCTCGCGGCAGCCGTCACGCTGCGCTGCACGTTCGCGCTGTCGCAGTTCACCGCGCGGTTGGCGTTGTTGCGCAGCTCTTTGCGGATAAAGGCGTCCTCCATCGCAAAGCGCGCGCTCTGCGCGCCCAGGATGCTGAGCATATCGGTGATCTCGTTTTGTCCCTTGAGGTATACGAGCGTCATCTGGCGCCTCGTCGTCATGTGCGCATCCAGTTCAAAGCGCGCAATGAGCTTCTGCACCGCCTGGGCAAACGCCTCATCGCCCAGCACAAATTCCAGATGATATTCCTTTTCCGGGTCCGTCACCGAGCCGCTGGCCAGAAACACGCCGCGCAGGAACGACATCCTGCAGCACTTGCGCACCGTGATTTCCTTGGGCACGCTGCGCCGCTGCAGCACCGAAATGCCGCAGCCCTCCAGCACAAAGGAAGCCTCGTCGCCGCTGATCTCAATGCGGTGTGCGCTGCGTCCGCCAAGGCGCGCGCGCCTGAGCGTCACCAGCTGCGGCTGCACGTCAAATACGTCCTGCAGCAGGCGGAACGTCCTGCGCGCCACGGCGATGTTTTCCGTCTCAATGGACAGGCGTTTGTCTCCGCCGCCGCGCAGGATCACAGAGCCGGCTACGGAGATGATGCCGCTCAGCTCTGCCAGCAGGCAGCACACGCTGTCCGGCTCCAGACGGCAGAGTTCGTCTTTTGTTCTCGATGAATAGGACATGCTTCACCCGTATCAGTCGTCTCTTCTGCGGCCTGCCAGCAGCACAAGGCGCAAAAGCTGCAAAACCGCCTGCAGCGCGGAGGCCACGTACGTCAGCGCTGCGGCGGACAGCACCGCCTTGACGCCCTTCACCTCGTCCTGCGGCAGGAAGCCGGAGGCGAGCACCGACACCGCGCGGCTGGACGCATTGAACTCCACCGGCAGCGTCACCAGATAAAACAGTACGGCAAACGCAAACGCCAGAATGCCGATCTTCAGCAGCGGCTCCCAGCTCATGATCAGGCCCAGCATAAACAGAGGAACGGCCGCGCGGCTGCCGATATTGGCCACCGGCACCAGATTGGCGCGGATGCGCATGGGCATGTAATCCTGCGCGTCCTGGATGGCATGGCCGGCCTCGTGCGCCGCAACGCCCAGCGCCGCAATCGAGCGCGAGCCGTATACCTCGCTGGACAGGCGCAGCACGCCGTTTTCCGGGTCGTAATGGTCGGTCAGGCTGCCGCTCACCGGCTCGATGGACACGTTCCTGCAGCCGTTCGCGTTAAGGATCTGCCGGGCGATCTGCGCGCCGGTCAGCCCCGCGCGGGAAGGCACCTGCTTCCAATGATTGAACGCGCTGCTCACCCTGAACTGCGCATACAGCGCCAGCAGAATGCCCGGAATCAGAAGAAAATACGTCGGATCATAATAGTAAAACACGGCTTACCTCCATGGTCTGTCGTTGTCGCTTGGTCTACAGTATGCCCCGACAGCAGCCGCTGTCAGTCTATGATTATGATACCTGTTTTCCTTCACCGCCGCAAGAGGGAACGCACGAAAACCTGTAATTTCAAGAATCAATTGTCACCTCTGACACGCCATCCCTCATGAACTGTACGTCTCTCTTTGCAATGTGTCTCACGAAAAAGAATGCCTTAGAAATACGCCGACCCATTACAGGCGCATCAAAAAAGAGCAGCGCTCCATCGTCGCTGCTCTGAAGTATGATCCCCTGAAAATACCTTTTCAGTAACCATACCGGTTCTCTTTTGCTGATTTGATATTACTCGATGTTGCGGATAGAAGTTGCGATCGCCACAGCAGTATCAACAAACGCCGCGTCGGAATTCGGGGTGAACCAGAAGATGTACATGCCCAGATCCACGCCGTCAAGCGCCGCCATACCGAAGAGATCGTTCGCCTCATCGACAAAGCTGACAAACGCAACGCCGTTGAATTCCACGATGCTGACGTCGGAATACTCGGTGGCCAGCGCAGCCTCAACATCCTGCACGGTCATTTCCGCCTCAAGCGCAGACCAGGAAATCTGCACCGTGTTGGCGCCATCCGGAGAACATGCCGCATAGGCAACGCCGCCCGCAATCATCTCTTCCGTCACTTCAAGCTCGAGCCATTCAGAGGGCAGCAGAATCTCAAAGCCCTCCTCGAACTGAACCCAGGTTCCCTCAAACGGAGCGCCCTCAGCCACAGCGGCGCCTGCCATCATCACCGTAAAGGCGAGCAGCAGCATTGCAATCATCTTCTTCATCATCATACACTCCTTACTTTTTTGCTTTTGCATGGTATGGATGGCCAGGCAAAAACTGTTGTTTGATTATTATATCGTTCATTTTTACTTTGTGCGGTGTTCCGCCTCAAATGCAGTCTTTTTTCCTCCAAATGCGTTCCCGATTCATCTGAGATCCCTTTACTATTGTCTGAAAACAAATTAAAATAAACCTAATAGAATGCAAGGGAGGCTGTCCGCTTGTATATTGCCATTTGCGACGATCACATACAGGAACTCAAAAATCTTCAGATTCTGCTGGATAAATACATTTCAATCCGTTCCTTGCCGATTCGCTATCAGATGTTCAGAGACGCTGAGGAGATGCTCCAGGTCGCGCAGACTGAGCATTTCACACATTATTTTCTGGACGTCATCATGCCCCATATGGATGGCATTACGGCAGCGCAGGAAATCCGAAGCTTTTCGCCTTACGCCACATTGGTTTTTCTTTCCACCTCTACCGAGTTTGCATATCAGAGTTATCGCGTCAAGGCCTATGATTATCTGCTTAAACCCATACAGGAGCAGCAGTTTATTGCTCTTCTTGATCAGCTTCAGATACAGGAAAACCGCCTTGACGACTGTCTCATCATTCAGAATGGACGCAGCTTTATCCGTCTTCCTTTTTTTCGCATCGCACATCTTGAAATCAATCATAAAAAACTGTATTTCCAAATGACGGACGGCCAGATGCTCCAGATTTACGGAACGCTGGCTAAATATGAAACCATGCTTCTCTCCCGTCCATCTTTTGTTAAAATCCACCGCTCTATCATCATCAACCTTCATCACATTCTCTCCCTGACGCCCACGGGCTGTATTATGATCTCCGGAAAGAATCTGCCGATTTCTCGTCTTCTCTATGATCAGGTCAGACAAAGATACATTGCTCACCTTTTTAATGCAGCGGAGGGATGATCATGACATCAATTGCATTTTATATATATAACATCTACATCCTGTTTGTCGGCGAATATATCAGCATCCGCTTCATCAAGCCTCTGTTCTCTCCTAAATATCGTCTTTTATTTTTAACGCTCTGTCCATCTCTTCTTCTGGTTCAGGGTTTGATACTGCTTCGCTTTGACGAGCAGACCGTTCGTCTCCTCTATCCTTTTATCGTCCATCTGCCCACCATTTTCATCCTCATGATTGTCACCAAGGTCAGATGGCACACCGCGCTTCTCTCCGTGATGATTGCCTATTCCTTCTGCCAGCTGTTTCGCTGGGTCGGGCTCCTTCTCTCTTTTTTGATTCCTTCCGCCGTCCTTTCCCATGTTTTTCACCTTGCGCTTTGCCAGCTCATTCTCATCTGGATGGACGCCCATTACTTTGACGCCATCCATCACATGCTGATCCATTCAAGCCATGAGCCTTATCCTCTGGGACTTTTTCCCTTCATCTATTATCTATACGATTACTTCGTGCTCTATACGCAGGATCGCTTTTCGCACATTCTGGCGCTGAACGAGCTGCTTCCTTCCTTCATGGTTCTGTTTTTCGTTCTTTATATTACGCTCTATCAGCGCGAGACCGAAAAGCGGGAACAGGCAGCTAACCTGGCCGATATACTTGAATCCAACCTGGCAAGCGCCCGCAATGAGCTTTCCGCCCTTCACAGCATCCAGGAGCAAACCGCCATATACCGTCATGACCTCCGTCATCATCTGTCCCTGATTCGCAGTCAGATCGAAACAAACCAGCCTGATCAGGCGCTCGCCTACATCCAGCAAATTGAAAAGGACATCCTCTCCGTTACGCCCTTTCAATTCTGCGGGCATGAAACCGTCAATCTTCTGCTCAGCAAATTCAAAGAAAAAGCTGATCGTCTGGATGTTCAGATGACCATTCATGCCGTCCTTCCCGATTCACTCAGCATATCTGATACGGAATTGTGTGTTCTCTTTTCAAATGGACTGGAAAATGCGCTGAACGCCGTTTCTTCTCTTCCCCGTAATATCCGTTTCATCACCCTCTCCTGCTCTATCCGTCAAGGAAATCTCCTTTTGTCCATCGAAAATCCCTATCAGGGAGAAATCCACTTAAAAAATGGAATCCCGGTTCATCCGGATGGAACAAGCAGCTATGGATGCCGCAGTATACAATCCATCGTCATGCATAAGAAGGGCGTATGCATCTTTGAAACCGCTCAGGGTATTTTTCATTTGCGCATTGCGCTCCCGCTACTGGAATCCCTTTCTGCTTCTGCCTGTTCGTCCCATGCTCCTCTGAACTGAGCGTTTTCATTTTGATCATTGTTTCTAAAAGAATACGCGGGCAGCCTTGGGCCGCCCGCGCTTTATTATGTATGGTTTCTGTTTTAGTTCACAATGCCGTTGAGGACGAAGCCCGCGTCCGCGTCCACGGTGATCACCATGCCGCTCTTGAGCATGTGCACCGGCAGACCCGTGCGGTCCATGAACAGCGGAATGCCCAGCGCTTGGCAGGTCAGCGCCGCATGGCTGTTTTCATCCGTGCTCTCCACGATCACGGCAGCCGCCTTGCGCATGTAGGGCAGCATCTCCTTGGTGGTCATCTTCGTCACGATGATCTGGCCTTCCTTGAAATCGCTTTCAAGGTCCGCCAGCGTCGTCACGTTGCACACGTGGCCGCTGACCTTGCCCTCGCCGATGCCGACGCCGCGCAGCAGCACGTTGCCGACGATGTGCGCCTTGATGAGGTTCGTCGTGCCGGACACGCCCGCCGGGACGCCGGCCACCACGATGACGACGTCGCCGGTCTTGACCAGGCCCGCCTGATGCGCAACCTCCACCGCCGCCTCGATCATCTCGTCGGAGTTGTTCTGCATCTCCATGCGCGCCGGAATCACGCCGCGGGAGAGGCCCAGCTGATGGAACGCATGCTCGCTGGACGTGGGCGCAATGATCGGGCAGTACGGCTTGAAGCGCGCCACCATGCGCGCCGTGGAGCCGGAGTTGCTCGGCGTGATGATCGCCGCCGCGTCAAGATGCTCGGCCATCTGGCAGCAGGAGAAGGACACAGCGTTGGCGACGGTGTGCGCCGTCGCGTCGCGGATCGTCTCCTGGCGCAGCGCAGCCGCGTTCCTGTCCCTGTGCGATTCGATGTACGTCGCAATGCGCACCATGGTCTTCACGGCCTCCAGCGGATACTTGCCCGCCGCCGTCTCGCCGGAGAGCATGATCGCGTCCGTGCCGTCGATGATCGCGTTGGCGACGTCGCTGGCCTCCGCGCGCGTCGGGCGCGGATTGCGGATCATGGAATCAAGCATCTGCGTCGCCGTGATGACCGGCTTGGCAGCGATGTTGCACTTGCGGATGAACGCCTTCTGCAGCACCGGCACCTCTTCCATATCGACCTCAACGCCCAGGTCTCCTCGGGCGACCATGATGCCGTCAGATACCTTGAGAATGTCGTCAAAGTTGTCAACGCCCATGCGATTCTCAATCTTGGAGTAGATCTTCACATGGCTGCCGCCGTTGTCGTCGCACAGCTTGCGGATGGTCAGCACGTCGCTGGCGCGGCAGACAAAGGACGCCGCGATCAGGTCAATGCCCTGCTCAATGCCAAAGAGGATGTCGGCGCGGTCCTTTTCGCCGATGGAGGGCATCTGCAGATCGACGTCCGGCACGGAAATGCCCTTGCGTCCACCCAGCACGCCGCCATTGACCACCAGGCATACGATATCGGTGCCGTTCTCAATGCGCACCACGTTCATCGCCAGCAGGCCGTCGTCGATGAGAATGCGGTTGCCCGGCTTCACCAGCTCCACCATCTTCGGATAGGTGATGGACACCTCGTGCGTGTCGCCCTCCACCTCGCGGCTGGTCAGCACGAATTCCTGTCCGGCTTCCAGCTCCACCTTGCCTGCTGCCAGCGTCTTGGTGCGCACTTCCGGGCCCTTGGTGTCCAGCAGGATGGCCACCGGAATGTTCTTTTCCTCACGCAGGCGCTTGATGCGCGCAATGCGTTCGCCCTGCTCCTCGTAGGTGCCGTGGCTCATGTTCAGGCGGCATACGTTCATGCCGGCGTCCATGAGCTTGCCTACCATTTCATCGTTGTCGCTGGCCGGGCCGAGCGTGCAGACGATCTTCGTCTTTCTGATCATCGGGGTGTCCTCCTCCTATTTCTTCCCGCTTCTCCTGCGGGCTGATTTCATGTTCCGGTTTTTTTCGTCGTATCCTGCCGCTGCGGTTATACGCCCGTGCCGTCAAACGCGGGCACAAACGCCTCGCTCGCCGATTCCAGCTCCTGCCGGTATCCGTCAAGCCCGATGGCCTCCATGTGCGCCAGCACGCGCGCGTATTCCTTTTTCTTCAGCCTTCTGTTCATGCCGGGCATGTCAAGCGCTCTGCCAAAGGGCGTATACTGCCCCATCAGCGAAACCGCCGCGCCCGGATACTCATCCCGGATATACGAGAGAATTTTCATGCTGTCACCCGTCAGCCCCGGCAGCACCAGATGCCTGATCTGCGTGCCGCGCAGCATCATGCCGTCCTCGTCGTATGCAGCAGGCCCCGTCTGGCGCAGCATCTCAGCAATCGCCGCCATGGCGACCTGCGGATAATCCGGCGCGCCGGAAAGCAGCCCTGCCATCTGCGGATCAATATACTTGAAGTCCGGCAGATAGATATCGATATAGCCTTCCAGCATCCGCAGCGTTTCAATGCGCTCATATCCGCTGGAATTGTACACGATCGGGATGCGCGGCCGGTAAATCTCAAGCGCCGCAATCACGGCCGGCACAAACTGCGCCGCCGTGACCAGGTTGATGTTGTGCGCCCCCTGCGCTTCCAGCTCGCCGAAGATCTCCGCCAGACGCGCGACGCTGACCGTTTCGCCCTCGCCGCCATGGCTGATCGCCTCGTTCTGGCAGAATATGCATCGCAGGCCGCAGCCCGAAAAGAAGATAGCGCCGCTTCCGCGCGTGCCGCTGATGCAGGGTTCCTCCCACATGTGCAGCGCCGCCCGCGCGATGCGCGGCAGCGTGCCCACGCCGCAGACGCCATTGCCTGCGTCTTCCATCCGCTGCGCGCGGCAGAGCCTGGGGCAGAGCGCGCATCCTTCGCCGCGGATCATAGATCGATAAACTCCTCAAACCTGGGCAGAATGCCGATGCCGTCCGGGAAATGCGCCGCAAACTGCGGAATCGCATGGCTGGGGAAGGAATTGCCCTCGATAAACACCGGACCCTCCGGCGTGATCGCCACATCCCACGCCACAAAGCGCACCTGCGGCACGGCATGCATCGCCTCAAGGCACATCGCCTTGGCTTCCTCCCAGCAGGGGATCTGCGTGCCCGGAATCCTCTTGCCCGTCATCGGATGCATCTCGTACGTCTCGCCCGCCTTGTTCGCGCCGACGCCCGCAATCACGCCCGTCTCAATATCGACCGGCGCCGCCATGCCGCCGCAGTCGACGTTGTCCATCACCTTGCCGTTGCCGATCCGGATGTAGGCGTAGACGATGCCTTCTTTCTTGTCGCCCAGCAGCGTCGCCACGCGGATGGTGTTGACGCTCGTCGGGCACAGCGCAGCAATCGCCTCATGCTGGATGACCTTGTCCTCCACAATGCCGATACCCGCGCTCTTCAGGCGCTCATACAGCGCCGCGGGATCCTTGTACTCCTCCGGCGTGCACTTGAAAATGCCCTGACCGCTGCTGCCGTCGATCGGCTTGCAGATGATGTCTCCGCGATCCCTGAGGAACGCCGCGAATTCATCCGCCGTCGCAGTCGTCAGGTTCAGCCAGCCGCGGCTGACCTGCCTGGCAAACAGCTCGTTAAACTCCGTCTTGTTGTCAAAGAAGTGCCAGAACTTCTTGTCGTTCATCCTCGCCACGATGCTGTTGGAAATGCCGCGGGTGATCTGCGTCGCGCGCTGCGCATCGTTCAGGCGATACATTTCCGCAATCTTGTAATCGATATAGCCTGCATTGTACTTCGCTGCGCACCTGACCATATCGCAGAGCAGCCAGATACGGCTCTTTCCGGTCTTTTTGTGCAGCATGTTTGCGGTTTTGATCATCGCGCCATAGTCCATTTTCATCGCGCGCTTCATCATATAGGAAAGCCTGCTCATATACATAAGCCTCGATTCTTTGTCTTTTATCTATGATTATCGGCCAAACGCCGTTTCTTTATTTCAAAACAGGTGAAAAAAACAAAAGTGCATACTCCTGCTATTTACCATTCCATTGTATTCTATTTTGCTTGATTTTTCAAGCATAAACAAACCAAACAAACCCGTATCAACTGCAGGAATCCCTTTTCTGCGCAGAAAAAAAGCGAGTCCCTTTCGGAACTCGCCTCTTTTGCTTTTCAGAGCGCGTAAACCGCAATCTATGTGAATAATCTATGTCAATTACTCGAAGATCTTGGTAACGACGCCGGAGCCGACGGTGCGGCCACCCTCGCGGATAGCGAAGCGCAGCTTCTCTTCCATAGCGATCGGGGTGATCAGGGTGCACTCCATGTCGACGTTGTCGCCCGGCATGACCATCT
>JAFQOY010000228.1 GCA_017412025.1 Clostridia bacterium | reverse complement strand
TGATGTGCTGCGCGCTGACCGCTGTATCTCAGTCAATTCTTTGGAGGCACGCGTACCCTTCGGCGATCTGGTCTTCGTGCATTACGCCATGAGCATCGATCCTTCGCTCAAAATGAACCGGCATGACATGGGCAAGTACCTGATCCGCAAGGCCTTCGCGGAGGACAGACTCCTGCCCGAAAACATTCTCTGGCGGCAGAAGGCGGCATTTTCCGATGCAGTGGGACACTCCATGGTAGACGATTTGAAGGAACTAGCGGAGCGGAATTATTCGCTGGGCGAGTTTGCTATAAAGTGCGCGGAATACGATCACGCCTGTCCTTTCACCAGAGAAAGCCTGATGTATCATGAACTGTTTGAACAGTTCTATCCAGGTCAGAGCCGCATGGTTGTCGATTTCTGGATGCCCAACAAAACCTGGCCTGGCTGCGATGTAGATGATCCTTCAGCGCGCGTGCTGAAGAATTATGGTGCAAGCGGAATTTAATCACCTTATTCGGGTCAGAATTAACATTGCGCCTGGAGAACCCGCTTGACAAGTTTTGAGCATCTGAATATAATAATTTCTGTCTTGGCAAAGGGGTCATAGATTGAGTTCTATGACCCCTTTGCCCTTTTTTGGTTTTCAGACTTGTTTGAAATGAGATGATTTCATGACAAAAGGACTTCATGAAGAGTGCGGCGTATTCGGCGTCTATGCCGGGAAATCTGCTCCGGTTGTTGAAATGACCTATCTCGGCCTGTATGCCCTTCAGCATCGCGGTCAGGAGAGCTGCGGAATCGCTGTCTCCGACGACGGCCTTTTCCGCCAGCATCGTGGCGACGGTCTTGTCGCCGAAGTCTTTTCCGAGGAAGAATTGTCCCATCTTGGAGAGGGCAGCGTCGCTGTCGGCCATGTCCGCTATTCTACCACAGGTGGCAAAAACGCCAACAACATCCAGCCTGTCGTTGTCTGCCATGTCAAGGGAAACATGGCCCTTTGCCACAACGGAAATCTCGTAAACGCCAATGAACTGCGCCGCTCCCATGAGCTCAACGGCGCTATTTTTCATGGTACAACCGATACCGAATCGATCATCTATACCATCGTCGGGGAACGGCTGCATACCGCATCCACCGAAGAAGCCGTCGCCAGCGCTATGCCAAAGCTGCAGGGGGCTTATTCCTGTGTCCTCATGACCGCCACCAAACTCATCGCTTTCCGCGATCCCAACGGCTTCCGGCCTCTCTGCTACGGTCAGACCTCTTCCGGCGAGTACATCGTTGCCTCCGAATCCTGTGCTCTTGACGCGGTTGACGCCCATTTTATCCGCGACATTGAGCCCGGTGAGATCGTGGTTTTCAGAAAGGAGGGCGTACAGTCGGACTGTCGCCATTGCGGGAAGAAGCCTACCCTCTGCGTATTTGAATACATCTACTTTGCGCGCCCGGATTCTATCATCCAGGGCGCGTCTGTTCATTCTGCGCGCCTTTCGGCGGGAAGATTTCTGGCGCGGGAAAGTCCTGCCGATGCGGATGTGGTCATCGGCGTTCCTGATTCCGGCATTGACGCCGCCGTTGGATTCTCACAGGAAAGCGGCATACCCTACGGCATCGGCTTCCTGAAAAACAAGTATGTGGGGCGCAGCTTCATCGCTCCCAGTCAGCAGCTGCGGGAAAAAGCCGTTCGCATCAAGCTGAATGTAATTCGCGAGACGGTTGAAGGAAAGCGCGTCGTACTGATCGACGATTCCATCGTCCGCGGCACCACCTGCGCAAGAATTGTGAAGCTGCTTCGGGATGCGGGCGCAAAGGAAGTTCACATGCGGGTCTCCGCGCCGCCTTTCAAACACCCCTGCTTCTTTGGTACGGATGTGGATTCCGAGGAAAACCTGATTGCCTGCAGGCTGCATTCTGTGGAAGAAATTGCGCAGGCCATCGGCGTTGATTCGCTGGCCTATCTGTCCATTGACGCCGCGCACGTTCTTGCAGGTGAAAATGGCTGCGACTACTGCGACGGCTGCTTTACAGGTCAATATCCCATTGATATTCCCGCCGGACAGGGCAAGAATAAGTTTGAACAACCGATTCATGGAAAGGATGAAAAGTAATGGAGAATCCAAGAGGAATTGTGATTCTAGATTTCGGCGGTCAGTATACGCAGCTGATTGCACGCCGCGTGCGCGAGTGCGGCGTGTATTCCTCCGTGCTGCCGTACAATGCCGATCCTAAAGATATTCGTGCCGAGCAGCCGCTGGGCGTCATTCTGTCCGGCGGCCCCGCCAGCGTACTGGATGAAGGCGCGCCGACCATTGATCCCGCCATATTTGACCTGGGCGTGCCGGTGCTGGGAATCTGCTACGGCATGCAGCTGACGGCGCATCTGCTGGGCGGCGTGATCGAACGAGGCGGACAGCGCGAGTACGGGCGGACAGTCGTTCACATGGATAAGAATCAGGACGGACTGCTGAAGGGCATGAGGCCCGAAAGCGTCTGCTGGATGAGCCATACCTGGCAGGTGGTTCAGCCGCCCGAGGGATTCGAGATCATCGCCCACACCGCCAACTGCCCGACCGCAGCCATGGCGAATGCGGAAAGAAAGCTCTACGGCGTGCAGTTCCACCCGGAGGTCACCCATTCCGAGGAAGGCATGCCGATGCTGAAAAACTTCCTGTTCGGCATCTGCAAAATCGAGCCCAACTGGACGATGGAAGCCTATGCGGAGCGCACCATTGCTGAGATTCGCAGGCAGGTCGGCGATGGCACGGTATTGCTGGGACTGTCCGGCGGCGTAGACAGCGCGGTTGCCGCTGCGCTGCTGTATCGCGCGATTGGCAATCGCCTGACCTGCGTCTATGTGGATCACGGCTTCATGCGCGCCGGAGAGAGCGATCAGGTGGTGGACATTTTCACCAAGACCTTCCCGGTGGAGCTGAAGGCTGTCGATGCATCTGAACGCTTCTACGCTGCGCTCAAAGGCGTGACCGAGCCGGAACAGAAGCGAAAAATCATCGGCCGGGAATTTGTGGAGGTATTCAAGAACGCCTCCGCGCAGCTGGGTAAGCGCGATCATTTTGCCCAGGGCACGATCTATCCCGATGTGATCGAGAGCGGCAGCGTCAAGGGCAGCGCTGTCATCAAGAGCCATCACAACGTGGGCGGTCTGCCGGGAGAATTGGGCTTCACCAGTCTTGTCGAACCGCTGCGCATGCTGTTCAAGGATGAGGTGCGAAAGCTCGGACTCGCGCTCGGCCTTCCCGAGAGCCTCGTTTACCGCCAGCCCTTCCCGGGTCCGGGCCTTGCTATCCGCGTGATCGGCGAGCTGACGCCTGAAAAGGTGCGCATCGTGCGCGAGAGCGATAAAATTCTTCGCGAAGAGATCGAGAAGTCCGGCGAGCATGCTTCCCAGTATTTCACCGTGCTCACCGGCGCAAAGAGCGTGGGCGTGATGGGCGACGAACGCACCTACGCCTACGCCGTGGCCATCCGCGCTGTGACCACCGACGATTTCATGACTGCGGACGTTGCGCCTCTTCCTTATGATCTGCTTGGGCGCATCTCCACGCGCATTATTGGCGAGGTCGGTGGCTGCAATCGCGTGCTCTATGATATTACGACCAAACCCCCGGCCTCAATTGAGTGGGAGTAAGCCAAATCGAAGTTTGATTATGGAGGAAAAACATGCTAAAGCCAAACATGCAATATGCTTCATTAAAAGATAGCTATTTATTCAATACAATCTACAGAAAGATAGATGAATATCTTGCTGCCCATCCCGGTGAGCGGGTTCTCCGAATGGGCGTTGGCGACGTATCTCGTCCGCTGTGCAGCGTAGTGATTCAAGCGCTGCATGAAGCCGTCGATGATCAGTCAAAGGCTGAAAGTTTCCATGGATATATGCCCGAAGTCGGCGCACAGTTTCTTCGCAAGGCTATTTCGGATTATTACAAGGATATGGGAGCTCTTGTTTCTGAAAACGAAGTATTTATTTCCAGCGGCGCCTGTGATGATTTAGGCGATATTCTGGAACTGTTCGATCAGAATAATACCGTTATGGTCATTGAACCTGCCTATCCTGAGTATGTAGATACCAACATCCTTGCAGGGAGAAATATCGTTCATTTGAACTCCAATGAGAATAATGGCTTTTTGCCTGAACCGGACGAAAGTATCACTGCGGATATCATCTACATTTGCTCTCCGAACAACCCCACCGGCGCTGCGTTCAGCAGGCAGCAGCTCCAGTCATGGATCGACTTTGCAAACGAAACAGGCGCAGTCATTCTTTTTGACGCCGCATACGAAATTTTTGTCGAAGACAATCGTATTCCGCACAGTGTTTTTGAACTGGACGGAGCGGATACATGCTGCATCGAAATCTGCTCCTTATCCAAAACAGCAGGCTTCACCGGAACGAGACTGGGCTATACTGTCGTTCCCCAAGGACTTGTACGAAATGGCATGAACCTGCATTCCATGTGGTCGCGCAACCGCGAAACCAGAACAAATGGAGTTTCGTATATCCTTCAGAAAGGTGCTGCAGCCGTTTTTACGCCCGAAGGTCAGAAACAGATTCGTGAAAACCTTCAGGTTTACAAGAAAAATGCCGCTTATTTTATGGATGCTCTGGATAAAGCAGGCATTTGGTATTGCGGCGGAAAGAATTCCCCATATATCTGGATGAAATGTCCCGATGGAATGAGCGGTTGGGATTTCTTTTACTATCTTCTCAACGAGATCCAAGTAGCTGCTGTTCCGGGCGAGGGCTTTGGCGAATGCGGCAATGGATACATCCGTTTCTCAACCTTCGGAAATCCGGAGGATACTAAAGAAGCTGCAAACCGCCTCTGCACTCTGCTGAAAAAGGAGCAATCGCTTTGAAAGTCACTTGCCTGCAGATGAATATAAAGTTGGGGGTTCCACAGGATAACATATGCCATGCATCTGAGCTGATTCGCACAGCAATGGTCACAAACCCTGATGTATTAGTGCTTCCTGAAACCTGGAATACTGGATTTTTCCCAAAAGAGAATCTTCCTGATTTGTGTGACAGAGATGGAGAAATGGTAATAGAGCGAATCGGCGCTTTAGCCAGACAGTATCATGTGAACATCATAGCAGGTTCCATTTCCAATATGCGAAACGGACAGGTATTCAACACGGCTTTAATGCTCAACCGGGAAGGCGAATGCATTGCCAGTTATGATAAAACACATCTGTTTTCTCCTATGGGCGAAGATGTCCACTATACTCACGGCGACCATCTATGCCTTTTTTCTATGGATGGCATACAGTGCGCATTGATCATTTGTTATGACATTCGTTTTCCTGAACTTGCCCGCATCCTCGCCCTAAAGGGTGCGAATATTCTTTTTGTAGTATCTCAGTGGCCCAGAGAACGCATTTTTCATCTGCACAGTCTGGCAGCTGCACGAGCTATTGAAAATCAGATGTTCGTAGTGTGCTGTAATTCCTGCGGCACTGCCGAAGGAACGGTCTATGGCGGCAATTCAGTCGTCATCGATCCTTCCGGTAAGCCGCTGGCCATTGCAGGAGAAACGGAGGAAGCTATATCGGCAAATATCGATATGCAAAGATTATCCCATATACGCGACCAAATACCGGTTTTCAGAGATAGACGCCCTGATCTTTATAGCGCTCAAATCAGAACACACCGTACGCAAGTATAAAATCTCCACCAAATAATAGTTCATTGGAGGCAACAACTATGACCAAGATGAATCAGCTCTACGAAGGAAAAGCCAAGCGCGTATATGCAACCGAAGATCCGAATCTGCTGATCGTATCCTATAAAGATGATGCTACCGCCTTCAACGGTCTGAAGAAAGGCACCATTGCGGGCAAAGGCGTGATCAACAATCAGATGAGCAATCGCTTGATGATACGCCTTGCAAAAGCAGGGGTTCCCAATCACTTTGTAGAGGAGCTCAATGAGCGCGATACGCTCGTGCGCCGGGTGCAGATTGTGCCGCTGGAAGTGATTGTGCGCAACATCGCCGCAGGCTCTTTCTCCAAGAGATATGGCGTTGATGAAGGCGTGGTGTTTGACAAACCTACGGTTGAGTATTCCTATAAAAACGATGCGCTCGGCGATCCCCTGCTGAACACCTCCCATGCTCTGGCGCTGGGTGCAGCAACGGAAGAAGAAATTGAAACAATCCGCCGCTATGCGCTGAAAGTCAATGAATTTCTGAAAGCTTTCTGGCTGGAGTGCGGCGTTATTCTGGTGGATTTCAAGCTGGAATTTGGCCGTACTGCTGACGGTGAGATTATCCTTGCCGATGAAATCAGTCCCGATACCTGTCGGCTGTGGGATGCTAAGACCCACGAAAAGCTGGACAAGGATCGTTTCCGCCGTGATCTTGGCGGCGTTGAGGACGCCTATAAAGAG
>JAFQOY010000227.1 GCA_017412025.1 Clostridia bacterium | reverse complement strand
CCGCAGGCAGCGCATTCTTGACGCCGGACGGGCGCTTCAGGCGCACGTATCCGCTCACGCTCTGCGTCGCCCCGTCGATATCGAGCGGATTATCCGTCGTCAGGAATTCGATGGCGTCGATCACGCCTTCGTCTGCGGCCACCGTCAGGCTCTCCTCACCCAGCCAGATGGCGCTCAGCTCATATCCCTGCGCCGGTTCTCCCTTCACAAATTCCTTCGCCGCAAGCGGCACTTCCCTTGTGGGGATCAGCTCCGTGTCCACGACGATTGAATCCGTATATACCGTCGCGTTTGTCACTTCAAGCTTGTCAGATACCACGG
Organism: Clostridia bacterium; assembly: GCA_017412025.1. The sequence continues at coordinate 11,309 of JAFQOY010000227.1, read as the reverse complement.
CGTTTCCGTTGGAATCCTGCAGCGTGATGCTCAGCGCGGTTCTGTCGCTCATGCGATCGCCGGAAAGCATGCCAAGATTAAGGGTCGCCGCCGCGCGCGTCACAGACAGCACCAGCGACTGCGGGCCGGAAACAGAGAGCATCGTCGGATCAAGCTTATAGCTGTCCAGATACAGGCCGCTGCCGATTTCGCCCGTCAATTCCAGAACAACCGGCACGCGCCGGGTCATATAGCGTTCAACGTTCACCGTAATGCTGGAAGGCTCGCAGGAGACGACCGCATCCTGATAGAGCGAAGAGAAGCTGATCTGCAGCTCATTCTCGCCCTGCTTTGTGATATCCGCCAGATCAAAATGCGGATTAAACGTCGACCCCGTAATGCGGTTGTAGCTCTGCTGCGCCACGTCCGCCGTCAGCTTCACGCTCGGCACAAGCGCCCGGACGTCGTCCATGACAATATAGCCTCTTGTCCTGAGCGTCGTCTCGCCCGTGACGCCGACCGGCACATCCGTAAACACCTTATGCCAGGTGAGCGTTCCGTCGGAAGCGACCAGTACGCCCCACGCCATGACCGCAATCAGAAGCGAGACGGCAGCCAGAAAGCCCTTGCTTTCCATGATTTTCGTCATGGCGCTGCGCATCCCCTTGAACGGGCCGCGCTGTATATCAGTCTTTTTGCTCGGTCTGCTGTTCATGGCGCGCATCTCGCCTCCTTTGCCTGAGATAGAGCTTCGGCATGGAAACGTGGATTTCCTTTTCCTCGCGGTCATACAGCCCATGCAGCTGCTGGCTCAGCGAATTCTCATCCAGATGACGGATCAGCTGCCCTCCCCTGGCCATGGAAATGATGCCCGTCTCCTCCGAGACGATGAAAACGGCGGCGTCCGTCACCTCCGTCACGCCAAGGCCTGCGCGATGGCGCGTACCCAGGTCGCGGCTCACGCCGGTATTGTCCGACAGGCGCAGCAGACACGCGGCGGAAACCACCCTGTCTCCGCGGATCACAACAGCGCCGTCATGCAGCGGCGTATTCGGTTCAAATATATTTTCCAGCAGCGGCTGAGAAACCTTGCCGTCCACCAGCGTGCCCGTCGCGATGACGTCCGTCAGGCGCGTCTTCTGCTCCAGCACGATCAGCGCGCCGACGCGCCGGCGCGACATGCGCGTCAGCGCCAAGACAATCTCGCCGATCGTCTTGTTGATGTCCTCCACCTGCTGATTGCGCCCGCGCAAGTCGATCAGCGAGGTGTTGCCCAGCTCCTCCAGCACGCGGCGGATCTCCGGCTGGAACAGCACAATCAGCAGCACAGGGCCGGCATTCACCGCCCAGGAAAGCAGCGCATGGATCGTGCGCATGCCGATCACGTCGCTCAGCCACGTCGCCAGCAGCAGCACAATCACGCCCTTGAGCGTCTGAGAGACGCGCGTCTGCCTCAGATGCACAAGCAGCTCGTATATGATGACCGTCAGCAGCAGGACGTCGATCAGATCGACCAGCCTCGGCCTGTTCAGCAGATTCCACAACACCGCAGAAAACCGCTCGCCAATCGCGTTCACAGCATATCCTCCCGTCTGTACCGTCATATGACTATTATACACCATCACTTTGCGATATGACAGGGGGAATTGATGTGATTTGCGTAAATTTTTGCCCCGGCGTCAGGCGCATGGCGCGCGCCTCGTCGGGGCAGGTTATGCTTTATGTGCTGCGTCCGTTTTTACGCATTCGCGCCGTCGATGCGCGGCTCAGGATTCGTATGGCGATCCCTGGGGGCAAAGAGCATGGAGACGCTCCATACGCCCGCAGCGCCCACAATCGTGTAGAGCACACGGGAAATCAGCGACGCCTGACCGCCAAAGAGGAAGGCGATCAGATCAAACTGGAACAGGCCGATAAGACCCCAGTTGACCGCGCCGACGATCACAAGCAGAAGAGACAGACGATCCATGAAATCCACTCCTTTCTCATGCAGACAGTCTGCCCGGAAGAAGCGCCTTTCATGCGCCTGTCTCTGCAATTTACAATTCTCCTTCGCCGCTGAGCACCAGCATATCCGATACGCGGTCCCTGCGCGAGACCGCCACGCGGATATCGCCGCCCACCTCATAGCCCGCGTCCGTCAGTTGCTGGCAGACGGTGTCATACGCCAGCTCGGGCAGGTTATTGTCTGCGGAAAGGTGCGATAAAAAGACGCAGCGCGTTCCCTTCTTCACCAGCTCAAGCAGCGCCTTTGCGCAGTCCGCATTGTTGAGATGCCCGCTCCGGCCAAGGATACGGCGCTTGAGATGCGAGGGATACGGCCCGCGGTTGACCATCTCCACATCGTGGTTCGCCTCCAGCACCAGCGCCTGACAGCCGGAAACCGCCTGCATCCACGTATCGTTGATATGCCCCAGGTCCGTCGCCACGCCGCAGCGCAGTCCCTGATATTCAAGCGCAAAGCCGACCGGCTCCTTCGCATCGTGCGGAATGGCAAACGGACGCACATTGACGCCGTCGATGTAAAAATCCTCTCCGGTGTAAAACGTGCGCACGCAGCGCAGCGGGATGCTCGAATCGCGCAGCAGAATACCGTCCCATGTGCCCTCGTTGGCATAGACCGGCAGGCCGTATTTGCGGCAGAGCACGCCAAGGCCGCGCACATGGTCGATGTGCTCGTGCGTGATGAGGATGGCGTCGATCTCGCGGATATCCACGCCGATCTCGCGCAGATGCGCCTCCACGCGCGCCGCGCTCATGCCGCAGTCCACCAGAAGGCGCGTGCCGCCGCAGGCGATATAGATGCTGTTGCCGGAAGAACCGGAAAACAGCGGACAAAGTGTGAGCCTCATGCCTTTACAAATCCCTTTCCATCCAGTACAATCATGTTCAGCGATTCTCTTATTATATCGTATCTGCCGCCGCCGGGCAAGGAGACAAACATGAACAATAACCGACTCTGGGGCCGCATCATGAAGCGCCAGCGCATCGTAAAGCAGGAAACCGTTGAAATTGAAAACGACAATCTGGAAGAAGCCTTCCTTGAAATCTGCCGCCGCTTTGACGTGCAGCGCCCGCTGCAGCTGCCCAAGCACAGCCGGGAGTTTGAAAACTTCGGCCGCACGTTCTACGCCGGAGAGCATTTTACGGAAAGCGTCGATTTCGACCGTCTGGAAATTGAACTCATCATGCCGGACGGAGAAAAAAGGCACAGCGGCGTCCGCAGCCCGCTGACGGACGCATGAGCAGCGTCACAGGGCGCTTTGCGCCCACGCCCAGCGGCCGGCTGCACCTGGGCAATATCCTGTGCGCGATGCTCGCGTACCTGTCCGCGCGCAGCCAGGGCGGCAGGTTTCTCCTTCGCATCGAGGACGTCGATATTCCCCGCTGCCCGAAGAGGCTGGCAGACCAGTGCATCGAGGACCTGCGCTTTTTAGGGTTTGACTGGGACGGGGAGCCGCTCTTTCAAAGCGAGCGCGGGGATATCTACCAGCGCTGCTTTGACCTGCTGCGCGAAAAGGGGCTGGTCTATCCCTGCTTCTGCACGCGCGCGCAGCTGCATGCCGCGCAGGCGCCCAATCTGGGCGACCATGAGCCGGTCTATCCCGGCCTGTGCGCAAAGCTGACCCGGGAGGAAATCGCCCAACGCGAAAGGACGCGCAGACCCGCCATGCGCCTGCGCGTACCGGATCGCACCGTATCCGTTCTGGACGGGCATTACGGAGCCTTTGAAGAGAACCTCGCTCGCGACTGCGGCGACTACATCATCCGGCGCTCGGACGGCCTGTGGGGTTACCAGCTGGCCGTGGTGATTGACGATGCGCTCAGCGGCGTTACCGAGGTCGTCCGCGGACGCGACATCCTCTTTTCCACGCCGCGCCAGATGGAGCTGTATCATACGCTCGGCTTTGAGCCGCCCGCGTTTTATCACATTCCCCTACTGACGGACAGCGAAGGGCGTCGGCTTGCCAAGCGCGACAGGGATCTAGATCTCACCGCGCTCTCCAGGATCATGACCGCCGAAGATATTCTGGGCATGCTGGCCTTTTCCGCGGGGATCATCCCCGAAAACCGGCCCATGAGCCTTGAGCAGCTGACCGCCGTCTTTACCTGGCAAAGCGTCCGTAAAGAGGATATCCGGCTCGCCTACACGCCGCACGAATCCCGGTAAACGCCCTTCTCCTCTTCAAACCGCCATAATAAAACCGCGCCGCCTGCAATCAAGCCGCAGGCGGCGCGGTCATATTTCCCGATATGTTCAGTCTTTGATTCAGTCCAGCATCTGCAGCCACAGGCTCTTGAGGTAATGGCTCTCCGGATATCCGGCCAGCACCGGATGATCGATATCCTGCCTGCGCAGGGTGATCACACGCACCTGACGGTGCAGATCCTGCGCGGCGGAAAGGACGGTGTTGACAAACACATCCTCCGGCATGTGATACGAGCAGGAATGCGTCGCCAGCACGCCGCCTGCCTCAAGCAGGCGCATTGCCGAGAGCGCAATCTCCTTGTAACCGCGGCAGGCGTTGGCCATGTTCGCATGCGCCTTGGTAAACGCAGGCGGATCGAGCACGATCACGTCGTACTTCTGCTTCTCCTTCACCTGCGCGCGCAGGAAGTCAAAGCAGTTGGCGCACACGGTATTCACCTGCATGCCGTTGAGCTGCGCGTTTCTGTCGATGAGCTCCACAGCGCTTTCGCTGATATCGACCGCCGTGACCTCCTTCGCCCCGGCAGCAGCCGCGTTGAGCGCGAAGCCGCCGATATAGGAGAAGCAGTCGAGCACGCGCGCATTCTTGCAGAACTGGCGCACAAACAGGTGATTGTCCTTCTGATCCAGGAAATAGCCGGTCTTCTGCCCGCCCCGTACGTCAACGGACAGCCGGATACCGTTTTCGCTGATGATCGTCTCCTCCGGCAGCTCGCCGTAGAGCACCTTTGTGAAGCACTCCATGCCCTCCTTGCGGCGGATGGCGTCGTCGTTTGAAAGCAGCAGGCAGCCGGGCTTCTCATACTCGATGAGCGCGTCCGCAATCACCTGCGTATACTTCTCCATGCCCAGCGCCAGCACCTGCAGCACAATCACCTCGCCGAAGCGATCGGCAATCACGCCGGGCAGCCTGTCCGCCTCGCCGTAGATCAGCCGGCAGGAATCCGTCCCCTCGCGCCGCATCACAAAGCGGCGATATTCGCACGCCGCCTTCACGCGGCCGACGATCAGCGCGTCGGTGATCTCCTCGGAGCGGTGCGTCAGCAGGCGCACGGTGATCAGCGAGCGGCTGTTGTAAAAGCCCACGCCCATGTACCGGCCGCGGAAGTCCACAACCTGCACCAGTTCGCCGTCGGTTACATCGCCCTCGACGCGCTCAATTTCATTTCCGTATACCCAGGGATGTCCCTGCAGCAGCTTTTTCTGCCTGCCGTTGATCACATGGACAACGGGAAGATTCTCGTGTGGCATCATATGTCCTCCAGGGTTCTCAGTCGCCACTCCCTCAGTCGGCTTCGCCGACAGCTCCCTCAAGAGGGAGCCTGAAGCAGTCTATATCAATCATGCAGCTTATGCCCACCTGACGGAAAGCGTCGATTACTCCACCTCAATCAGGTTGATCAGCACAACCGGGCGGCGCTTCGTCTTTTCATACAGGAAGGAGCGCATCTGGCCCTGCATCTGGCCGGAGGCGACCGCCTCCTTGACCTTCTTGCCGGAGGAGATGCAGCGCGATACCATGTTGCCCGCATGCTGGCGGCAGGCCGCCTCCACCCTGGCGTGCTCGCTGTCATACAGGAAGCCCATCGCGCTGACGACGGGCTGCGCCATCATCGCGCCGGTCTTCGCGCTGACCGCAAGAGCAATGGAAACCACGCCGTCGTCGGAGAGCAGCTTGCGCTCGCGCAGAACGGTATTGTCCACCTCGCCCTTGGACGCGCCGTCGATGAGTACGGCGTCGCCGTTGGTGAAGCCCGTCACCTTCGCGCTGCCCTTTGCAATCTCAAAGATATCGCCGTTGGCGAGGATAAAGATGTTTTCAAACGGCACGCCCAGCCTGTGCGCCAGCTCGGCATGCTGATAGAGCATGCGCGTCTCGCCGTGAGCCGGGATAAAGAACTTCGGCCGGACGAGGCTGTGCACCAGCTTGATCTCCTCCTGGGAGGCATGGCCGGAGACGTGCACATCCGCCAGCGCGGAGTAATACACCTTCGCCTCACGCTTGTACAGCTCGTTGATGACCTTGTAAATCGGCTTCTCGTTGCCCGGAATCGGCGTCGCGGAGATGATCACCGTGTCGCCCGCCTGGATCTCCAGCTCGCGATGATTGCTGAAAGCGATGCGCGTCAGCGCGCTCATCGGCTCGCCCTGAGAGCCGGTGGAGATGATGACCACCTGCTCCGGCGGATACTTGTCCACCTGAGAGGCCTCAATCAGCGTATCCGGCTTCATCTGGATATAGCCAAGGTTGTTGGCCGCATTGAACACGTTGAGCATGCTGCGGCCTACCAGCGCAACCTTGCGCCCGTGGCGCTCGGCGGCGGTAAAGATCTGCTGCAGACGGGAAACATTCGAGGAGAACGTCGCCACAAAGATGCGGCCCTGCGCCCCCTTGAACATCTCGGCCATCGACTCGCCGACATGGCTTTCGGACTTGGAGAAGCCCGGCACCTCGATGTTGGTCGACTCGCAGACGAAGAGCAGCACGCCCTCGCGGCCGATCTGCGCAATACGCTGCAGATCCATGATCTCGCCGCTGATGGGCGTATAGTCGATCTTGAAGTCGCCGGAATGCACAATCGTGCCGATCGGCGTGCGGATGGCAAACATGAAAGCGTCCGCGATGGAGTGATTGACGTGGATGAACTCCACCGAGAAGCAGCCGGCGCGGATGACGTCGCCCGCCTCCACCGCGCGCAGCGTGCAGGATTTGGTCAGCCCCGGCACGCGGTCGTCCAGCTTGTACTTGAGCAGCTCCACCGCCATTTTGCCGCCGTAGATCGGCGCCTTGAATTCGCGCATCAGGTACGGCAGGCCGCCGATGTGATCCTCGTGGCCGTGGGTGATGAATATGCCGCGCACGCGGTCGCGGTTCTGCAGCACATAGGTGAAATCCGGAATGACGGCGTCCACGCCCGGCATCGTCTCGTCCGGGAAGATCTGACCGCAGTCGACGATGATGATGTCATTGCCGTACTCGTACGCCGTCATGTTCTTGCCGATTTCGCACATGCCGCCCAGCGGGATCATGCGCAGCGTCGCGCGGGAGGGATGCTCGCTCGCGCGGGAGCGCATCGTCGGCGGCTTCTTGCCCACCAGCTGCAGCGTCTGGGAGATGCAGGGCTTATCCGCCTGCACGGCCGGCGCTACGATACGACGCCTGCCGCCCTGCGGACGCTTTGCCGCGCGATTGCTCGCTGCGGCCTGCACAGCCTTCGGCGCAGACGGCGCGGCCTGCGGCAGGGCTGCTACCGCTTTCGCTTCAGGCCTGGCCTGCTGCTTTTTCGCCGCCGTCCTGCGCGGCGCGCTGCGCTTTGCCGGCGCAGCCGCTTCCTTCGCCGCGCCGTTCATGGCCGCCTTTGCCGCTGCGGGCGCGTCGTTCTTTCTGGCCTGCTGCGTTCTGGCGCCCTTTGTCCCGGCGCTCTTGTGCGCCGCCTGCGGCGCGGCCGCGCCGCGGCGCGGCGCCTTTTTGGCTCCCGTCTTGGCTGAGGTGTTTCCTGCGGCTTCCGGCTTCTTCGCCGCCGCGCTCCGCCTGGCTCCGGCGCGCTTTGCGCCGGCCGTTTCATTCATGGAATGGTTTCTGCGATTTTCGTTATCCGTCACGATAATATCCTTTCTCTTTCTTCGGCGCGCCTGCGCCGCTTCAAACCGGCTTCTGCCGGAATCATCACTTTGCTTTGCGTCAGCCCTTTCCCGCGCCGCGCATGCCCGTCCGCCGCGCATACCGCAGACAACACAAACAACCCGCATGCGGGCAAAGGGCTATTTCTTTCCGGCGGCATTCTTCCGCCCCGCCGCCGGAGGTCAGCCCGGACGGCGCTTTGATTCCGCGCAGGGCAGGGATACGCCCGCGCAAAAATCCATAACGGTCTCATTATACACAAAATCCGGATTCTTGCAACTGGTATTTTCCCCAGCGCATAAAATCCCTTATTCCCGGCGCGCCGCTTGATTTTCCATCACAGTTATGATATGTTTATTCTTGATCTGATATGTATCGCTTTTTAATCGCCACATCATGCATTTTATTTCGCACAGGAGGCTCATATTGATGGAAGCTGTCCGTTCATCCGCTTCAAAGGCAAAGCAATATCTCAAGACCCACCGGCTTGCCCGCATTGCCGTCGCCGTACTGGCTGTCGTGCTCGTGCTGATCCTTCTTCTGCACCCGCGCGGCACCAAAACGTTTCTGATCATCGGCGCGGACAATTACGGCTCGCTCAACGCAGAAAATGTCCGCAGCGACGTCATCATGCTCGCCCAGGTCGACTTCACGCATGCCGACGTCAGCGTCGTCACCTTCGCGCGCGATCTGTTCATCGAAAACGAAAACGGCTGGCTGACCAAGATCAACACCATTCTCAAAAGCAAGGGCGAAGACGAGCTGCTTCATCTGATTGAAAAGAACTTCGGCGTCGATATCGACGGCTGGTTCCTCGTCAACTTTACCTCCGTCATCGAGCTGGTCGACGCCATCGGCGGCGCGGAGATCGAGCTGACCCGGGAGGAAGTTCTCTACCTCAACAAGAACGCCGGCATCTATCCCGATAATCCGCTGTCTGAGGGCGTATGCCGCCTCAACGGCGGACAGGCGCTCGCCTATGCCCGCTGCCGCAAGCTCGACAGCGATTTTGCGCGCGGCGCGCGCCAGGGCAAGCTGATGCAGGCCATGGTCGCCCAGACGAAGAAGATGACCATCGGCAACATCGTCAGCGTGTTCAACTCTCTCAAGCACGCCTGGCACTCCTCCTACACCGGCGCTGAGCAGGCCGGTCTGCTGTCACAGGCCATCTGGCTGCGCGGCGCGGACGTCGAGCGCATCGTCATGCCGATGGACAGCTGGCGCTACGGCAACGCGCCCAGCGGCGTCAACGGCGTACTCGCCGACCTTGAAGAAAACCGCGCCCTCCTGCGAGAGGTGCTGGGCTATCCGGCAGAGGCCGCCGCAGCAGAATAATCCCCATACGCGCAGGCACATTCGCATCAGCCGATGCGAATGTGCTTTTTTTGATGACATCGCCGCCATGTTTTGATATAATGGGTTCAGCCATTCATCATCTCTTTCGGAGGTTTTCCATACATGAACGCGAAAAAAATCCTCAAGATGCTCGACTATCTCCCCCGCTGGGCATGGTATCTGCTGTCGTTCTTTATCGGCGGCCCTATCGGCATTCTGGTCGTTTACCTGGTGTTCCACGTGCTGAAAAAGCTGGAAAAGGAGCAGCAGGAAGAAGCGCCGCCCTTTACCCATCGCCCCTCGGAGGTGTATCGCGATGAGGAGTGCACGGTGATGGACGAGGACGAACTTGAGCGCCGCTGGCAGCAGACGGAGGCCTCCGCCGCGCGCGCCGCCGCCAGGCAGCAGCGCGCCGAGGAAACCGTCATCCCGGAAAATGCCAGCGCAGACGACGTCATCCGTATCGGCTATGAGGCGCTTCAGAAAATCCGCTATGCCAACGACGTCATCGCCGACGAGGCGCTTTCCGCGCAGATCGACTCCATTGAAAACAGCTGCAAGCAGATCCTGCTGATCCTGGAGCAGCGCCCGCAGCTGCTCTCCCAGCTCCGCTCCTTCCTGCGCTATTATCTGCCGACGACGCTGAAGCTGCTCGACGCGCGCGCAAGGCTTGAAAACACCGCGTCCACCCGCAAGGCGCGCGAGGTGCGCAGCCGCATCTCCGACGCCCTCGGCGCGATCGACAAGGCTTTTGTCAAGCAGGCGGAGGCGCTTGACGCGTACCGCTTCCTTGACCTTGAAAGTGAGATGGACGTGCTGCGCGACATGCTCAGGGCCGACGGGCTGATTGACGACGAGCAGCAAAACGACGATCCGTTCGCCTCCGTGCTCGGCGGAAAATAACCCGTTATTTTCTGCTCTACACAGGTTTTTCGACAATCTGAAAGGAAAGGCTCCGGCCTTTCCTCAGACCGTCAACAAAGTATTGTTGACGGTCTGTCGCTGCAAGTCTGCTAACGCATACTTGCAGCGGATAAAACATCATTTTCTTGTACGCTGCGCGTACGGCCGGAAAATGATATAGGAAGCGGCTTGCAGCCGCTCCTCGCACCGCGCATGTCGCTGCTGCGGATTTCATATGAAGGGGCTGCAGCCCCTTCATGCATCCCCAAAGTTTAAAACAGACTTTATTGATAATCTGAGGAAAGGCTCCGGCCTTTCCTCTTTTTTTGCAAGAAAGTGTGCTTCGCACGCTTCAACCCCTCAGTCGCATCAAGCGCCAGCTCCCCTTTCAGGGAAGCCTTGGCCTGGCAAGCAGCACCCGCCTCCACTGAAAGGGGGACCGCGTAAGCGGTGGAGAGGTTTATGCCATTTCCCATATGACAAAAACAGCCAGCAGTTGTTCACTGTCTGGCTGTTTCTTCAGGTTTAAGGCCGGAGATTATTCTGTTCTTCTCTTTTTGCCGCGCAGGACAAGGGTCGTCATACCAGCGAAACCGACGAAGCACATCGCCATCCACAGGCCAAGCTGAGAATTATCCCCCGTCTGCGGAATATTGACTCGCTTGAGCACTTCCAGCGTAAAGACGGGGCTTTCCACGGTTACGCCGTTTTCACCGGTCACAACGCACCTGTAGCGATAGCCGTTATTGCTCAGTTTGGTCGGGCTGGTAACGTAGGTGGGGCTGTTCTCTCCGCACGCATGCCAGCCGGTGCCGTCGTTGTAATCGACGTACCACTGGTAAGAAGCCGCATTCTGAGCCTCGATGGACATGGTGGCCTGGTCGCCCTCATAGACGGTGACGGTTTGTTCAGCAGTGGGGGAGGTGATCCACGCGTTCTTCGACCACTGCGCATACAGCGTACCGTTCCACGGAGCAGAGATGACTGCGCAATCCGCAACAGCAGTTCCGCTTCCATCCGCAGCCGTGTTCCATCCGATAAAGGAGAATCCCTCGCGGACAAAGCTGTTGGGCTTCAGATACTGATCCGCAGCCCCGTAAATCATTGTCTGCGGTTCCATGGTTCCGCTGCCGCCGTTGGCGTCAAAGCGGATCGTATAGAGGATGACTTCGCTTGCAAAAACTGCCCTGTAGGTTGCATCACCAGTCACAGCCGTGATTTCAGGCTCCCATCCGGTAAAGATGTAGCTGTTTGCCGCGT
>JAFQOY010000226.1 GCA_017412025.1 Clostridia bacterium | reverse complement strand
GGTCGCAAGGCCCGTGGTGTAATCGTCGCCCAGCTGGCTGAGGACGTACGCCGTCTTCGCGCCGAATTCGTCCTTGGCGAAGTTCGCCATGACGGTGCCCTGGAACGGATCCAGGAAGCAGACGCGCCAGTAGTAATCGCACAGAGAGGTAACGCCCGGGTTGGTCGCAGAGCAGGCGATCGCCGGCACTTCAGCGTCAGCAAAAACCTCGCCGCCGGCCATGGAAACGCCGGAGCCGTAGGAACCCAGAACGATGCTCACGCCCGCATCGACAAGCTCCTGCGCAGCAGAAACGGCCTTGTCGGTGGCGGACTGGTTATCAACGATCACAAGCTCCACATCGTAAGTCTTTCCGCCGACCTCGACCGTGGGAACCAGAGAGTTTGCGTATTCGATACCGATGACTTCCTGCTTGCCGCCGGCGCCGTTATCGCCGGAAGCCGGCTCGAAGACGCCGATCTTCACCGTATCCGCCATCGCAACGGCGGACAGGGTCATCATCGCAAGAACCATAACCAATGCAAGAATCTTTTTCATCATAGGTATTCCTCCTTGAAGTGATACAAGCATTATACTGAATTCCCATTCAAATTACAAGACCCATTTGCTAAAAAAATGAAACTAATTTGAAGAAAATTCCATTTCTTTTCAGTCATGAACTTAAAAATCGCATTTTGTGCATCTGTTTGCCCTGTCCCTTTCATTTATTTCATCCATTTCTCTGTCAAACGGATCATTTGCCAGACGATTTGCCGCCGATTGACAGCATCCTCCTCTTGACAAGCGGCCGGTTTTTCTTTACATTGGCATCACAGGCTTTCAGCATAAATGGAATCTGTGCGTTATCCCCTTCCCGGAACGCCTGCAATGAAGCGAAACCCTTTGAAGCGGAAACGCATTCAGACTTAAAGGGTTTCCCATCAAATTGGAAGAAGCACGCTTCCGGTTTCCCTCTTCACACAAATATGGAGGTTGATGATGATGAAGAAAATGCTCGCTTTGTTCCTTCTCTCCCTTTCGCTCGTTCTGTCTGCAGCCTGTTCCTTCGCCGAGCAGGCTGACGCCGCGTCGATCGGTCATTTCCCCCAGCGCGGCATGTCTCTCCCCATGACTGCGGAAGATGAAGCCATGGGCCTGCATGCCGCCTATTTCATGGGCGCAACCAACGAAATCCGTCAGCTTCCCATTCTTGAAATCAGCTATACGGATGAAGAGAGCATCAATGCGCTGCTGAGCGAGTCCGACCAGAATGCCATCTTCGAAAGCGAAGAGGCTTACTACGCATTTCTCAATGAGCTACTCGCCTGCAATCACACGCTCTACCAGATTGCGCTGTTCGATGCGGATTATGTCCGGGAAAGCGAAGCTTCCGGCGGCATGCTTGCGGACGCCATCTCCCTTGACAGCGTTACTGTTCTGACCGAGAACGACGGATACTGCTATTTGCTGCTTGACGCCGTATCCTCCCTCACCTACGACGACCCCGCGCTTGGGGAGCGTGTAGCTGCAGCAGCCAGGCGCGCAAAGGAGCTGATCGATACCGCTTCATACGAGCCCGTCGTATTCGGGCCGGACGAGGCGATGACCTCTCCCGACGCTTTTCCCCCCTTTGCCACGCAGGACCTTGATGGAAACACGGTAACCAATGACGTTTTCTCCGGCAAGGACCTCACCGTTGTCAACATCTGGGGAACCTACTGCAGCCCGTGCATCGACGAGATGCCTGAACTTGCCGCATGGAGCGCATCCATGCCGGACAACGTACAACTCATCGGTCTCGTCTGCGATCTGAGCAGCTCCGATGACGCCGAAACGCTTGAGCTCGCAAAGGCCATCTGCGAAGCGACCGGAGCGGACGCCTATCCCAGCCTGATTGCATCTGCTGATTTTGTCGGGCTGCTGAGCGGCGTGATCGGCGTACCGACCACGCTGTTCATCGACGGCAGCGGCGCGTTTGTCGCCGAGCCGGTCGTCGGTGCAAATGTTCCGCTCTGCAAAAAAACAGTGGAGGATTATCTCAATGCGCTGTAACAGGGCGCTGCTGACTGCAGCGCGCATCCTCGTATGCGCAGCCGCCGCCGGTTTTATCGCTTACGGCGTCTACCGCGGCGAGGTTTCCGTGGTGCTGAAAAAAGCGGTCAATATCTGCCTTGAATGCATAGGACTGGGATGAGACGTATGAAGATCAGGCAAAACATCAAACGAAAGCTGATTCAGTGCGCTGCATTCGGCTTCTCCAATCTGCATATCGGCAATTTTGCCGGAGAAAACGGCGCGCGCATCTACACAGGCCCCTGGAAGCAATTCTGCAATCCCGGGCTGCATTGCTATTCCTGCCCTGCCGCTTCGCTTTCCTGCCCCATCGGCGCGCTTCAGGCGGTATCCGGTTCCATGAAGTTTGATTTCAGCTTCTATGTCGTCGGCCTGCTTCTGGCGTTCAGCGTGCTGCTTGGGCGTTTCATCTGCGGTTTTCTCTGTCCGTTCGGACTTGTACAGGAGCTGCTGGCGCTGATTCCGCTGCCAAGGAAAAAGCTGCGGCTTCCTGCCTTCGCCCGGTATCTCAAGTACGTCATCCTGCTGGTCTTCGTCATCATCATGCCCGTCTTT
>JAFQOY010000225.1 GCA_017412025.1 Clostridia bacterium | reverse complement strand
ATATCATTTTCTGGCCGTACGCGCAGCGTACAAGAAAATGATGTTTTATCCGCTGCAAGTATGCGTTAGCAGACTTGCAGCGACAGACCGTCAACAATACTTTGTTGACGGTCTGAGGGGACTGCCTCCAGCAGAGGCAGTCCCCTTGATATATGGCATGGAAAAGCGTATTCAGCGCAGCAGCGCCCTGTGCAGGATTGCGCCCTGATGGCTGCAGTCGATGGCGAGCGCCGCGTCAAAGCACCGGGCTGCGCGCTCCCTGTCGCCAAGGCCGAGGCTGCCCAGCGCGATCAGGTATTCGCAGTGCGCCCGGCTGCGCACGGAGAGATCGTCGTCAAACAGCTGCAGATCCGGCAGGGAGACGGCGAAGTAGTCGATCGTCACATGGTCGTAATAGTGCTTTTCGCCGTAAGCGATCAGCTTGTGCAGCCGGGCGCCGGCGCGCGCGGTATCGCCCAGTTCGCGTGCGGCGAGTCCCTGATAGAGGATCATCTCTGCCGGCTGGTCGTTGTAGTACATCGCGCTGGCAGGCTCCTCGTCGCCGCTTGCCGCGCGGGTCAGGTACGCGGCTGCGGCTTCTGCGTTGCCCAGCATCTGCTCGCACAGGCCCAGATAGTAGTAGATGTTGTTGTCCTTTGCGCCCTCGAGCTTGCCCTCGCCGAGGTTATGCGGGAAGACGAGCGCGCGCTCAAGCAGGGACTTTGCCGTTTCGGCGTCGCCCCTGTCCATGGCGCGGCGCGCAAGCTGCGTGAGGGAGAGGGCGTATTGCGTGGTCACCTTGCCTTCGCCGCCCTCCCAGGGATGGAAACGGCGCGCGGTCAGGATGGCGAGCGCATCCTCATGGCGGCCCATGGAGTTGAGCAGCGTACAGTATTCCACCGTCAGGTCGTCGCGCAGAAAGACGACGTCCCTGCGTGCGTCGAGGAAGGCAAAGCGCTCCTCAACGGGCATATTGAGCTTGCGGTAGAGCTGATCGAGCTCCAGCAGGATGCGCGCGTCGGCAGGATCGAGCGCATAGGCGCGTTCCATGCAGGCGCGGGCCTTTTCGGCGTCGTGCTGCTTGTTGTAACAGGCCAGCGCCAGATTGCGCCAGACCGTGGGGAAGCTGCCGTCAAGCGCGCCGCTGGTTTCCCACAGGGCGGCGGCCTCGTCGTAGCGGCGCTTGTCGTAAAGGAGGCAGCCGAGGTAATACGGCGCTTTTGCGTCCTGCGGGTTGTGCGCCATGGCGTGCCTGAGCGCAGCGATATCCTCGAGCCTGTTGGGGAAGCAGTACAGGCTGCTGCATGCGGCAGCCGTTTTCAGCGGCTGATCATTGCCCGTATACAAGGCGAGGTAATAGTATACCATCGGGTGAGCGACGGGGCAGCGGCTCAGAATATCCGCTGCGGCGCTGAAGTATCCCGCCTCGGCATAGTCAAGCGCGCATTCGATGTAGCTGGAAACGCGGCTGCCCATCATGGCAAGCGCGGTATCGACGTCGCCGGATTCGATGCGGGAGACGTAATCGAACGCATCGAGCGCAAGATTCTCCTGATACCAGCGCATGGCTTCCTCCCTGCGCCCGAGGGAGACGAGGATCATGCCGCGCAGCGCGCGCGCCTTGAGGTTATGCCCGTTTCTGACGAGGCTGCGCTCGATATGCTCAAGCGCCAGCGCATATTCGCCGCGGCGGCAGTCGATGGCGGCGAGGAAGTAAAAGCCCGTCTCCTGCTCTGCGGCCGTCCAGGTCGCCTTGTAGAAGGCGTCATACGCGTCGTCGTCCCGGCCCTGATAGAGCAGGGAGAGGCCGAGGCCGGTGTATGCCTCGCTGCAGCAGGGGTTGGGGTTGCGTCCGGTGAGGCGCTCAATGGCCTTTCTGAAGTGCTGTTCGCTCTGCACGAAGCAGCCCCGTCTCAGCAGCAGCTGGCCGTAGGCGGTGTTCGCGCGGCTGTCGCCGGGGTCGCGCTTGAGCGCTTCCAGATAGTAGGGGTCGGGCAGATACGTCGCATGGCGGTACTGCTCGATGTGCAGGCCGGTGAGGTACAGCTCCTCATTGGTCATGATTTCATGAGGCAGCTTTGCCGCGGGCGCGGGATCGGGGATGGGCTCGATGCGCTTTTCCTGCGGCGCGTAGGCCACCAGCAGGCGGCCCTTTGCGTCATAGACGCTCAGTTCAAGCTCCGTCTCTTTGGCATCGGTCATGACGGCGTCGCGCAGCACATGCTCGGGGCTGAGCGTCAGCGCCCTGTCGTAGATGGGCTTGCCGCATGCCGTCAGCACGACGCGGGCGTCCGGATAAAGCGCGGCGGCGTAGACGGTGATATCCGCGCGCACGCCGTCCAGCTCCAGATTGACGACCGCCTCCGTGCTGGCGTTCTTGACATAGCCCGCCGCCTTGTAGGGCATGAAGTACTGGGTGAACGTCTTCTCCTCAAAGGGCTTCAGCCATGTGAAATCGGGCTGATTGTCGCAGAACATGCCGGTCATCAATTCGATATACGGGCCGTTTTGGTCGGTGAGGTTTCTGTCCCATGCCTGGCCGAAATCGCCGCAGCCCCAGGTCCACTGCTTCTTGCCGGGGGAAATGTGGTGGTCGGCGATGTGCAGGATACCCGCGTCTTTGCTGTAATCGTATCCGCCGACGAAGTTATAGTCGCTGTGCGCGCACATGTAGGACGTGGGCACGGGGATGTTTTTGTAGCGGGAGATATCCACGCCCGCGCCGTAGTCGTGCTTATAGTACACGCCCGTGGCGATGGGGAAGGTGGATACGTCGCGCTTGCCGTGGTCATAGACGGCGCGCACGTCCGGCGGGAAGACGGACTGGGTATGCTCGTTGACGGCCACGGCGGGATTGGCCCACCAGAGGAAGGTCTGCGGGAGGTTTGTGCGGTTGTAGAGCTGACCCTTGATTTCGATATACGCCCTGCCGGGATAGACGGTGAAGGTCATCTTGCCCTTCGTGCCGTACATCTGGTCGACCTCGGAGAGCTCGACGGAACGGCTGCCGTCCGCATGCTCGACCACGCGCCAGTCCGTGGGCGCATAGGTCGTGGGGCGATGATGCTGCGGCCAGTTGAATTCGATGCCGCCGGAGATCCACGGGCCGGTGAGGCCGACCAGCGCGGGCTTGACGACCTCGTTGTAATAGACGAAATCATAGCCGTTGGTCTTGTCGTATGCGCGCTGGATGCGGCCGCCAAGCTCCGGCAGCACCATCACGCGGATATAGTCGTTTTCAAGGAAGACGGCGGTGTAGGGCTTGTCCTCCTTTTCGTCAAGGATCTTGTCGATCACCGGCAGCGGATAGACCTTGCCGCTGGAGCCCTGATAGACGCGCTTTTCAAGGAACATGGGGTTTTTGTCCGGCTGGCCGACGCCGTAGGTCGGCAGCGTGATCTGCTCGACCCATACCTCGGCCTGACCCTGAATGTGCTGCATGAAATGATCCTCCTCCGGAATTTATCGTTCGCAGTAAAAGTCGTTCTTTCTTTCCGACATGACCAGATGGCATTCGCGGCCAAATAGCAGCGCGGCGGGCACGCGCCAGGGAACGCCGGTGTAGAAGTTGTCGGCGATCATCACGCCGTCCGCATAGATCTGCGCGGCGTCGTATTCGCCGGGGATGGCGACAAAGCCCTCGGGCGTGGTGACGCAGATGCGCTGCCACCAGCGCTTTCGGCTGCAGCCGAGGTTCAGTTCATCCATGTGCGGCGGCGCAAAGGGCTCTTCCTCCGGCTCAAGCGCGAGGGCGGCGGGATGAAAGCGGCGCGTGATCTCTGTGCGCGTGAAGCCGCCGTCTTCGTACGCATAATAGGAGAAGCTGCCGTCCTCGACGGCGTGGATGCAGCCGTCAAGGGCGTAAAGGTTCACGCCCGCGCCGATGCACAGGCGGCCGCCCAGACGGCGCAGGAATCTCGCCTGATCCCATGTGAGCGTGACGATGCGCGAGCCGCCGGCGCAGAAGGCGGAATCAAGCCCGGGCTGAACGCAGACGGTTTTGACGCTGCCGTCTGCAAGCGTGACGGCGTACTGCGGCGCGATGCCCTCCACAGCCGCGAAAAAGAACGTATTGCCCTCGCGGCACAGCGGCTGCGCCGTGGCATAGCGCAGGGACGCGCCCTCAAGCGGCATATGAAGCGGCATGAAGAAGCTGACGTCGCCCGCGATATCCATCGGCGGGAGGGAGACGCCCAGCGCCCTGATCTGAGCGCACGGGATATCGTCAAGCGCCATGCCGCGCTGATAGTGATTGACAAACACAAAGCCGGAGACGCCGTCCGTCCTCAGGCAGCAGCGCAGGCGGCTTTTGTCCGTGCAGGGCACGAATTCCGCCGCGGGTACATGCTCCATCGGGGCGAGCAGCGCGCCGAAGTCCTCTGCGAACAGGTGAAGCATGCTCAGCATGCCGTAATGCTCCCTCGCCTCGCCGTACTGGCTCAGGCAGGTCTGAAAATCGTAATTGAGGATCGGCACGTCGTTGGGGTATCCGCTGTCTCTGGATTCCTGGAAGGTGGACAGACGGCCGGTTCTGTTTGTGCCGCCGTGGTACATGTAGTAGCCGATCAGGTTGCTGCCGCAGCCCAGCTTCACCAGCGACAGCGCATAGACGTCCATCGCGGAGACGACGGGCCGCCTGTGATGGGTGACCTGCAGGCCGCCGCCCAGCTCGCATGTGGCAAAGGGGTAGCGCTCGTACGGCAGACGCCAGCCGCTCTCGTCCGTGTCGTGCATCAGATCCATGCCCACGGCGGAGTCGTTGCGCACGGGATCGAAGCTGAAATGATGCGACGGCGGAAGCTTTTCAAGCGACGCGTCCCACGGCGCGTCGACATAGCCGGCGAACACGGGCAGCATCTCGTCCACGGGGATCTTCGCGCCGTAGCGGCTGTTCCAGCCGGTGGCGGTGTACAGCGGCGCGTCATAGCCGATTTCAAGCGCCATCTGCTTGAGGGCGAGCAGATGCTCTGCGTCGTCGACCAGCTCGTTTTCAAACTGAATGCCGATGACCGGACCGCCATCCCTGTAAAACAGGCCGGCGACCTGCTCGTATATCTTTTCATACCACACACGCACCCTGCGCATATAGCGCGGATCATTGCAGCGCAGCGGTATGCCGCTGTGCTGCAGCCAGTCGGGGAAGCCGCCGTTGCGGCATTCGCCGTGCGCCCAGGGGCCGATGCGCAGCATCACGTCAAGCCCCTGCGCGGCGCATTCCAGCACAAACGCGCGCAGGTCAAGATCGCCGGAAAAATCAAACTCGCCCTCGATCTCCTCGTGATAGATCCACAGCACGTAGGCGGCGGCGACGTTTACGCCGCCCGCTTTCATCTTCGCCAGCTCGCGCGGCCAGTTTTCCCGGCTATCGCGTGAAAAGTGGTATTCGCCCATGACCGGAATCACCGGTTTGCCGCCGCGGGTGATATAGCGGCTGTTGATATCGATGGCTTCGCCCTGCGGGTTTGCGCCGCCCATGCGCATATGACCGCTGAGGATGGGCGAGGGGGAATAGTGCATGAATTCGACGCTCATGACAGCCTCCCTGACAAACAGATCATTACAAAACAGCAAACGGATATATACTATTGTAACCGGAAAATGTGCCCGTGTACATATGCAGAAACCGGGAAGCTGAAGAAAAATAGAATCCGTGTGCCGGGCGGAAAAACAAAACATGTATCTATAGACAATTGCCGTGCGGATTTGGTATGATCAACGAGAGCGCTGAGCGCGGAACAACACAATGCGAAGGGCGGGAAGGCAATGGACAGAGAAAAGAAGGCCTGCATGACGCGGGCGGAATTCTGCAGGCGGGTCGGCATCACGCAGGAGACGCTGCGCCATTAT
>JAFQOY010000224.1 GCA_017412025.1 Clostridia bacterium | reverse complement strand
GAAGAAAACCCGACGGAGGCGGAGCTGCGCCTCTGGCATGCGCGAAGCGGCCTGCCGCTCAGGCGTTTTTTCAACACCAGCGGTCAGCTCTACAAATCCATGAACCTCAAGGACAGGCTGAGCGCCATGAGCGAGGACGAGCAGTTTGCTCTGCTCGCCTCAGACGGCATGCTCGTCAGGCGTCCGCTTCTGGTCAGCGATACGCTGGTATGTCCGGGCTTCAAAGAGGACGAATGGAAAAAGCTGCTGTAATGCAAAAAGCCTGAGCCGCAGTCCGTGTACCGCAGGCTCAGGCTTTATTTCTTCTCTGGATATGCCTCGCGCTCATGCCAGGGCACGCGCAAGGGCACGGATATTTTCGTCAATCCTGCGGATGACCTCCACGAACGCCTCATCCGGCTTTCCGGTCGGATCCTCCAGCCCCCAGTCGTATCGCTCGCCGCACGGCAGATACGGGCACTGCACGTTGCAGCCCATGGTAATGACCACATCCACAGCCGGAATCTCAGCAAGCAGCTTGCTGCGCTGGTTCTTTTCCATGTCGATGCCATAGATTTCCTTCATCAGCCGCACAGCATCCTGATTGATCTGCGGCTTCGTTTCCGTCCCGGCAGAATAACTCTCAAAGACGTCTGCAGCAAAATGTCTGCCCAGCGCCTCAGCAATCTGGCTGCGGCAGGAATTATGGACGCAGATAAATGCAACCTTCTTCATATGAGTTCCTCCGGTTTCAATCCTTTAAAAAACGGGCACTGCTCTCTCCTGCACTGCGCGTTCAGATGGCTTCTGGTACATACGGGCCGGCTTTTTTTCATCTGTATGTTCAGATGTTCGGCGGCAAAATCCACGGCAGCAAGAATCGCCAGATAGGAATCCCGCTTACAGCAGCGCGGGCCGCCGTGGCTGCCAATGCTGTCAAGCGCTCTCGCCGTCATGCGGTTGCTCAGCCCCCACGGCTGCAGCGCCAAAGGCGTATGGCTGCATTTTCTTCGATGAGCATATTCCCGGCGGTGGAATTGACTACATCTATGTTTACAACGTTGTCAAAGGAGAATGGATTGCTTATCGCGAGCCATATACCGAAAGAGAATACAACGGGCAAAAGAAAATGGTTGTACAGAAGGACGGAAAAGATATCATTGTTTTCTAAAGTCAAACAAGGCCATGCCGCACCAAGCGACATGGCCGATTTCCTATGTATAGTAATTATCAGTGTGTTAAAGCGTATACTACTTTGATGATGGTTAAGCCATAATCGACTAAGAAATTCTTTTGAGTTATTTCGAGTGTCTACTCTATGGGGAACATATCATGATGTGCTGGATGTGGGGCTGCTTTTGTTTGCAGATAAAAAACAGCCGATGTCCATAAATAAAGTTGTCAATCCTTCTGCACCTGATTCTTTTTTGTCATGCGGCGCATGATGATCAAGCCAATCATCAGCCCAATGGGGAAAATGCAGCCGACCTGTAGCCCAGCGCGGAGATCATCGCCCTCCAACTGGGTCGCATAGCCCACCATGCTGGGGCCGAATGCGCCGCCGAGGTCGCCAGCCATGGCCAGCAATGCAAACAGGGCCGTGCCGCCAAGGGGCATCCGGGCGGAGGTGATGCTGAGGGTTCCCGGCCACATGATGCCCACGGAAAAACCGCAGGCTATGCAGCCCACCAGTCCCCAGATGGGATTAGCCGTCATGGAGGCCAGCAGATAGCACACAAGACACAGCGCGCCGGAACCCAGCATGAAGCTGGTCAATTCCACCTTTTCGCCGTATTTTCCATACAGCACACGGCTGATACCCATGGTGATGGCGAACAGGCAGGGCCCCAACAGATCGCCCAGCGTTTTGCTCAGCCCCAGCGCAGCCTCTGCATAGGCGGAGGCCCACTGTGCCATTGCCAGTTCGGATGCACCGGAGCACACCATCAGCAGCACGGCCAGCCAGAACAGCGGCGCTTTGCATAGCTGCCGGATGGTCATGCCCTGACCGTCCTCCACCAGATGCTCAATGGGGCAGCGCAGGAAATTGACAATGTTCCACAGGGGGACAATGGCCCAGAGGCAGGCAAGGATCTTCCAGCACGCCACGCCGAACACGGCAAAAAACACCGTGGATAAAAGCACCACAGCCACCGAGCCCCAGCAGTAGAAGGAATGAAGCAGGCTCATCACGGCGTCCTTGTTATCAAAGGGACAGGCCTCCACAATGGGACTGCCCAGCACTTCCATCAGGCCGCTGCCAATGGCATACAGAATGACGCACAGGATCACACCGATGAACGGATCACCCAGCATCTCCGGCAGAAAAGCCAATCCGGCCAGTCCCAGCGCAGAGGTGACCTGCGACCCGACAATCGCCCGGCGATAGCCGATCTTGTCTACATACCGGGCGCAGAGAGCGTCCACGATCAGCTGCGTCAGAAAAAATGCGGTGGGGATCAGTGCGATATGCCCCAGGCTGATCTGGTAGTCCTTGTGGAAGGTCAGGAACAGCAAAGGCGCAAAGTTTGCGCAGATCGCCTGGGTGATAAAGCCCAGATAGCAGGCCATGAGCGTCTTGCGGTAGTTCTTCTGCATCAGGAGTCACTCCTTGTTTTTGTTGATGATATCATATCCCAATTCAGAGACGAAGTCATTGAAAAGAATCCCTGAAATATGATACAATATCACAAACAATGCAAATGGAGAAGAAGCTGTGAAGCCTGTACACACCGTTCCCCGCATCGCAACGGATGAAACGCTCCGCGAGACAGTCAGCCACGGAAGCTTGGGTTATCCCTTTCAGTATTATCTTGAAAACGTGTGGGAATTTGATCTTCACTGCATCGACTGGCACTGGCATCCCGAATTGGAGATGATCTATGTGAACAGCGGTAAAACCCTGGTGTCCATCGGCGGCGAACAGGTGCCCGTGCCGGAGGGCTGCGGGATGCTGATTAACGGGCGCATGGTGCATCGCTTCCAGTCAGAACGCAGCACCTGGATGCCCAACATCGTTTTTTCGCCTGCACTTCTTGCGCCGGAGGGCAGCCTCATTTACCGCAGGTACGTCCAGCCGCTGCTGGAGGGCGGCTTTTCCTACTGCCTATTCGATCCACAGATCACCTGGCACGGAGAAGTGCTGCGGCTCTTGCGGATGATCTTCTCCGATCACGAAAAAGGCGATGTCAGCCAGCTGCGCACGCTGCGGCTGCTGCTGGAGATGTGGGAGATCATCGTGAGTCATGTGGAAATATCCCCTGCCTCCGGCAGCAGCCGACGCACCGGGGAGCAGGCCAGACTGCAGATGATGCTGCAATTCATCCAGGACCATTACCGCGAGCCGATCACCCTGCAGCGCATTGCGGATTCCATCTACATCAGCAAAAGCAGCGCCCTGCAGATCTTTCACGAGGGGATCCACCAATCCCCTGTGGCCTATCTGATCAATTATCGGCTGAACTGCGCCGCGCAGCAGCTGCGCACCACCGAGCGGACAGTCGCCGCCATTGCGGCGGATACCGGTTTTTCCAGCGCAGGCTATTTCTGCCGCAGGTTCCGGGAGCTGTATGGCGTTACTCCGCAGCAATACCGTTCGCGCTGATGGGAGTTACTTGCATTCGCAAAACGCAAGCCCGAGTAATCGATTTGTTAAGCATCCACCGGGGAGAGTGGGGACATTTTATCTATGCAGTTTTTCAGCGGAAATTCGTCCCGGGGATGGCGGCGAAGGAAACTTGCCAGAATCATTCATTTTCCCGGGTGCATTTGCCGTTTCACATTAGGATTCTGCAAGAACATAAAGAAAAGGACTGAAACCTTGTATCAAAGTTTCAATCCTTTTATGGTCGAGGTGACAGGATTTGATTCTCAGGGCCTCGACGGCCCTTCGGTCAGCGCCGTTCTGAGGCCACACTGTGGCCTCATTCATTACGGCTTATTCAAATCCAGTCTCGCCCTGATGCTCTTTTGCAAAAGAAAAAGCTCTTGATTTCTCAAGAGCCTCTTTAGTGGTCGAGGTGACAGGATTTGAACCTGCGACCTTTTGGTCCCGAACCAAACGCGCTACCAAACTGCGCTACACCTCGAAATATGGAGCCAATGAAGGGACTCGAACCCTTGACCTGCTGATTACGAATCAGCTGCTCTACCGACTGAGCCACATTGGCATTCGGCTTCGTCCGTGTCCGTTCGCTGCCTGACAAGAAGAGATTATATCAGGTTGCCCCTCAGGTGTCAACCCTTTTTTTCATTTTTCTCAAAAAAGTTTTCTCCTTCCAAATATGACGTCCTTCACCTGTTCTGTCACAATATCCGCACATCTTTGCTGTATATATCCTTTTCATCGCCTTGACAAACCCTCCCGTATCTTTGTACAATGAATAAGATTTGTTTGTACTGCAAGCATTTTGCCGCCCTGCCGCCTCGCATTTTTGCGTCCCTCCGGCATTGTGCATGCCATACGAAAGGAGCATCGCCATGGAGCTCACCCTCATGCATTTTCTCATCGTCTGTCCGCTGATCGGTATCGCCGGATTCATCGATTCCATCGCCGGCGGCGGCGGTCTGATTTCCCTGCCCGCGTACCTCATCAGCGGCCTGCCCGTGCATACCTGCATCGCCACCAACAAGATGTCCTCTTCCATGGGCACTGCTGTAGCCACCGCAAAATACGCGCTCTCCGGCTATATCGACTGGCATCTGGCCATTTTCTGCGCCGCCTTTTCCCTGGCAGGCGCGGCGCTGGGCGCAAACGTCGCCCTGCTCATCAGCGACAGCGTCTTCCGCGTGCTGATGCTCATCATCCTGCCGCTGACGGCGCTGTACGTCATGCGCAGGAAGAATCTCTTTTCCGGCGAGGACCGCAGGGAGCTTTCCTTCCTGCACACCGCCGTGCTTTCCAGCGTCATTGCCTTTGCGCTCGGCCTGTACGACGGCTTTTACGGCCCCGGCACCGGCACGTTCCTCATTCTCCTGCTCACGCGCTTTGCACATATGGAGCTGCACCGCGCCAACGGCATCACCAAGGTGATCAACCTCTCCAGCAACGTCTCCTCTCTGGCTGTCTATCTGCTCAATGCGCAGGTGCTCCTGCCGCTGGGCCTGACCGCCGGTCTGTTCAGCATTCTGGGCAATTATCTCGGTTCGCGCTGCTTCACCAGCAAGGGCGCCGCCATCGCAAGGCCTGTCATCCTGCTGGTGCTGCTCGTCTTCTTCGTGCGCACAGTGCTTGAGATGCTGGGCGTCATGTAATCCCGCCTTCATTAAAAGGAACGCTTTTTATGAACAAGAATCTTTTGCCCCATCCCCGCACGTCGCGCCTTGCATGCCTGTTCACGCTGGCGTTTTCTCTCCTTGCGCACGGCTACCGCTATCTGTCCATGAGCTTTTCAGGCGATGCGATGCTCCTTTCCCAGGCAGGCGAGGAGGCGTATCAGATTTCCCTGGGGCGCTTTCTTCAGCCGGTATACTGGCAGATCCGCGGCACGATCACCGCGCCGCTGACCATCGGCCTGTTTGCTGCGGCGTTTCTGATGGTCTCCGCCTGCCTGATCGCCGATCTGCTTGCAATCCGGAGGCCTGCGCATATTGCGCTGCTCTGCGGAATCCTTGCCGCGAGTGAAACGATGTATATCTCCAACGCGACCTATCTGCCGTGGACGGACGTGTATATGCTCGCCATGGCGCTGTGCGTTCTGGGCGTATATGCTTTTTTCCGTCTGCGCTTTGGTTTTCTGCTCTGTCCTGTTTTCTTCTGTCTCTCCCTTGGGCTGTATCAGAGCTATCTGCCCGTCGCCTCCACGCTCATCATCCTCGTTTTGTTCGCCAGAACGCTCCGTGGCGAATCTCCTGCGCGGCTTTTCCGCACGGGCGTAACCGCATGCGTTTCGCTTCTTCTGGGGCTTCTTCTTTATGCGCTCGTGCTCAATGTGCTGCTGCGCCTCTTCGGAATCACAGCTTCTCAGGATTATAACGGCGTGGGCCGCGTCGGTCT
>JAFQOY010000223.1 GCA_017412025.1 Clostridia bacterium | reverse complement strand
TTTCTGCTGCGAATACGACGGCGTCGTGGATGGATTCAACGGCGTTTCATGGATTGAATTCGACGAAGCGGGAAAAATCAGGAATATCCGTGAGTACCAGTCAAAGGCAGAGCACCATTTTCCCTATGATCTGCCGGTAGGTGTCTGCAAATGAGCATGACTATCTGTCTGATCACAGGCCTGATGGCCTCGTGTAAATCAACGGCTGTACGGCTGCTTGTCGAGCGGCCAGATAAGGCTGTGCGTCTTCGCGGCAACGTGTTCAGACGCATGACTGTTCTAGGACGGGAGGATATGGCAGCGTGTGCAGCGTTGCGCAATGCGGTTTTGAATACGGAAAATGAAGGGAGAAAAATGCATGGCTAAAGCGATACTGCTCTGCGGGAAGATTGCCAGCGGAAAGACGACGTATGCGCAGCGCATCTCCAGCGAGGAAAACGCGGTGATTCTTTCAGTAGACGAGATCACCATCGGTATCCTTGGTGGAGAGCTTGGCGAGCAGCATGACGCCATTGCAGAAAGAACGCAGCGGTATCTGTTTGCCAAGTCGCTTGAGATCCTGCATGCGGGCGCCAATGTTCTGCTTGACTGGGGATTCTGGACGAAGGAAAGACGCAAGGCTGCGCGAAGCTTTTATGAGTCCCAGGGTATTGCATGCGAGTTTCACTATATTGATCTGGAGGATGAAACCTGGCAAACCAACATCATGCTGCGCAATCAGGCGGTGCTCGCCGGAAGTACCGACGCCTACTATGTTGATGAAGGGCTCAGGAACAAGCTTGAGGCTGCCTTTGAGGTTCCGCATCCTAATGAAATCGACGTCTGGTACGTCAACCGATGGATGCAGGATGAGCAGATTCCGCCGCCGGCGCTGCACGGCAAAAAACCAGATATGGATTGACAAAACAAAGTGTCGGGAGTATAATCTTCCAATATGGTGCATTATGTCCGGTGATGGTTTTTGCCAGCCGGCTTTTCTGCGCTTTGCGGCGCAGATGGAGAAAAGGAGAGAATTGTTATGGCAGAGAATAAGCGTCTTGTCGTTACCCGCGAAGGCCTTCAGAAGATGAAGGAAGAGCTGGAATACAAAGAGACTACAGAAAAAATGCGGATTGCGGAGCAGCTCAAGATTGCGATTTCCTACGGCGATCTGAGCGAGAACGCTGAATATGATGCTGCAAAGAACGATCAGGCTGCGCTTGAGCAGCGCATTCAGGAGCTCAAGGCGATGATCGAAAACGCTGTCGTCGTCGACGAGAGCAAGATCGATACCAACACGGTCAACTTTGGTACCCGTGTGACGATCGTCGATCTGGAGGACGAGGATGAAGAGGCGGAGGTCTACACCATCGTCGGTACGTCCGAGTCTGATCCGGTAAACGGCCGTCTCTCCAATGAGTCCCCCGTCGGTGCTGCGCTGATTGGCGCGCATGTCGGCGACGTCGTTTCTGCAGTGACTCCGGGTGGCGTGCGCCGCCTGCGCGTGGTGGATATCGCGCTGTAATTGACAAACGTGAGAAAGAGGAAGAACCATGGCTGAAGAAAAGATCCTTACCGCGTCTGAACTGAGCGAACAGGAGCAGATCAGGCGCGAGAAGCTCAAGGGCCTGATTGAAAGCGGAAACAATCCGTATGAGATCATGAAGTACGATGTGACGCACCTGAGCCAGGATGTGATTGCGAATTATGAAGAACTGAAGGAGACGACGGTCGCCGTCGCCGGACGCATGATTGGCCGCCATATCATGGGCAAGGCGTCTTTCGCCCGTCTTATGGACGGAGCGGGAAAGATTCAGCTCTATTTCAAGCGCGACGATATCGGCGAAGAGGTATATGCTGCGTTCAAGAAGTACGATCTGGGCGATCTGATCGGCGTCAAGGGCGTTCCGTTTGTGACGAAGACCGGCGAAATTTCCATCCATGTGCAGGAGATTACGCTGCTGGCCAAGTGCCTCAAGCCGCTGCCGGAGAAGTTCCACGGCCTGACCGATACGGATATCCGCTACCGTCAGCGCTATCTGGATCTGATCGTCAATCCGGAAGTGAAGGATACCTTCGTCAAGCGCAGCCGGATCATGCGTGAGCTTCGTTATTTCCTGGACAACCGCGGCTTCCTGGAGGTCGACACTCCGATTCTTACGCCGTTTGAAATCGGCGCGTCTGCCCGTCCGTTCCTGACCCACCACAATACGCTGGATATGGACATGGTGCTGCGTATCGAGACGGAGCTGTATCTCAAGCGCCTGATTGTCGGCGGCATGGATCGCGTGTACGAAGTGGGCCGCATCTTCCGCAACGAGGGCATGGATACCAAGCACAATCCGGAGTTTACCTCTATCGAGCTTTATCAGGCCTATACCGACTATCAGGGCATGATGGATCTGGTTGAGGATATGATGAAGACTGTGACCATGAACGTCTGCGGCACGCTGCAGATTCCCTATCAGGGCAAGGAGATTGACCTGAGCCATTGGGAGCGCATGACGATGGTCGAGGCCGTCAAGAAGTACTCTGGCGTGGATTTTGCTGAGATTGCTTCCGACGAAGAGGCAATCGCCATTGCGAAGGAAAAGCATGTCGGTCTGCCGGAGGTGCCGACCAAGGGTGCGATTCTGGCGGAGTTCTTCGATGCGTTTGTTGAGGAGCATCTCATTCAGCCGACGTTCATTTACGATTATCCGGTGGAGATCAGCCCGCTGGCCAAGCGCAAGCCCGACGATCCTGCGTTCACGGAGCGCTTTGAGTACTTCATCAATGCGACGGAGTTCGGCAATGCGTTCTCCGAGCTGAACGACCCGATTGATCAGAAGGGCCGCTTTGAGCGCCAGGTTGCCGAGCGCAAAAAGCTTGATCCGGCGTGCAAGGCGCAGGTGGATTACGATTATGTGACCGCGCTGGAGTACGGCATGCCGCCGACGGGCGGTCTGGGCTTCGGCGTGGATCGTCTGGTCATGCTGCTGACGGATTCTGCGTCCATCCGCGACGTTCTGCTCTTCCCGACGATGAAGGAAATCGGCGGAAACAAGGCGAAGAAACAGGAAGAAGCCAAGCAGGAAGCTGCTCCGGCTGCGGAAGCTGCTGCAGAAGCCGCCGCGCCTGCTCAGACGCCGGTTGTTGTGGAAGAGCCGATCGACTTCACGGGCGTGGAGATCGAGCCGCTCTTCGCTGACGCCGTCGACTTTGATACGTTCTCCAAGTCCGACTTCCGCGCGGTCAAGGTCAAGGACTGCGTGGCAGTGAAGAAGAGCAAGAAGCTGCTTCAGTTCACGCTGGATGACGGTACGGGCGAGGATCGCACGATTCTCAGCGGCATCCATGCTTACTATGAGCCGGAAGAGCTGATCGGCAAGACACTGGTGGCTATCACCAACCTGCCGCCACGCGCGATGATGGGCATCCAGTCCTGCGGTATGCTGCTCAGCGCCGTCCACACGCAGAACGGCGAGGAGAAGCTGAATCTGCTGATGGTCAGCGACCGTATCCCGGCAGGAGCCAAGCTCTATTGATTTTCAATTGCATATGCAGCTCTGCGCCTCTCGTCATGGGAGGCGCTTTTTGCGTACGGATATAACCGATTCATTATGGAGGTCAGGCGGCGCGCCATGCAGCAAAAAGAGAAAGCATAGAATCGTCGGCGTGTCTGTGCTTTCTCTTGCGGTTATATGCTTTTTTGCTGGTTTCTGTGCGCGTTGCCGGGGAGAAGTCCCACATGACGCGCTGCTCTTTGCAGAGCGCTTTTCTGGCTTTTTTGCTCATCTTGCTTTGCGAAATGAAATTGCCCTTCATACGTGTGTGTCCTCCTGGTTTTGTGAGCATGTATGTTCCTGTCTGAATCATAACAGAGTTTCAGCGGAACCGTCAATAAACCGCTGGTTGAATCTGATGCGCAAGATGATTAACCGGCGCAAAATCATGGTTGAAGAATGCAGGCGAACATGGTATGATGGATTGTACATATGCAAGGAGGCGCTTATATGGCGGCAAATCGGATGACAAAGAAGTGGCTGAAAAACCATTTTGCATACAGCTGGTGGAAGTATATGCTCGTGATCTGCGTGAGCATTCTGGGCGTCAACGTCCTGTTTACCACGACGGCGTACAGGCCGCCTGAGGAGAAGAAGATCGAAATCTACGTGCTCAACGGCTTTGTGACTGCGCAGGCCATGCAGGATGAGCTTCTTCCGCTGTTTCAGGAAGCCTGCCCGGATCAGGAATCCTTTTTTGTGGCCAACATCAATCTGAGTGGAAACGACGCATATGCGTATATGCAGTTTTCCACGTATATCGCAGCGCAGCAGGGAGACGTGTGCCTCATGCCGGAGAGCGAGGTGCACAAGCTTTCTGCCGAAGGCGCGGAGCATGCGTTTGTGGATCTCACAGAGTATGTTTCCGGCGGCGTGATCGATACGAAGGATATTGATCTGAGCGGCGGCATGCTCAGAACTGAGTCGGGCGAGAAGAGGCTGTTTGCCATTCCGGCGGATTCTCTCTACGGCCTGCTCAATCATGGCAACGATCCTGCGGACAGCTATCTGGTGATGCTGGCTCACGGCGGAAACGACGCCAATGCGGCCAGGACGGTCAATCTGTTGATTGAACAGTATCATCAGGAGAAGCCGGAAGGGTACGACGAACTTCATAACGCGCAGAAACAGCAGGCAACATATTTTTAATGAATGACATAAATGGGCAGTGCGGCTTTGTGCTGTCTCATTTTTTTGTTAACTATACACGTTTGCACCGCTTCTGTCAGTCTTGACAGGCGGCTCCATATGTTGTATGATATCTTTCACTTGCGGCACTACATCTTGTGCCGTTCGTTTGCTCATGTACGAAAACAGGTTTGATTATACACCGATTAACGAATGGATGGGAGAAAACGAGATGCCGGAAATCATCATCAAGCGTGACGGACGCAGGGTAGCGTACGAAGAAGAGAAGATTGCCGATGCGATTTACAGCGCTTTTGAGGCCGTGGGCAGCGCGAAGGGCAAGGAGGAAGCCGCCCGTCTTGCGCGCATCGTGACCCGCAAGGTCAACAGCGACGAAACCATCGACGTACCGACGGTTGAAGGCGTGCAGGACGTCGTAGAGCAGGTGCTCATTGACGAGGGCTATGCCAGGGCTGCCAAGGAGTATATTCTCTATCGTGCTGGCCGCAGCCGCGCCAGAGAGTCGAAAACCCGTCTGATGCACATCCTCTCGGACATCACGTTCAAGGATGCCGCGGATTCTGACGTCAAGCGTGAGAATGCGAACATCGACGGCGATACGGCGATGGGCACGATGCTCAAGTACGGCAGCGAGAGCGCCAAGCAGTTCTACGACATGTATGTGCTCAATCCGGAGCATGCCAAAGCGCATCGCGAGGGCGATATTCACATCCATGATCTCGACTTCCTGACGCTGACGACCACCTGTACGCAGATTGACCTGACGGATCTTTTTCAGGATGGATTTTCGACCGGCCATGGCGTGCTGCGCGAGCCGCAGGATATCGGCAGCTATGCGTCTTTGGCCTGCATCGCTATTCAGTCCAACCAGAATGATCAGCATGGCGGACAGGCCATCGCCAGCTTTGACTATGACATGGCGCCCGGCGTAGCCAAGACCTACGTCAAGGAGTATCGCCGTGCGCTTGGCGCGGGTCTTGATCTGGTGCTCCTGCATCAGGCGGGCGACGATGAAGCCAAGCGTCTCCTGCGTCAGATTCAGGCGGAAACCGGCTTTGTGCCCACGCTCAAGCCGAATGATGACTTTGAAAACGAGCTCCGCAGCCGCCTGCTGACCATGACGGACGCGCAGACCGCGGAGCGCATCATGCGCTATGCGATCAACCGCGGCTATCGCGAGACGGAGCGCCGCACATATCAGGCGATGGAGGCGTTCATTCATAACCTGAATACCATGCACTCCCGCGCAGGCGCGCAGACGCCGTTCTCCTCGATCAACTACGGCATGGATACCTCTGCGGAGGGACGCATGGTGATGCGCAACCTGCTGCTGGTTACCGAGAGCGGTCTGGGCAGAGGCGAGACGCCGATCTTCCCGATTCAGATTTTCCGTGTCAAGGAAGGCGTCAGCTATAATCCGGGCGATCCGAACTATGATCTGTTCCGCCTGGCTATCCGCGTGAGCGCAAAGCGCCTGTTCCCGAATTTCTCCTTCGTTGACGCACCGTTCAACCTCAGGTATTATAAGCCGGGCTGCCGCGAGACGGAGATTGCGTACATGGGTTGCCGTACGCGCGTGGTGGGCAATGTCTATGATCCCGAGCGCGAGGTCTGCAACCGCCGCGGCAATCTGTCCTTCACGTCGATCAACCTGCCGCGCATCGCCATTGAGGCGCACGGCGACCTCGACCGTTTCTATCAGATGCTCGACGAGCGCATGGCGCTGGTGATCAGGCAGCTTGACGAGCGCTTTGAGATTCAGGCGCATAAGAAGGTTCGCAATTATCCGTTCCTGATGGGCGAAGGCGTCTGGATGGACAGCGAGAATCTCTCCTGGGATGACGAGGTGGGCGAAGTGCTGCGCCATGGCACGCTGTCCGTCGGCTTCATCGGACTGGCGGAGACGCTTGTCGCGCTCATTGGCGAGCATCACGGTCAGAGCGAGCGTGCGCAGAAGCTGGGACTTGAGATCATCGGACGCATGAGACGTCAGCTGGACGAGCTGTCTCAGGAGAGGAAGATGAACTATACGCTGCTGGCGACGCCGGCAGAGGGCCTGTCCGGCCGCTTTGTGCGCATGGACAGGGAGCGCTTCGGCAGGATTCCGGGCGTAACCGACCGCGATTATTACACCAACAGCTTCCATGTGCCGGTGTATTATTCCATCGGCGCGTTTGACAAGATCAATCTGGAAGGACCGTATCACGCGCTGACCAATGCCGGCCACATCTCCTACATCGAGATGGACGGCGACCCGACAAAGAATCTGGATGCGTTTGAGTCCATCGTCCGCGCTATGCATGACGCAGGTATCGGCTATGGCTCGATCAACCATCCGGTGGATCGTGATCCCGTCTGCGGTTATAACGGCATTATTGACGATAAATGCCCCAAGTGCGGCCGTCAGGAGGAAGAGGTGCACTTTGAGCGCATCCGCCGCATTACGGGCTATCTTGTCGGCACGCTCGATCGCTTCAACAACGGCAAGCGCGCCGAGGAAAAGGAACGCGTAAAGCACGGCCTGTAAACGGTTTTTATGGTGTCTCTTTCGCAAGGAGGAGACGTCTTTTCAGGAAAGGAAAGCATATGCAGATTCGTCTGGCGGGCGTTGTGCCCGAATCGATCGTCGATGGCCCGGGTTATCGCTGCGCGGTTTTTGTGCAGGGATGTCCGCACAATTGCCCGGGATGCCATAACCCGGCTACCCATGACTTTGCCGGAGGATATCTGGCCGATACGCAGGAGATCACGGGAAAACTCGGGCAAAACCCGCTCGTTCGCGGCGTGACGCTCACGGGCGGAGAGCCGATGATGCAGCCGCTGCCGATGGCTGAAATCGCTGCCGCGGCAAAGCAGAAGGGGCTTTCTGTCTGGTGCTACACGGGCTATACGCTTGAACGCCTGCTGGAGGAAGAGAATCCCGACCGGATGGCGCTGCTTTCGCATGTAGACGTGCTGGTGGACGGGCCGTATCTCTCTCATGAGCGGTCCCTTGATCTGCTCTACTGCGGCAGCAGAAATCAGCGTCTGATCGACGTGCCGCGCACGCTTGAGGCGGGAGAAATCTGTCTGTTTGTTCCGGATGCATGGTAAGACGCTGCGCGTCCGGGCGCGGAATCAGGCGTAATTCTTCAGTGTGGAAGATGGATAAAAACGACGGAAAAGACGCTGAAATCCAGCGCCTTTTTTTGTTTGTTTTTTTCTTGAAAAACAAGACAAAAACGCCGTGTCAAGGTTTGAAAAAAAGTGGAAAATTTGGTATACTAATATAGTCACAAAGTGTATACCGCAGCGCCCTTCGGGCCTTGCGGAAAGGGACTTGTTCGGAGGGTTTATGATCCTTCATCTGGGCGATGACGTGGCTGTGCACACGAAGGATATCATCGCAATTGTTGATTTGACAGACAGCCACAGTGCCGTGACCGGCGCTATGCTGCAGGACGTCCGGCGTCAGAACAGAATTCTGGCGAGGCAGGGCGTCTCGGCCAAGAGCGCGGTGATCTGCGCAGGCGCAAGAAAGGCCGGAGGCATTACGGAGAATCCGCGCGTGTACATTTCGCCGATTTCCTCGGTGACGCTGATGCAGCGCGCACATGAACAGAGCTATGAGGGCGCGAACGTGCTGCCGCATGCCGGCGGCATGGATCAGAGTCCGGACGATGATAAAGAGATGGAGAGACGACATGGATAATCTCGAAAACAGGATCAATGAGCAGGATGAAGAAAAGCTTGAAGTGATCGGTCAGCTCGAGGAGCAGGAAAAGGTCACGCAGGCGTATGACGAGAATCAGATTCAGGTTCTTGAGGGGCTTGAGGCTGTGCGCAAGCGCCCGGGCATGTATATCGGCTCGACTGACGAGCGCGGTCTGCACCATCTGGTCTATGAGATTGTGGATAACGCGGTCGACGAGGCGCTAGCAGGCTTCTGCTCGGAGATTGTGATTACGCTGCACAGAGACGGTTCCTGTTCCGTGCAGGACAATGGCCGCGGCTTCCCGGTGGGCATTCATCCCAAGCTCGGACGTCCTGCCGTTGAGGTCTGCCTGACCATCCTGCATGCCGGCGGCAAGTTCGGCGGAGGAGGATACAAGGTGTCCGGCGGCCTGCATGGCGTCGGCGCGTCCGTCGTCAATGCGCTTTCCAGGCATCTGCAGGTGAAGGTCTATCAGGACGGAAAGATCTACCAGCAGGAGTATGAGCGCGGCAAGGTCTTGTATGATCTCAAGGTTATCGGCGGCACGGAGCGCACGGGCACGACCATCCGCTTCTGGCCCGACGTCAAGGGCGGGGATGGCGAAGGCATCTTTGAAACCGGCGCGTTCCACTTCGATACGCTCAAGACCCGCTTCCGCGAGATGGCGTTTCTCAATCGGGGCATCCGCATGATCTTCCGCGACGAGCGCGGCGATGAGGTGAAGGAGCGCACGTATTACTACGAGGGCGGCATCAGCGAGTTCGTCAAGTACCTCAACAAGAACAAAGAGGTGCTCTTTGAGGAGCCGATTTACATCAGCGGCATGGTCGGTACGACGAGCGTCGAGGTCGCCATGCAGTACAACGATTCCTATTCTGAGAATATCTTCACGTTCGTCAACAACATCCATACGCCCGACGGCGGCACGCACATGGCGGGCTTCTCCATGGCGCTTACACGCGTGGTGAACGACTATGGCCGCAAGCACAATATCCTCAAGGCCAACGACCAGAACCTCACCGGCGAGGATATCCGCGAGGGCATGGCGGCGATTGTCTCTGTCAAGCTGGAGGATCCGCAGTTTGAGAGCCAGACCAAGAGCAAGCTCGGCAACAGCGAGGTCCGTACGATCGTCAATCAGCTCGTGGGCAGGCAGTTTGCCGATTATCTGGAGGAGAACCCCAGGCACGCCAAGATCATTCTGGAACGCTGCCTTGCGGCTTCCCGCGCGAGAGAGGCTGCGCGTAAGGCGAGGGAGACATCGAGAAAGTCCGTCCTCGCTTCCGGCAGCCTGCCGGGTAAGCTGGCCGACTGCTCCGACCGCGATCCCAAGAAGTGCGAAATCTACCTTGTCGAGGGCGATTCTGCAGGCGGAAGCGCCAAGAAGGGACGCGACCGTCACTTCCAGGCGATCCTTCCGCTGCGCGGCAAGATTCTCAACGTGGAAAAGACCCGTCTTGACCGCATCCTGGCCAACGAAGAGATCAAGGCCATGATCACGGCCTTTGGCTGCGGCATTGGCGAGGAGTTTGATATCAGCAAGCTGCGCTATGACCGCATCGTCTGCATGACGGACGCCGACGTTGACGGCAGCCATATCCGCATTCTGATGCTGACGTTCTTCTATCGCTACATGCGTCCGCTGATTGAGCAGGGGCATGTGTATGCTGCGCAGCCGCCGCTTTACAAGGTGACCTACCAGAAGCAGGAGCGCTACTGCTACTCCGATGCGGAGCTTGATCAGATTATGAACGAGATCGGCAGAGACAAGAAGCCTGAGGTTCAGCGCTACAAGGGTCTGGGCGAGATGAACGCCGAACAGCTCTGGGAGACCACGATGAATCCCGAAACCCGCACGATGCTGCGCGTCACGGTCGAGGACGCCATCGCCGCAGATGAGATCATGAGCCTGCTGATGGGCGAAAAGGTGGAGCCGCGCCGCGAATTCATCGAGCAGAACAGCAAGCTTGTGCTCGATCTTGACATTTAAGAAGGGAGGAAGGACCTTTGGATTTTAAAGACAATCTGCCCGGCAACCCAGTCGATATCGACAGGATTCTGCCGATTGATCTTGAGCAGGAGATGAAAAAGTCCTTTATCTCCTATGCGATGGCGGTCATCATTTCCCGCGCGCTGCCCGACGTGCGCGACGGCCTCAAGCCGGTGCACCGCCGTATTCTCTACGCCATGCATGAGCTGGGCGTCACGCCGGACAAGCCGTACCGCAAGTGTGCGCGTATCGTCGGCGACGTTCTGGGTAAGTATCACCCGCACGGCGATTCCTCCGTTTACGGCGCGCTGGTGCGCCTTGCGCAGGACTTTGCCACCCGTTACCCGCTCGTCGATGGACAGGGTAACTTCGGCTCCGTCGACGGCGACGGCGCCGCCGCCATGCGATATACCGAGGCGCGCATGAGCAGGCTGAACCTGCAGATGCTCGCGGATATCGACAAGGAAACGGTCGATTTCGTACCCAACTTCGACGAGACGCTCATGCAGCCGACCGTCATGCCCAGCCGCTATCCGAATCTGCTGGTCAACGGCTCTTCCGGCATTGCCGTCGGCATGGCAACCAATATCCCGCCGCATAACCTCGGCGAGGTGATCGACGGCGTTGTGAAGCTCATCGATAACCCGCAGGCCACCAGCCAGGAGTTGATGGAGTGCATCAAGGGACCGGACTTCCCCGGCGGCGGCCTGATCCTGGGCCGCAGGGGCATTTACGATACGTATACCACCGGCCGCGGCCGTATCGTGGTGCGCGCGAAGACGGATATTGAGCCCATGGCCAATAACCGCCAGCGCATCGTCGTGACGGAAATTCCCTATATGGTCAACAAGGCTGTGCTTGTCGCCAAGATTGCTGAGCTGGTGCACGATAAGAAGCTCGAGGGCATCAGCGATATCCGCGACGAGAGCGACCGCGAGGGTATGCGCATCGTCATTGAGCTCAAGCGCGACGTCAATGCCGCCGTGGTGCTCAATTATCTCTACAAGCATACGCAGCTGCAGGATGCGTTCGGCGCGATCATGCTGGCGCTGGTGGACGGCGAGCCGAAGGTACTGTCCCTGCGCGAGATGCTGTATCACTATCTGGAGCACCAGAAGGACGTCATCGTCCGCAGGACGCGCTATGACCTTGACAAGGCTGAGGCCCGCGCTCATATCCTGGAAGGCTTGCTCATCGCGCTTGACAACATCGACGAGATCGTGAAGATCATCCGCGCAAGCGCCAACACCGGCGTGGCAAAGACGCAGCTCATGGAGCGCTTTGGCCTCTCCGACAGACAGGCGCAGGCGATTCTGGATATGCGCCTTGCCCGCCTGACCGGACTGGAACGCGAGCGCCTGCAGGAGGAATATGCGGAGCTTGAGAAGACCATCGCATACCTGCGCGCTGTGCTTGCGGATGAAAAGCTGGTGCTTGCGATCATCAAGGAAGAGATCCTGGTCATCAAGGAGAAGTACGCCGACGAGCGCCGCACGCAGATCACCGTCATGGACGGCGAGATCGATCCGGAGGATCTGATTCAGGAGGACAGCGTCGTGGTGACGCTGACGCACTATGGCTATGTCAAGCGCATTCCGCGCACGACCTATCGCAGCCAGAACCGCGGCGGCAAGGGCGTGATGGGCATGACCACGCGCGAGGAGGACTATGCGGAGAAGCTGCTGGTCACCTCCACGCATGCGGAGCTGATGTTCTTCACCAACAGAGGACGCGTATACAGCCTCAAGGGCTACGAAATCCCGGAGGCCGGACGCACGGCGCGCGGCACCGCTATTGTCAATCTGCTGCAGCTTGACGGCGGAGAGAAGGTTACGGCGATGATCCCGCTGCCCAAGGAGCGCGAGGAAGGCTATCTGGTGATGGCCACGCGCAACGGCTTGATCAAGAAGACGGGGAGCGACGAGTTCAAGAATCTGCGCAAGACAGGCCTGATCGCCATTGCGCTGCGCGAGGATGACGAGCTCATCGGCGTGGAGCTGACCAAGGGTGAAAGCGAGCTGATGATGGCCACGCGCATGGGTCAGGCCATCCGCTTCCATGAAGACGACGTGCGTGCCATGGGCCGCAATTCCATGGGTGTGCGCTCGATTGATCTGGCGGAAGGCGACGAGGTGATCTCGGTCGCCAAGATCGAAGAGGGCAAGAAGGTGCTCGCCATCACGCAGAATGGCTACGGCAAGCGCACGGAGATCGAGGAATTCCGCTGCCAGACGCGCGGCGGCAAGGGCATCCTTGCCATGCGCCTGACGGAGAAGACCGGTCTGCTGGCCGCTCAGATGCTGGTTGACGATGATGAGGACATCATGCTCATCACCGACGACGGCACCATCATCCGTATGCCGGTTGAGGGTATTTCCACCATTGGCCGCGTATCCCAGGGCGTGCGCGTCATGCGTGTGGAGGACGAAAGCCGCATTGTCGGCGTGACAGCCACCGAACGCGAAGAGGAAGAACCTCAGCAGGCGGCGGAAGGCGCGGTCGAAGAGGCGGCGGAAACCGCTTCTGCAGAAGAACAGACCGACGGTCTCGAATGAGACCTGAGCGGCCAAATCGCATAAACAGCAGGGAGCCGATGGAGAATGACACCCGTCGGCTCCCGTTTTGCTACAGGAGAATATGGACATGAAAATCAACAAAGCGCTTCTCGTTCTTCTGGCTGTGATGGGCGTGAGTATTTCGGGGCCGATGGTCAAGTGGTCGCTGGCCTGCGGCGCTTCGCCTGTGATGATCGCCTTTGGGCGCATGCTTCTTTCGAGCCTTCTGCTGCTTGTACCCGCTGTCCGCAGCGGCGAATTGGTGCAGGTGCTCCGCGCGCCGAAGCGCCAGCTGGTGTTGGTTGCTGCGGCCGGCGTGCTGCTCGCGCTGCATTATACGGCGTGGATGACCAGCCTCAGCTTTGCCTCAACCTTTGTCTCCACGGCGCTGGTATGCACGCAGCCGCTGTTTGTCGCTGCGCTCTCGGGCATTCTGCTGCATGAGCCGATCAAGCGCGAGGCGATCCCCGGCGCGATTGTGGCGATCATCGGCGCTGCGCTGATTGCCTTGCTTTCGATGACGGGCGAACATGGCAGCCTGCTGGGCGATATGCTTGCGCTGCTGGGCGCGGTGTTTATCGCCGGGCACTGGCTCTGCGGGCGCGCAGCGCGCAGGAGCCTGCCTGCGCTTGGCTATATGACGCTGATCTACATGATCACAGCGCTGTGCCTTCTGTGCATTTCGCCCCTGCAGGGCGGATTCAAGGTCACGTTTGAATCCCTCGGCGGCATTGTCGTGCTTGCGCTTGCCTGCACGCTGGGCGGTCATGCGCTGATGACCTATCTGCTGGGCTTTGTCAGCGCGGACGTGGTGTCCTTTGCGCTGCTGGGCGAGCCGATCGGCGCGGCCATCTGGGCGCTGATTCTCTTCAGGGAGCCGGTTACCATGCCGCTGCTTGTCGGCGGCATGACGGTCATTGCCGGTCTGGCGCTTTATACCTGGGGCGAGATGATTGCCGCAAAACGCGCGGACAGACGCAATTGACCCTTGCCATCTATGTGTTTTTTTGATATGATTACAGCTACAGGAATAACGCGTGTGCAAACGATGCACACGGAAAAGAGGCAGTGTATGAGTGAAATGAAAGTGTATGACCTGCGCGAGATTGCCGCAGATCCGAAGTCCTTTGAGGGGAAGAGCGTTGCTGTTCAGGGCTGGGTCCGCAATCATCGCAAGCAGAAGAATATTGGCTTTATCGAGTTCTTTGACGGCACAGTTCTCAATCCGATGCAGGTCGTCTATGACGAGCATGTGGCGGATTTTGCCTCCGTGCAGGCCATCCGCAACGGATCTGCCATCTGCGCGTCCGGCAGGCTTGTCATGAGCCCGAAGGGCCAGCTGGAGATGCAGGCGCAGGAGATCGTCCTTGAGGGCGACGCTGCCGAGGATTATCCGCTGCAGCCCAAGCGCCACAGCCTGGAGTTCCTGCGCGAGATCGCGTACCTGCGCCCGCGTACCCGCCTGTTCCAGGCGGTGTTCCGTGTGCGCTCTATCGCTGCGCAGGCGATCCACAACTATTTCCAGTCCCGCGGCTACGTCTACGTGCATACGCCGCTGATCACGGCGAACGACGCCGAGGGCGCCGGCAACACCTTTACCGTCACCACCTGCGAAATGGGCAAGCCCTATAAGCCTGAGGAGGATTTCTTCGGTCATCCGGCATCTCTGGCCGTTACCGGTCAGCTGGAGGGCGAGACCTTTGCCATGGCATATAAGCGCATTTACACCTTCGGACCGACCTTCCGTGCGGAGAACTCCAACACGAAGACCCATCTGGCTGAGTTCTGGATGATGGAGCCGGAAATCTGCTTCTGCGATCTTGATCAGCTGATGGATATCGAGGAGGACTTCCTCAAGACGGTTGTCAGTGAAGTGCTCGACAAGGCGATGCCCGAGCTCACGTTCCTGCAGGGCTATGCCAAGAGCAATCTCATCGAGAAGCTGCAGGCGCTCATCGGTTCTACTGTCGCGCGCGTGACGCATGAAGAGGCCATCACGATCCTGCGCAATGCGCCGGTGGAATTTGAGCATGAGGCGAAGTACGGCGAGGACATCTTCAAGGAGCACGAGAAGTATCTGTGCGACGTGCACTTCAAGTCCCCGGTTTTTGTCTACGACTGGCCGAAGGACATCAAGGCGTTCTACATGTACCAGAACGACGATGGGAAGACCGTCGCTGCGGTCGACCTGCTTGTGCCGGGCTCCGGCGAGCTGATGGGCGGCAGCCAGCGCGAGACCCGATACGATCTGCTGACCGCGCGTATGGATCAGCTGGGCATCTCTCAGAAGTCTCTTGACTGGTATCTCAATCTGCGCCGTTTCGGCGGCTGCACGCATTCCGGTTTCGGCATGGGCTTTGAGCGTCTGGTGATGTATCTGACCGATATCGAGAACATCCGCGACGTCATTCCGTATCATCGCACGCCGGGCAACTGCGATTTCTAAGCGCTGCGATCAGACTGAGTTATGAATGAAAGATTCACAAGGACTGCCCTCATCTTCGGAGATGAGGGCATGTCCCATTTGGGGAATGCCCGCGTGGCGGTGTTCGGCGTCGGCGGCGTCGGCGGGCACTGCGTTCAGGCGCTTGCGCGCGCGGGAATCGGCCATATCGATGTGTTTGACGACGACGTGGTTTCGATCACCAACATCAACCGTCAGGCTGTGGCGATGACGTCCACGATTGGCCGACCAAAGGTTGACGTCATCTGCGAGCAGGTAAAGGATATCAATCCGATGGCCAGGACAGGCGCTTTCCGCATGTTTTATTCGCCGGAAAACGCGGATTCAGTCGATTTGTCCGTCTATGATTATATCGTTGATGCGATCGATACCGTCAGCGCGAAACTGGAGTTGATCGTTCGTGCGAACGCGCTGGGCGTACCGGTGATCAGCGCGATGGGTGCAGGCAATAAGCTGGATCCCACGCGCTTTGAGGTGGAGGATCTGGCAAAGACCAGCGTCTGTCCGCTGTGCCGCGTGATGCGCGCGCAGCTGAAAAAGCGCGGAATTGCGCATCACAAAGTGGTGTATTCCAAAGAAGAGCCGCTTCGCATTGTTGCGGATGCATCGGCGGGCCGCCATGCGCCGGGCAGCGTCAGCTTTGTGCCGCCGGTCATGGGGCTGATTCTCGCGGGCGAAGTGATCAAAGAGCTGGCAGGAGGAACGAAAGAATGAGTGTTTCCGGAACGCGGTATGCACGTGAAACGGCAAACGAGCAGGTCATGCTGGCGTTTAAGCGTCATATTCTCGAGTCGTCTGCCGGATTTGCATCCGAGCCGATGGCCGATCTGTTCCGCGTCAATCTGCTGGGCATGATGCTCACGCGGTATGACGAACTCAGGCAGAAAGGCCTGAGCGAAGGCGGCGCGGCTGCGCGTACGAAGCAGGAATTCAGCGATATCGCCATGCAGATGCGCCAGCAGGGATTTGAAGAGGCGCAAAGCGAGGAAAGCGCTTCGATCTGGCCGCAGATGACGGAAGCGGAGGTTGAAGCCTATTTCCGCGAAGCGGACGACTGCACGCATAAGCGTTCGCTTGGCGTTGCGCTGTGCACGGCGTGTGTTGCGCCGCTGATGCTCTTTGCTGCCTTTGCAGAGTTTTTTGCCGCGGCAGAGGACATGCTGATGCTCTTTGGACTGATGGGCATGTTTGCGATGATCGGCATGGGCGTGTATGCGCTGGTGACCGCGGGCAAACCTGCGCAGGAAAAGCGGATCGAGGAAAAGCGCTTTTCGCTGAACAGGCAGCTGCGCGCAAAGCTTGAAAAGATGCGCAGC
This sequence comes from Clostridia bacterium, assembly GCA_017412025.1. The sequence continues at coordinate 2,833 of JAFQOY010000223.1, read as the reverse complement.
AATGTGAGGCTCAAGGCGCGCAAGCGGACGGGCAGGGGCGTGGCGGTGATCGTCATGAGCCTGATCCCGCTCTTTATTGGCGGCGCGGTCACGCAGATTCTCTTCAGCGACGGCTGGGCTGTGTTCGGTGTTGCCGGCATGTTTCTCATGATTGCCGCAGGCGTCTATGACCTGGTCATGGCGGGCGGCGAAAAGAAGGCTGTGGAAAACCTGATCGGCGAAGAGGAATAAGCGCGATATGCGGCGGCAGAGATGTTTCTGCCGCTTTTTTTCCTGCCCGTCTTTTGTTCGCTGCGGAGAAGATGGCCGGAGCAAGGCTGAGATGAGAAAAAGCCACCGGCGGAAAGCCGATGGCGAAAGTACAGGGATTATTTTCGCATGGTTTTGCGGAAATTGTAGCGGGTCTTCCAGTACTGAGATTCGCGGCGGAAGGTGTGAATGAGATCGCCGCCCAGGAACAGGAAGACGTTGAGCAGGCAGAGCACGATGGTCACCCGAGCAGAATTCGGCCCGGCGATGAAAGCGCGCAGATAGATCAAAACATCCACGAGAGCGAGATACTTCATCTTGATGGGCAGGATCATGAACAGGAGCACCTCTTCATTGGGGAACATCGCCGCATAGGCGAAAAACAGCGAGAGGTTGAGGTAGGTGTTGTCTGCATGACCGGTAAGCATGCAGGCGATGACGGCGGCCAGCATGCCGACGCCGTAATAGAGATTGAATTTAACCTTTCCCCAGCGATGCTCAAGACCTGAGCCAATCATATAGTAGAAATAGAGCGCGAAAAGCACAAAGACCGGCGAACTGGCAGGCGGTGCAAAGATAAAGGTGACAATGCGCCAGAGCTGCCCGCGCAGGATGGCTCCACGGGAGAGCGTGAGCATGGAATACACCCTGTAGCCCAGCGATGGCCAGACATACATGAGGATATAAACGATGCCCTGACCGATGATGATGTACTTCATCAGGTCGGCGATCGTATAGCGGCGCAGCTTGCGCTCAAGCTCGTAATGGATGCGGTTGTCTCTCAATGAAAAAACCTCCTTCTCTGCGTATAGTATACCATATCCTGGGGCAGAGTAAAGCATCAGAGCAGCGGTTTTTTGCTGACCGTGATCAGGATGTCAGTTTTTTTGAAAAATGTTGGTTTCGGGGTTGACAATTATGCCGGACAGCGGTATAATAACTTTGTTCTTGAGAGAACAAGTGAATATTCCTCAGTAGCTCAATGGCAGAGCATTCGGCTGTTAACCGAAGGGTTGTAGGTTCGAGCCCTACCTGGGGAGCCACCTAATCACTCATGTTTTGATACAAAGCATGGGTGATTATTTTTTATACTTATGGACAGAAATAGCCGAAAATAACGGGTAATAGCAACAATTCTGGGTGAAAAGTCGTAGTTTGCCTGCTGAATATGATGATATGACCGGTTTGGAAATGCTTCCAACTGGTCTTTTTTCATTTCCAGAGGAGAAATATTTAAGGCGTGATGCTGATTTGAGGCCAGAAATGCACCCACTCTGGACGATTACTACAAAACGTCCAAAGTACAAGGAAACCGTCCAGAGTATAAGAAAAATGAGCTACCACTATATTTCAAGACCGATCTGTGATAAAATATAAAATAGGTTGTTATACATATTCGCAATAGAACAAGAAATCTCCAACGATGCCAAGGAGGACAATATATGAGCGCACAAGTTACCTATGTTGATTGGCTTGAGAATTATGCGGCACATCCATATAAAATGACCACAATAAAAAGATATGTGGCCATGCTGGAGACTGCGCCTGAAAAGCTCGGTATTTCTCTCTCCAAAGGCATCATGGATATAACCGATCTTGATGAATTTGAGAATGCATTTATTGCTATCACTTCCCATCCGGATTATGATCAACTGAATAAATCCTGCAACGGTGCTTTGAGTGCCTCGTTGGTCGCATACAGGAAGTATCTGTCTTTCATAGATAAGACATCCGTGGTGGGCGGCGCTGAGAAAGTGTATACACCGGAATGGTTCAATACTGCAGCACAAAGCGCTGATATGATTGCCTTCAATGAAGAAGCTGTTGCTTTGCGGAAAGAATTCTGTGACGCCTTTTCTGTCGAGAAGCTGACTGCAATGACAGGACGTGCCCTTTTGACGCGTCTGTTCTATAGTGACGAAGAGAATAAAACCAACCTTTGCTACATGCTTGAGTTCCATCCGAGGATGCGTGAGATCTTTGGTAGCATTGCGGGTGGATCGTCCTTTAAGTACGGTCTTTTCTATCATAAGAAAAGCCATTCTTGGATGACCGGCTCTCCTGTAAAGCCGCAAACGCTGACTGAGGAACAGGCGATTGATGTTGCCAGCGCAATTCGTGATAAGCTGATTGTCGGAGCAAAAATGATAGAAGCCGATGCTGCTACGCTTACTTCTGTAGCAGCATATGAAAAACTGTATCAGAAGCTTCAATCGGTGGCGAATATTGACTGGGTCTGGGTGCTGAAATACTATCAGATGCTCTTCCCAGAACAACTGCCGGTGTTCTATGGCAAGGATGTTCAGATTGCAGTTCTGCGTTTCTTAAAGCAGCAGCCGAGTTCTATCCCGTTTGTACGTATGGGACAGATTGCACTGTATATCAAAGAATGCGGTATTTCAAGCCCTGTATTCCAAAGAATATATGGCGAGACATACCATTCCTTGGATGCATCACATGGTAAAGCTGAAGATGATAGTGTAGTCGATGCATTGGCTGACACAGCTTCGGAAACCATTCGTTATTGGCTGTATACCCCGGGTGAAGGTTCGTCCTTATGGGAAGAATTCTATCAAAAGGGGAT
>JAFQOY010000222.1 GCA_017412025.1 Clostridia bacterium | reverse complement strand
TGATATCCATCTGGATCGCGGTGATGCCGTTCATGGTGCCGGCAACCTTGAAGTCCATATCGCCCAGGAAGTCTTCCAGGCCCTGGATATCGGTCAGAACGGCAACCTTATTGCTCTCGGTATCCTTGATCAGGCCCATGGCAACGCCGGCAACCGGCGCCTTGATCGGCACGCCCGCATCCATCAGGGACAGGGTGGAGCCGCAGACGGAAGCCTGAGAGGTGGAACCGTTGGAGGAGAGCACCTCGGAGACGACGCGGATCGCATACGGGAACTCGTCAACCGGCGGAATCACCGGCTCCAGAGCGCGCTTGGCCAGCGCGCCGTGACCGATCTCGCGGCGGCCCGGGCTCTTGAGGCGGCCGGCCTCGCCGGTGGAATACGGCGGGAAGTTGTAGTTGTGCATGTAGCGCTCGCTGGTCTCAATGCCCAGACCCTCGATGACCTGCGCCTCGCTGACCGGGGCCAGCGTGGTGACGGACATGACCTGCGTTTCGCCGCGGGTGAAAACGCCGGTGCCGTGGGTGCGCGGCAGCACGCCGGTCTCGCACCAGATCGGGCGGATCTGGGTCAGACTGCGGCCGTCCGGACGGACGCCGTCCTCGATGATCTTGCGGCGCATGACTTCCTTCTTGAGGTAGTACAGCGCGTCGTCGACCTCGCTCATGCGGCCTTCAAACTGCTCGGCATACTTTTCGTGCGCTTCCTTGGCGATCACATCCTCGCGATCGCTGCGCTCATGGCGGTCAAACGCCTCGAACGCCCACTCCACGCGGCCAAGGAAATCGGCACGCACGGCCTCCTTGACGTCGGCGCCGGTCTCAAAGACCGGGAACTCGCGCTTCTCCTTGCCGATTTCGGCAACGATCTGCTTCTGGAACGCGACCAGCTTCTTGATCTCCTCGTGACCGGTGAGGATCGCGCGGAGCATGTCCTCCTCGCTGATCTCCTTCGCGCCGGCCTCGACCATGAGCACGGCCTCATCGGTGCCGGCGACGGTCAGGTTCAGCTTGGAGACGGCGCGCTGCTCGACGGACGGATTGATGACGACCTGGCCGTCGACCAGACCGACGTTCACGCCGCCGATCGGGCCCGCCCACGGAATATCGGAAACGGCCAGCGCAGCGGAGGCGCCGATCATCGCCGGGATATCCGGAGTAACGTCCTGCTCGACGGAGAGGACAGTCGCCACAACCTGCACGTCATTGCGGATACCCTTATTGAACAGCGGGCGCAGCGGACGGTCGATCAGGCGGGAGGTCAGCGTCGCCTTCTCGGACGGACGGCCCTCGCGCTTGATGAATCCGCCCGGGATCTTGCCCACGGAATACATCTTCTCTTCAAAATCCACGCTCAGCGGGAAGAAATCCTGACCCTCGCGCGGCTTCTCAGCGGCGGTCGCATTGACCATGACGACCGTATCGCCAAGGCGGACGATCACAGAGCCGTTCGCCTGGCCGCAGTACTTGCCGAACTCAAGGGAAAGCTCACGGCCGCCCAGCTCAGTGGTATACACCTTAAACATTGGGGAATCTCCTTTCAATTTACCTGCCAACACACACACTCACCATCAGACGCAAACCCTTGCGCCTGAAAAAACCGCCGTTTGGAACCTCCCAAACGGCGGCCATCTGGGACAAAGCCCGATTTTGAACAAAGCCCGGAATATTACTTACGCAGACCCAGCTTCGCAACCAGCGCACGATAACGCTCGATGTCAACGCGCTTGAGGTACTCAAGCATGCTGCGGCGCTGGCCGACCATCAGCAGCAGACCACGATGGGAGTGATGATCCTTCGCGTGATCCTTCAGGTGCGCATTGAGGTGATTGATGCGGGCGGTCAGCAGCGCAATCTGCACCTCGGGGGAACCGGTGTCGCCCTCGTGACGGGCATATTCCTTGATGATAGCTTCCTTCATTGCCTTATCCATGGATAAAGACCTCCAAATTATAATATTGCCAATCGCCGGACGCATAGAAAAACGTTTGGAGAAGCGATTCACTGCGCGGCCGGTTCAGACCGGGATATATTTTAACACGGAAGCCCCGCTTTGTAAACAGAACTTCCGCGTCTTTTTTGATTTTTTTAGTCTTTTTTACATTTTTCACAGCTGTTCGCTCTTGAAGAGCATCTGCGTCAGATCGCGGCGCGCCTGCTCGCGGTTGCGCATCACTTCCTCGCGCAGCGCGTCGAGGCTTTCAAACTTTCTCTCCTCACGGATACGCCTGAAGAACGCAAGCCGCATGTGGCAACCGTAGAATTCTCCGCCGTCATAGTCGATCAGATTGGCCTCGATGGTCGCGTCGCCGCCCGGCGCAGTAGGATGCCTGCCGACGTTGACCGCCGCCATATACCACCGATCCCGCACGTATGCCATCGCCGCATAGACGCCGCGCGCCGGCACCGCCTTATCCTCCGGATAGCGCAGGTTCGCCGTCGGGAAATCAAGCCTGCGGCCCAGCTTTTTGCCGTGCTGCACCACGCCGCTGAGCGTATACGGCGCGCCAAGAAGCCTTGCCGCTTCCTCCATCTCTCCGCCGAGCACAGCCTGACGGATACGCGTAGACGATACCGGCAGGCCGTCCATCGTATACTCCGGCACGACATGCGTCTCAAAGCCGAACTGCCTGCCAAGGCGCATCATATCCTCCGCCTTGCCCGCTCCCCTGCTGCCAAAGGAATAGTTAAACCCGATGACGACATGCCTGGGATGAAGCGCCTCGCAGAACGCACGCACAAATTCCTCCGGGGACTGGCTGGCGTACGCCCTGTCAAACGGGCGAAGCACAGCGGCGTCCACGCCCATCCTGGCCAGCGCGCGGATCTTTTCCGAGCGCGTATTCAGCTGCGCGGGCATGCGCTCGGGCGCATACGTCGCCATGGGGTGCGTCGAAAAGGTGTACACCACGCTGCTCAGATCATACAGCGCAGCCAGCTCGTTGGCCATGCGCATCAGCTGCGCATGCCCCTCGTGCACGCCGTCAAACATGCCAAAGGCGACGACGGTCTCACCGCCGCGCCACTGGCGTTCATGTGTCAGCAGTATCATTTGCCTTACTCCAGAAGCATTGCATCAAATTTCATGACTTTGCCGTCATAGCGGCCGATTCCCGCGAACTGATCGTTCAGATACAGCCGGACCGGCCTGCCTTCGGTCAGCTCGCCCTGCAGCTCGCGGCGCGTGAGCGTATTGCCGTTGCGCACAAAGCGCTCCGCATGCGCGGCGACGTCCACGCGAGGCACATGGCCAAGCGGCTTGTCCATCGGTACCAGAAGCGCAGAAAGATCCTGCGCCGCCTCAATTTCCTCAATCGTATGCGCGTCATCCAGGCTGAACATGCCGGTCTGCGCGCGCAGCAGCATACCCATATGCCCGCCGCAGCCAAGCGCGTTTCCGATGTCGTGGCAGAGCGTACGGATATACGTGCCCTTGCCGCAGCGGATGCGCAGGATGAAGCTGCCGTCTGCAGACGCATGCAGGATTTCAATCTCATACACCTGCGTGGGACGCGGCTCAATCTTAATTTCAACACCCTGCCGCGCCAGATCGCACAGCTTCTGCCCGTCCCGCTTGAGCGCGGAAAACATCGGCGGAATCTGCATGATTTCTCCGATAAACTGCGGCAGCACGCTTTCAAGCGCTTCCCGCGTGACATGCTCCCCTGTTCCGCCTGTGATCTGTCCGTGCGCATCCTGCGTATCGGTCGCAAAGCCGGGCTTGAACTGCGCAATATAGATCTTTTCCTTTTCCACCAGATAATCAAACAGGCGCGCAGCCTTGCCGATCATCAGCGGCAGCACGCCGGAGGCCTCCGGATCGAGCGTACCGGCATGGCCCACCTTCGCGCCGCGGCCGAGCATCCTGCGCACGCGCACGACGACGTCGCTTGAGGTCATGCCCGGCGGCTTGAGCACACAAAGGAATCCGTTCATTGCTCATCCATCCTCAGAGTTTCTTCGCCATTTCATCAAGCGCCATCCGGACTGCCTGCTCCATCGGCGCATCAATCGTACAGCCTGCAGCCTGTGCGTGGCCGCCGCCGCCGAATACCTTTGCAATATCGCTGACCGTATCCGGTTCCACCGCGCGCAGGGAGAGCTTGACGCCTTCCTCGCGCTGCGTGGCCAGAATCGCCATGCGCACGCCCTCCACCTCAAGCGCCTTGTTGACCAGACCGCCGGTCTGATTGGCTGCACAGCCCGCCTGCTGAAGCTCCTGCGTCGTCAGTTCAATCACGCCCACGCGGCCGCCCAGTTCAAAGCGCAGTTTTCTGTATGCGATGCGCGTCAGTTCAACGAGCTCTCTAGGCTGCGTCCTGTACAGCCTTCGCGTAATATCGGACACATCCGCCCCGGCTGCGCGCAGCCTGCCCGCGACCTCAAACGCATGCGGCGTCGTATACGGGTACATGAAATGCCCCGTATCGGTAGACAGGCCGGTCATCAGGCATGTGGCCATTTCGCCCGTCATTCGCACGCCCATCGCCTCAATCGCCTCGTATGCCAGCACGCAGCAGGCGCATTCGCCTCCGCGGATATAGTCGCAGTCGCCATAGCCGTCATTGGTGCCATGATGATCGATCACAAGACGCACGGCGGCAGAATCGAACACACGCTCCGCCTTGCCAAGAAGCCTGCGATCGCTGACGTCCACTGCGATGGCTGCGTCGTAAACGCCGCCTGCCTCTTCCGGCCGGATCATCGCATCCACGCCCGGCAGATAGCCGAGCGTCTGATCCGCTTCTCCGTCGCAGATGACGTCCACTTCTTTGCCGATCGCCAAAAAAGCAAGGCGCAGCGCCAGCGCTGCGCCCACCGTATCTCCATCCGGAGAGATGTGGGAAATCAATGCCAATCGCTTTGCGCCGCGCACACAGCCGAGCCATTCGTTAAGACTGCACATCATCGGACTGTACGCCCTCCGTCCTGCGGACCTGATTGATCAGGCCTGCGATGTGCACGCCGTACTCAATCGTCGTATCCAGTTCAAAGAGAAGCTCCGGCGTATAGCGAAGCTGCAGACTGCCCAGGTTGTGGCGGATAAAGCCCGCCGCGCTCTTGAGCGCCTTCATCATCCCTTCGCGCTTCTCCGCCTCATACACGCTGACAAAGACCTTCGCATAGCGAAGATCGCGCGTCACATCCACATGCGTGATGGAAAACATGCACTGCGTCCTCGGATCGGATACATCCTCGCGGATGATCCGTTCGGTTTCGCGCATGATCTCCGCCGCAATGCGGTCTGTGCGCTCAAACTGCTGTCTCTTAGCCAAAGTCATTACCTCAGAATGTCGTTATACGGACATACAGGGAATGGAGACCAGCTCCATTCCCTTTCGTCCGGTTGGATTCAGGCGTCTCTCATGCTCAGCGCGGAATCTCTTCCATCACGAAGCACTCGATGACGTCGCCTTCCTTGATATCGGAATAGTTTTCCAGCGTCACGCCGCACTCGTAGCCGTCCTTGACTTCCTTGACAGCGTCCTTGAAGCGCTGCAGAGAGGTCAGCTTGCCCTCGTAGACGACGATGTTGTCGCGCATCAGGCGCACCTGCGCATTGCGCTGGATGAGGCCGTCGGTGACATACGAACCGGCGACGATGCCGACGTTCGTGATCTTGAAGACATTGCGCACCTCGGCATGGCCCAGGATGTTCTCGCGGAATTCCGGCGCCAGCAGGCCCTTCATGGCCTTCTCGATCTCCTCGATCGCCTGATAGATGACGCGATAATAGCGGATATCGATGCCGTCGCGGGTCGCCGCCTCGCGCGCCTTCGCGTCCGGGCGGACGTTGAAGCCGATGATGATCGCGCCGTCGATGCCCGCGAGCATGACGTCGTTCTCGGTGACGGCGCCGACGCCGCTGTGGATCGTGCGCACGCGCACTTCCTTGTTGGAGAGCTTCTCAAGGGACTGCTTGACAGCCTCGACGGAGCCCTGCACGTCGGCCTTGATGATGATGTTGAGATCCTTGACCTCGCCCTCTTCGAGCTTGCTGTAGAGCTCCTCCAGGGTAGAAGCGGAATTCATCTTCACCATGGAAGCCTTCGCCTTCGCGGCACGCTCCTCGACAACCTGACGGGCGAGCTTCTCGTCGGCAACGGCCATGAACTCGTCGCCGGCCTCCGGCACGCCGCCGAAGCCGATGATCTCAACCGGCGTAGAGGGCAGCGCGGTCTTCACGCGGTCGCCGCGGGAAGAAATCATCGCGCGGACGCGGCCGTATGCATTGCCCGCCACGACCATATCGCCGACATGGAGCGTACCGGTCTGCACCAGCGCGGTCGCAACGGCGCCGCGGGAGTGATCGAGCTTCGCCTCGATGATGACGCCGCGGGCCTTGCGGTCCGGATTCGCCTTGAGCTCGAGCATTTCGGCCATCAGCAGAACGTTCTCAAGCAGATCGTCAATGCCCTCGCCAGTCTTCGCGGAAACCGGGACACAGATAGTGTCGCCGCCCCATTCTTCCGGCACGACCTCGTAGCGGG
>JAFQOY010000221.1 GCA_017412025.1 Clostridia bacterium | reverse complement strand
TGCAGGTTTTTCGGCAATCTGAGACCCCGGAGTTTCCGGGGTCTTTGTTTTTCGTTCGGAATCATTCGGGACGTGTCAAGAAGATGAAATTTCTTCACAAAAATACCATCCGATTGTCAGATGGTCTTGACATGTGCGCTATTCGCCGTTAAAATAGAACATAGTCAAAGTGAAAGCGTGTGCAGGGTCGTCTGCATGCCTGAGCATACAACGGGTTTCATCCCGTTTGATACATCAATTCAATATCCGGTCAGCGACGGCCGTCAGGCTGGAGGGGCGCGGTATGCCCTTTGGTCTGTCTGTGTTTCGCTGTGCCTGTTTGTTTTGTATACCGGTGTTTCGGCGTCGCCAACCCTTCACACTTTTGACCGACTGATGATGTATTTGAGAGTTTGTCAAAGAAGGAGTGTGAGACTGGTTGGCGATTTTGATTACCCTTTTATCCGTGGTGATTGCCCTGGCCGTCGGCCTGGCAGTTGGCTATATCTACCGCAAGAACATTCAGGAAAAGAAGATCGGCCGTACGGAAGAGTATGCCCGCAATCTGCTGGATGACGCCCAGCGCCGTGCAGAGGAGAAGAAGAAGGAAAGCATCCTTGAGGCGAAGGAAGAGATCATCCGCCTGAAGAACGAGCTGGATCGCGAGGTTCGCGACCGCCGCGCCGAGGTGCAGCGCAGCGAGCGCCGCGTCGCCCAGCGCGAGGAGACCCTTGACAAGAAGGCGGACAACCTGGACGCCCGCGAGACCACCCTTGAGCGCAAGCAGTACGAGCTTGACCGCCTGACCCAGGAGGCGCAGGAGTATTCCGCACGCCAGAAGGCTGCTGCGGAGAGCGCGGAGCAGGCGATGAAGGAGCTTGAGGAAAAGCGCCGCACGGAACTTGAGCGCGTGGCGAAGATGACGCAGGACGAGGCGAAGGACATGATCGTGCAGCGCATCCAGAGGGAAGCGTTCCACGACGCCGGCGTGCTCGTGCGCGAGATCGAGCAGAACGCCCGCAACGACGCCGAGAAGAAGGCGCGCAACATCGTCGCGATGGCGATTCAGCGCTGCGCTTCCGATCATGTGGCCGAGACGACGGTTTCCGTCGTTTCCCTGCCCAACGAGGACATGAAGGGCCGCATCATCGGCCGCGAAGGCCGCAACATCCGCACGCTGGAGACGGCGACGGGCGTTGATCTGATCATTGACGACACCCCGGAGGCCGTTATCGTCTCCGCGTTTGATCCGGTTCGCCGCGAGATCGCGCGCATCGCGCTGGAAAAGCTGATCGCCGACGGCCGCATTCATCCGGCCCGCATCGAGGAAATGGTGGAGAAGGCCCGCCGCGAGGTGGACAACCAGATCCGCGAGACCGGCGAGCAGGCGATCTTTGAGACCAACATGCACGGCATCCATCACGAGCTGGTTAAGCTCCTGGGCCGCATGCGCTACCGCACGAGCTACGGCCAGAATGTGCTCAAGCACTCCATCGAAGTGTCCCACCTGGCGGGCCTGATGGCTGCCGAGTTGGGCGCGGACGTGACCCTCGCCAAGCGCGCCGGCCTGCTGCACGATATCGGCAAGGCTGTCGATCATGAGCTTGAGGGCACGCATGTGGAGCTGGGCGTGGAGATGTGCAAGCGCTACCACGAGTCCCCGGAGGTCATCCACTGCATCGCCGCGCACCACAACGACATCGAGCCGACCACGGTCGAGGCCGTGCTGGTGCAGGCTGCCGACGCGATCTCTGCCGCCCGTCCGGGCGCGCGCCGCGAGTCGATTGAGAACTACATCCGCCGTCTGGAGAAGCTTGAGGAGATTTCCTGCAGCTTCCAGGGCGTAGAGAAGTCCTTTGCGATTCAGTCCGGCCGTGAGGTTCGCATCATGGTCAAGCCGGAGGATATCTCCGACGAGGGTACGCTGGTGCTCGCGCGCGAGATTGCCAAGCGCATCGAGAACGAGCTGGAGTATCCGGGGCAGATCAAGGTCAATGTCATCCGCGAGACCCGCTGCACCGAGTTTGCCAAGTAATCCAATACAAAGCGAAAGACGATCCCTGCGCGGGATCGTCTTTTTTCAGCTTCTGAATGCCGCGATCGCCGCATCGAGCGCGGCGACGGAACGGATCTGCGCCTGACGCACGAGCAGCTGCCGCCGGATCAGCGGCGGCGCGTGGTTGAAGAGCCTGCGTGCGCTGGAATTGCTTTCCAGCAGCGCATACAGATTGGGATACAGATTGGTTGAAGCCGGCATGCGCATACCTCCCTGCGGATCATGGTATGCCTATCCTGCGCACAAAATGAGCCGCTTATGCTTGACGCTGGCAAATGCACAGACGTATAATAAACTAATATGATTTGCGAAGGAGGAGAGCAATATGGCGGATATCGCACCCATGCAGGCGGCGAAGAAGACGCTTGCGGATGTGTTTGGCTATGACGCTTTCCGTCCCGGTCAGGCGGAGGTCGTCTCCGCGATTCTCTCCGGACGCGACGTGATGGCCGTCATGCCCACCGGCGCGGGCAAGTCGCTCTGCTATCAGATCCCTGCGCTTGTCCTGCCGGGGGTTACGCTGGTCGTCTCTCCTCTGATTTCGCTCATGCGCGATCAGGTCAGCAGCCTGCTGCAAAACGGCGTGCGCGCTGCATATCTCAATTCCTCGCTGACGCAGCGCCAGTATTTTCTGGCGCTTGACAATGCGTCGCGCGGCGTATACAAAATCATCTACGTCGCGCCTGAACGCCTGCTGACGGATTCCTTTCTCTCCTTTGCGCGCAGCGCGCCGATTGCGCAGGTGGTTGTCGACGAGGCGCACTGCGTCAGCCAGTGGGGGCAGGATTTCAGACCGGGTTATCTGAATATCGAGCCGTTTATCCGCGAGCTTCCGTCCCGTCCGCGGTTAAGCGCATTCACTGCGACGGCCACAGACGATGTGCGCCGCGATATCATGCGCCTGCTCCGCCTGGAGAATCCGTATGGAATCACGACCGGCTTTGACCGGCCGAACCTGTATTTTGAGGTGCGGCGCACGGGGGACAGGGATCTGAGCCTGCTGCGCTTCCTTGAGGAGCATCGCGGGCAGAGCGGCGTCGTCTACTGCGGCACGCGCAAAGGCGTGAAGGAAGTTACGCGGATGCTGCGCAATCGCGGGATCGACGCGGTGGGCTATCATGCGGGCATGGGCGATGAGGAACGCCGGATTGCGCAGGAGGATTTCGTGTCCGACGCTGCGCCGGTCATTGTGGCGACGAACGCGTTCGGCATGGGCATCGACAAGTCGAACGTGTCCTTTGTCGTGCATTACAACATGCCCAAGGATCTGGAAAGCTATTATCAGGAGGCCGGGCGCGCGGGGCGCGACGGCGAGGACGCCGTCTGCTGCCTGCTCTATCACGGGCAGGACGTCAAGCTCAATGAATTTCTCATCGAGCATTCGCTGGAGGAAAGCCAGCTTGACGAGCAGACGCGCAAGGTCGTTCACGAGCGCGCGAGGGAGCGCCTGCGGCAGATGACCTTTTATGCGACGACGGGCGGATGCCTGCGCGCCAGGATTCTCTCCTACTTCGGCGAGAAACCGGCGCAGGCGCGCTGCGGCAATTGCTCGAGCTGCATGCGGGCGCAGCAGGAGAGGGATGTGACGCGCGAGGCGGGTAAAATTGTCGCCTGCGTGCTGGCCATGCAGGGCAGATACGGCAAGGCGACGGCGGCGCGCGTGCTGGCGGGCAGGCGGGATGAAAACATCCGAAAGCGCCAGCTGGACAAGCTCTCGTCCTTCGGCGCGCTTGCGGCAGAGGGCGAGGAGAATATCCGCATGATGATCGACGAATTGATCGTCGACGATGTGCTGATGACTACGGGCGGCGATTATCCGCTGCTCAAAGCCGGGCCGCGCGCCAGAGAGGCGCTATTGGGCGACGAGCCGATCCGCATGACCCTGACGGCGGTCGATGCGCCTGTGCGGCGCGTCGGGCTTAAGCCGTCTGTGGATAAGGCGCTGCTTGCGCGCCTGTCTGCGCAGCGGCGGCGGATTGCGGAGGAGCAGCATGTGCCGCCGTTCATCATCTTTACCAATGCGACGCTGCGCGATATGGCGGTCAAGCGTCCGCATACGCGGCGCGAGATGCTGCGCGTTGACGGCGTGGGCGAAGGAAAGCTGGAGCGCTACGGCGATGCGTTCCTGCGCGTGATCGCGCAGTATGAAGAGGAATGAACCGGATTGATCGGGTTATCAACAGAGGAGGATGCATTGTGGAAAAAAGCGGTGCAATCAGGCATCTGACGATGCTGGCGGTTTGCCTTGCCGCGGCGTTTGCCTTGCTGCTTTTGTGCAGCCAGTCTTCTCCGCTGTATCCGACCAATATCTGGCCGGACGCCAACTGCCTGCTGACCGTCGGCCGCGCGATGAAGGAAGGCGCGGTGCTCTACCGCGATATCTACGAGCAGAAGGGGCCGACGCTCTATCTGATTCATCTGTTTGCGGCATGGATCTCGGACAGCAGCTTCTTCGGCGTGTTTATCCTGGAGGTACTTTCGCTCGCCGCCGTGCTGGTTATGGCCTGCAGGCTGTTTGAAAGGCGCTGTGCGGGCTTTTCTGCGCCCGCGCTGGCGGCGCTGGCTGCTTCGCTTGTGCTCTGCGGGGGCGCGTTCATGATGGGCGACAGCGCAGAGGAATTCTGCCTGCCGTATCTGATGGGCGCGCTGTGCATGGCGATGGATGAATACGGCGGCAGAGAAGGGCCGATGCGCCCGGGGAGGCTCTTTGCCTGCGGGCTGCTTGCCGGCGTCGTGGCGACGATCAAGTTCACGGTGCTGGGGCTGTTTGTGGGGCTCTGCATCGCAGAGGGCGTGGCAGCGCTGCGTGCCGGCGGCCTGAGGCGCGCGGCTCAAAGCGCGGCGGCGTTCCTCCTGGGCATGCTGCTGCCTGTGGGGCTGTGGTGCCTGTATTTTGCCGTCCACGGCGCGCTGAGCGACTGCTATACCGCCTATGTGCACAACAACATCTTCCTCTATCAGGGGGAAGCGAGAGCCTTTGGGGACGTCCTGCGCGAGATCGCCCGGGCCGTCCGGGATAATCTTCCGGCGGCTGCCGTCGGCGTTGTTGGGCTGCTGGCGCTGATGACGGACAGCGGAGAGCCGCTCAGGCTTCGCCTGACGGTGCTGTGCATGGCCGTCGGAGCCGGCTGCGCGGTGTTTCTGCCTGGGCGCGTGTTTGCGTATTATCCGCTGGCGCTCGGCGTGTTCGTGTTTGCGGGAATGTACGGCCTGCTTTCTGCCGCGGCGCGGATGCGCGCGATGGGCGCGAGATGCAGACGGATGCTCGCCCCCTGTGCCTGCGCGCTTGCGCTGCTGGCGGCGCTGCTGCTCAGCCCGAACAGGCCGCTGCGCGGCGTTCCGCGGGCGGAATTGGCGCAGACGAGGCTGGCCGCCTATGTCCATCCCGGCGCGACGCTCCTGCAGTACAGCCATCTGGACGACGGGCTGTATCTGGCTGCCGGCACGCTGCCGCAGGATAAATACTTTGTCCGACTGAATGTGGGATATGACGAAATGCTCAGCGAGCTTGACCGGTATCTGGAGGAAGGCAGGCCGGATTATGTGCTTGTCTCCTGGGAGGAGCTGCCCGACCGGTTTGACCGCTATCAATGGATTGCAACGGACGCAGGCTATGACGATCAGAACCGGATCAACAAGCTGCTGCACCTGTACAGGAGGAAATGATGGCTGAAACCGATATCCGCGTGGACGCGGCGCGCCTGCGCGGCTTCATGGAGCGCGTATTGGAGAAAGAGGGCTTCAGCGCGCCGGACGCACGGACGATTGCCGACGTGCTCCTTCAGGCCGATCTCTTTGGCATTGAGAGCCATGGCGCGCAGAGGATGATGTATTATCACCGGAATATCGCATCCGGCAGCGTAAACGTCGGGGCAATGCCGGAGATTGTCCGCGAAACGCCGGTCTCCGCGCTTTACGACGCGCATTTCGCCATGGGGCAGCTGTCCGGCGTGCGCGCGATGCGTCTGGCGATTGAGAAGGCGAAGAGGACGGGCGTGGGCATGGTCTGCGTGCGCAATTCCTCTCACTTCGGCATCGCGGGATATTATACGCTGATGGCGGAGCGGGAAGGGCTGTGCGCTATGGCGATGACGAACACGGGACCGATCATGGTGCCGACGTTCGGCGTTGAAATGATGCTGGGCACCAACCCGATTGCGTTCTGCATGCCTGCGCAGCCATATCCCTTCTGGTTTGACGCGTCGACCACCGTGGTCACGCTCGGCAAGGTGGAGGTATATGACAAGCGGGAAACGCCGATGCCGGATGGATGGACGATCGACGGGCGGGGAGCGTCCTGCAGCGATGCGGCGAAGATGAACAGGAGCATTCTTGCCGGCGAAAAGGGCGGCATACTGCCGCTGGGCGGCGCGGGCGAGACGACGGGCGGACATAAGGGCTACGGCCTTGCGATCATGGTGGAGGCGCTCACGGGCGTGCTGGCGCAGGGAATGGTTTCTCCGCAGATGCAGGGCGCGCACGGGGATCACACCTGCCACTTCTTCATGGCGTTTGATCCGGCGATGTTCGGCGATCCGCAGGAAATCCGCGCGCGCATGAGCGATTATCTGCAGACGCTCAGAGAAAGCGAAAAGGCCCCCGGCTGCGCGCGCATCTATACGCCGGGCGAAAAGGCGTTTTCTGCGCAGGAGAAGCGCCTCAAAGAGGGCGTTCCTGTGGATGAAAAGACGCTCGGCGAGCTGCGCGTCATCGCGCACGAGCTGGGCGTGGAGGCGATCTGACATGGCAAAGACCAGAAAAATGACGGAAGGATCGATTGCGCGGCATCTGCTCGCCTATGCGCTGCCGCTGATCTTCGGCAATTTCTTTCAGCTGACGTACAATGCCGTGGATTCCATCATCATCGGCAAGTTTGCCGGCGAGCATGCGCTGGCTGCCGTCAGCGCGGCCAATCCGGTGATGACCATCGTCATCCTCGGCGTATCGGGCATTTCCATCGGCGCGTCGGTGCTGATGAGCCGCTTCTTCGGCGCGGGGGATGAGGAGAAGCTGCGCCGCGAGGTGGCGACGACGATTCTCTTCGGCGCGGCGGCGTCGCTTGCCGTATTCGCGCTGGGGCTGGCGCTTTCGCCCGTCATCCTGCGCCTGCTGAATGTGCCTGATGAAATTCTGCCGACGGCCTGCGTCTATCTGCGCATCATCTTCGTTGGATTCCTCTTCACCTTTCAGTATAATATTCTCTCGGCGTCCCTTCGCAGCGTCGGCGATTCGCGCACGCCGGTCGTCTATCTGGCGCTTTCCTCCGTCATGAACGGCTGCATGGACGTGGTGTTTGTCGCCGGGCTTAAATGGGGCGCTGCTGGCGCGGGCCTGGCTACGGTGATTGCGCAGGCCGTCAGCGCGGCGCTGTGCTTTGTGCATATGCAGCGCAGGGTTCCGGTGCTTCGCCTGAGGCGGGATGATCTGCGCGTGGACCGGGAGCTGCTTGCGCAGACGCTTCAAAGCGGATCGATCACCGCGCTGCAGCAGGCCTGCCAGCCGATTGGCAAGGTGCTTATCCAGAGCGTGATCAACGCGCAGGGCATTGCGATGATCGCAGCATTCAATGCGGTCAACCGCATCGACGACTTTGCGTGCATCCCCGAGCAGAGCATCTCCTCCGGCATGATGACCTGCATCGCGCAGAACCGCGGAGCGGGGAAACATGACCGCGTCCGGGAGACCCTGAGGCGCGGCATGCTGCTGGAGGGGGCGTACGGCGTGTTCATTCTGGTTCTGGTGCAGCTGGTCAAGCGTCCGGTTATGCATCTGTTTGCCGCGCAGGACAGCGCGCAGATGGTGGAGATGGGCGTATCGTATCTGACGTGGATGGCGTTTTTCTACATCCTGCCCGGCATGACCAACGGCATACAGGGCTTCTTCCGCGGCATGGGAGAGATGAAGACGACGCTCGCCGGCACGTTCATCCAGATTTCCGTCCGTACGCTGATCGTATGGCTGCTCGTGCCCAGAATCGGCCTCACGGGCGCTGCCTGGGCGTGCGCGGCGGGCTGGTGCCTGATGCTGGTCTACGCGTATGCGCGCTATAGAGCGGTCGCCGGACGAATGGAATAAAGCAAACGCATGACAGGTAAAACGCTGCAAAATAAAAGGAGAGCGCCCGAGGGCAATGCCATGATCTGAATGACATTGCGCCCGAGTGCTCTCCTTTTTTGCTGCCGCCGTTATTTTAGAAGGTGCGGCGGAATTCCTTGCTCATATACAGCGCTTCGCTGACATTGCAAAGCACGCGCGCGGTGAAACCGAAAACGGAATTCTTCTTCATATAATATACCTCCTTGTCTGGTGAAAACATCGATCGTTACAGAGCGGCGCCAAGGGCTGTCATGACGCTCAGCGCGACAGGCGCAAAGGAGACCATCGCGGTCATCAGCAGGGTTTCGCCCGTGGTAGCGCGGATCTCTGCGCGGGAAGCCTGGTTGTATGTCATATCGATATTTCTTTTGAAGTTGTTGCTCATAAGTCTGTTACCTCCTTGCCTGGCCGGCATATCGTCCGGCCGCATGCGTTCAGCGTCGGCGTGATCGCCCGCCGTTGGGCGACCGCTCGCTGATGCGATATCTTAGCACAGCGCAAATACGTTGTAAACCCCCTTTGCCGAAGTTTGTCAATTGCTGCCAATGTTTATTAAGAAAACGAGTTATAATAACGGGAGAAACTGTATAATATCGATGAAATACAGCCGGATAATTCCATGGAATGGGAGAAAAGAAAATGGTCAATTTGGAAGATGAATCGGATTTGCTGCAAAAACGGAGGGATAAAAAGGGAAAAAACAGTATGTATACATATTGTAAAAAGTGAAAATACAATGAATATGAACGGAATGTGAAGAAATAACGGTGAGTGATGGCTGATAAACTGCAGGAAATATTGCAGATATATGAAGCGAACAGGAATGACGCGGAAACGGGAAAGAACCGGATACAGCAAAAAAGCCTGACCGCCAATTGTTAAGCGGTCAGGCACTGAATGTGATTTAAATATAACGGATTAACCCTCGCCTCGGCGGGCGCGCGCAGCCAGCTTCTTGCGCATTTCCACCTCGAGCACGCGCTTGCGCATGCGCAGGTTCTTCGGCGTGATCTCCAGCAGCTCGTCGTCGTCGATGAATTCCAGGCATTCCTCGAGCGTCAGGCTCTTCATGGAGGTCAGCTTCATGGCGGTCTCCGCGCCGGCGGAGTTGCGGATGGAGGTCAGGTGCTTCTGGCGGCAGACGTTCACGTCGATATCGCCCTGGCGCGCGTTCGCGCCGACGATCATGCCGGTATACACGGCGGTACCCGGGCCGTAGAACAGCGTGCCGCGGTCCTGCGCGTAGAACAGGCCGTACATCACGGCCTCGCCCGTGTCGGTGGAGACCAGCGCGCCGCAATTGCGGTGCGGGATATCGCCCTTGAACGGCTCGTAGTGATCAAACACGGAGCTCATGACGCCCTCGCCGCGGGTATCGGTCATGAATTCGCTGCGGTAGCCGAACAGGCCGCGGCTGGGCACGGTGAACTCAAGGCGCACGCGGTCATAGCCGGACATGTTGTCCATCACGCCGCGGCGGCGGCCGATCTTTTCGATGACGGCTCCGGCATATTCGCTGGGCACGTCGCAGACCATCTTTTCAACCGGCTCCATCTTCGTGCCGTTTTCGTCGTACTGGATGAGCACCTCCGGCTTGGACACCTGGAACTCATAGCCCTGGCGGCGCATGTTCTCAATCAGCACAGACAGATGCAGCTCGCCGCGGCCGCTGACGCGGAACGCATCCGGCGATTCGGTCTCCTCCACGCGCAGGGAGACGTCGGTCTCCAATTCGCGCATCAGCCTCGCGCGCAGATGGCGGGAGGTCACATAGGAGCCCTCGCGTCCGGCGAACGGGCTGTCGTTGACGGAGAAGGTCATCACGACCGTCGGCTCGGTGATCTTCACAAACGGCAGCGGCTCGACGGCGTCCGGCGCGCAGATGGTGTCGCCGATCATGATGTCCTCAACGCCGGTGATCGCCACGATTTCGCCCATGGAGGCTTCCTCAACCGGCACGCGCTTGAGGCCGTCAAAGGCGAAGAGCGCGCTCATGCGGAAGGATTCGTGCAGATCCGGGTTTTCCAGATTGCAGCGGGTCTTCATGGTGTTGAGCTTGAAGGTGCCGCGGGTGATGCGGCCCACGCCGATACGGCCGACAAACTCGTTGTAGTCGATCGTGGAGATCAGCATCTGCGCCGGCCCCTCCGGATCGCCCTTGGGCGCGGGGATGTACTCGAGGATCGTGTCAAACAGCGGACGCAGATCCTTGCCCGGCTGGCTCAGGTCGAGCGTCGCCGTGCCGGCGCGCGCGCTGGCGTAGACGATCGGGGTGTCCAGCTGGCTCTCGTCCGCGTCCAGGTCGATCATCAGATCGACCGCCTCGGAGACGACTTCATCGCAGCGCGCGTCGGGCCTGTCCACCTTGTTGACGACCACGATCACCGGCAGGCCGAGCGCCAGCGCATGCTGGAGCACGAAGCGGGTCTGGGGCATCGGGCCTTCGAAGGAGTCAATCAGCAGCAGCACGCCGTCGACCATCTTGAGCACGCGCTCCACCTCGCCGCCGAAGTCGGCATGGCCGGGGGTATCCACGACGTTGATCTTGATGCCGTTGTAGTTGACGGAGGTGTTCTTCGCCAGGATGGTGATGCCGCGCTCCTTTTCAAGGTCATTGCTGTCCATGACGCGGTCGGCGACCTGCTGGTTTTCGCGGAAAACGCCGCCCTGCTTGAGCATCTCGTTGACGAGCGTGGTCTTGCCGTGGTCAACGTGCGCGATGATGGCAATGTTGCGGATGTTTTCACGGATCATTTCCAAATGAAAGACCTTCTTTCTATCATACCATATGGGGAAAGCGACGTCTGTCTGACGGCTCAGCGGGAGGCCGTCTCCGCGAGCTCAAGGCCCTCGTTGTGCTCAAGCGCCCAGCGGATGGACCACTCGTTTTCAAAGAGGATGACGTCGCGGTCGTGGCTGTCCTGCGCAAGCGAGCAGGAGCTGGAGAGCTTCAGCTGGTCAAGCGGCTTCGGGGTCTTCGTCACCCAGCGCACATAGCGGTAGGGCAGCTGTTCACGGCGGATCTCGGCGTTATACTCGGTCTTGAGACGGTGCTCGAGTACTTCGAACTGAAGCACGCCGACGACGCCGACGATGATCTCCTCAAAGCCGATGCCGGGACGCTTGAACGTCTGGATGGTGCCCTCGTCCGCCAGCTGCACGACGCCCTTGACAAACTGCTTTCTTCTCAGGCTGTCGATGGAGGAGCAGCGCGCGAAG
>JAFQOY010000220.1 GCA_017412025.1 Clostridia bacterium | reverse complement strand
CCGCCAAGCAGCTCCATCATGTGCTTGATATTGAAGGTGGACAGCCGATAGGGCTTCGTCCATTTCAGACCCGTTGCCTTCGCCATGAACGCCTTGAATTTTTCCAGTTCCGTGCACAGAGAGGCCTTTTCCAGCATATAGCTTGCCTGTTCATTCAAGCACAGATAGCAATACCCCTCATCCTCGATCAGCCGCTTGATCTTATCATAGGTCACCACGTCCTGATTCTTGGCATAGAGGACGAAGTTCTTGTCAAAGAATTCATATTTATTCGTGGGATACTGGCCGCCGAGCGCCTGGCGGATGTTATCCGCCTGATTCTTGGCCGGCAGATTCAGGCTGGCGAGCATCCAGCAGCCGATCATCAGCATCAGAATTCCGGCAATGCTCTGCATATTCCATACGCCCATCACCGCCAGCGCCATGCCGCCAAAGGCCATGAGCAGCTTTCTCTTGAAAAAGAATGTATCATCCATTGTACGGCACATGCGCAGGATGGTGTCATAGGTATGCTGGATATGGGCAGTAAACCGTTTCATGTTTTTCCCTCTTTTTCTTTGCTCAGTCCGTAAGTCCGCGCTTATCCGATCGCTGACCGTTGATCGCAAGGCCCGCGCAGGCCGCAATCATCAGAGAATACAGCAGGATATTGCTCAGCACCGTCTTATCCAGTGCCCATTCGATGCCGCCGATGAGCGCCGCCAGAATGAAAACAGGCGCGGCGCGGCGGAGCATCAGCGGTTTTCCGCCGCTTCGATACGCACGAATTGCCGTTATGCCGAGGATCACCACGGCAGAGATCACCTGGCTTACGCGAACAAACCCCACCTTCAGGCAGCTGTCCATGCGCAGGCTCTCCAGCACCACCTGGCAGCACGCATACATCAGCAGCGCACTGAGCACGCGCTCGCCCCGCCCCTGCGGTACGCGCAGCATGCATCCCATCAGGATCAGCGCCGCAAGCGCCGCCCAGAGAAAAACAGCCAGCTGCCATTCGCCGTATTCATTGCACACGGCAAAGGGAAGGCGCATCAGCAGCGGATTTTCGATCCATGTGCCCACGCCCTCGCCCACCGTCCATTCGCCAAGGCGGCAGACGGCTACCGCCAGAAGGCCCGGGCAGGCAATCTCATCCAGCGTCGCAGCCACGTCCGCGCCGCGGCGCTTTGCCGCAAGCCCGGCGCCCAGCAGCGCGCCCAGCGCCGCGCCATAGAGCATGAAGCCGCCCTCCCCGGTGCGCAGCACGCTCGCAGGCCCCATCTCCAGAAAATAGAAGCTGAAGCGCGCCAGGCAATAGAAAAGCCGCGCCAGAACGAACGCCGGAATCATCACAGACAACGCCAGATCCAGATGATGGACCTTATAGATCACGGCAATCGGCCCATCCTCATGCGGATGACGGCGCTTTGCTTCATGAATACGCTGCCAGCGCAGCAGCCAGATCGCCAGCACGCCTGCCATCGCCACAAAGCCGCCGTACGGCGTATATCCCATAGCCAGCGCCGGAGACGGCGCCAGCCACACAAACGCCAGCAGCACAAGCGCCGTCAGCGCAGTTTTCATCGATTTCTTCATCATATCCCCCAAATGATCCGATAAAACACAATGCATATCATTCTAGCACAACTCACGCTCCCCTTCAAGATGATCCCTGCGCACTTTCCCCGTTGCTCCTTGACTTTTCGACAAAAACGCTTACAATAGAAACACAAACGCAAACCCATGCCAACACTTGAAATGAGGTTGTTTCCCTATGCGTCCGATCCGTTTGCTCTCCGTCTGCCTGCTTGCGCTGATGCTTTCCTCCTTGACAGCCATCGCCGAGGATTCCCCCGCCCTTCGCGGCTATGACACCAAGACCCGCAAATACCAGTACGTCACATTCGGCGTCTATCCCTATGAAAAGGACGGCGCGCAGGCGCCAGTACTGTGGCGCGTGCTCGGCCGCGGCATTGCCGCTGAGGACGACGTGATCGACCGTGAAGAATACGACCATATGGCCAAAAAATACGCAAACCGGGATGAATTCACCGAAGATAGCGACGACGTCTTCCTGCTGATGACAGAATACATCATCGACACCGTACTTTATCATCCCGTTCGCGATACCGCTGACGGTCCCGGTCTTGACTATGCCGACACTAACGTACGCCAGGTTCTTTGCAGCGAGGTGCTCCCGCGTATGTTCACAGAGCAGGAACAGGCCGTGCTTGTGGAGATGCCCGGCCGTGGGCTTCTGTCCCTGCCCTCCCGCCGTGGCGAGCTGTTCCATCCGGATTACGGCTTCGTGGAGGAGGATTTTACCGTGCTCAAGCGACGCAGCACGATCGGCACCCCCTATGCCTTTGCTCAGGGTTTGCGCAAAATCGTCGGCGATTACTCCTGGTACTGGACGACGGACTGGCGCGCGCCGGGCCGCCGCTGGATCGTCGGCGACAACGGACATATTTCCGTCTCCGGCCTGGACCGCGAAGGCGGTATCCGCCCCATCTGCTATGTGCATGCGGATATGCTGGAGATCACCGGCGGCGACGGCACAAAGGAAAACCCGTTCGTATTTGAAGTCAGATAAGCATCAAACCCCTGCCGTTTGCGGCAGGGGTTTTTGATTATATCTCTGTTTTCAGCCCTCCAGCGACCAGCCATGATCCCCGTGATAGATCATCAGCTTCGTCATGCCGCCGTCGATGCAGATGTTTTCGCCTGTGATGAAGCCCGCCTTGTCCGAGCACAGGAACAGCGCCATCTGAGCGATATCCTGCGGATTTCCCACGCGGCCTGCAGGCTGCTGCTCAGCGTCCGGACCTTCGTAAACCGTATAAGCCGTATCGATCCATCCAGGCGAGATCGAATTGACGCGAACCCTGCCTGCCAGGCTCACCGCCAGCGCATGCGTAAGGCTGGCGATGCCGCCCTTAGCGGCGGTGTAGCTCTCTGTCTGCGGCTGGCTCATCCTGTCGCGGGAAGAAGAGATATTGATGATCGATGCGCCCGGAGCAAAATGCGGCGCAAAGAGCTTGGCCAGATAAAACGGCGCCGTCACGCCCACGGCCAGCGCATATTCAAACTCCTCATAGGAGCATGCATCAATGCCCTTCATGAGCGGCAGCGCATTGTTCACCAGCACGTCGATATGCCCATGCGTCTTTATCACATGCGCAGCAAACCGCTCCAGCGTCGCCTTGTCCGCCAGATCGCCGACAAAGTGATCGCCCTGCGCCTTGTCGATCACATGTACATGCGCGCCCAGCTTTGCAAATTCCTGCGCGATGCATTTTCCGATGCCGTTTGCACCGCCCGTGACCACAACCACCTTGCCGCTGAACATATCCGTATCCTCCGTTTATTTGACTCTGATGCGCGTCTTTCCGTTGGTCAGATAGACTTTTTCGGGATAGACATCCAACGCATTGAACTCGAAGAAGACCTCCTTAGCGCCGGCTTCGGTCATGCCGCGCGCACCGTCCATCGCCTTGCGCAGGATATGACCGTCCGCATCGATGAGCACCGCATCCTTCGCCCAGCTCTTGTTGACCTCAGCCGCGCTCCAGGTTCTGTCCACCTCGAACATGCCTGCCGCCTGCTTCTTATCCCTTTGCATCTGCGCTGCCAGCGCATCCGGCTTGGGCTCCATCGCCACGCACAGATACAGATGAGAGGGGCCTTCGATCACATGCACGCTCGCCGCAATGCTGTCGCCCAGGTCCGTCAGCGCGCGCATGCTGGTCGTCGTGTTTGACGGCGCACGCCTGCGTTCCGGTTCCTTCTTTTCAGGCCCCTTGGCAAAGAGCTTTTCCAGTAATTTACTTGCATGTTCAATCATTTGTGGATCCCCCTTTTCGGGTGCTGATATGATCTGTATATTGATTCCATATTCTATATGACGCAAAAACCTCGGTCCACATTCCAGCTTCAGCCAAATTTTGTAAAAAATACAAATATCATTTCAAATCACCTGATCGGGCATTTCTTTCTGATTCCTCAATTTCCGTCAGCAGGTTATACAGTCCATCCTGCGAGAGCACGCCGCGCTTGAGATCCGCCGGCCATTCTCCCCGCTCGTCGGCAGCGTAATCCT
>JAFQOY010000219.1 GCA_017412025.1 Clostridia bacterium | reverse complement strand
GCCGGTGGGCTTTTGCTGGATGGAGAGCAGCAGGTCGATGTCCTTCTCATAGAACTTCGTGCCGCCGATCTGCCACATTCCCTCGCCGATGGGCGGGATGCGGTCGAGCTCGCCGTAGTTATAGCAGAAGCGGCACTGAACGTTGCATTTGTTCGTCTTGCGGATGGCACAAAGGCCTGTGCCGGTCAGACAGGAGCGGCAGCCTCTGGAGAATTTGCTCTCGTCGCCGACGAAAAAGGTGCGTCCTCCGAGGGTTTTGAGCCCCGGACTTTCGCGCATCAGCTTTTCGTTGCGCGCGTCGACGGCGTCCTCGATCTGGGCGAAGACCGCCAGCGCGATCTCCTGCTGATGGGTCAGCAGCTCCTCCTCCTCGGGCAGCATGGCAAAAAACTCAAACCACATCAGCGCGTCTTTTTTTGAAATCTTCATATCCGGTATCCTCCTGAAGCCCGTATGGGCAAATACGCATATACATCAGTATAACATGAAATCCGGGACGGAGCAACATGGCTCCGTCCCGGATGGTTATGACGCGCTGGCGGGCCTTTCCATGGAGGCGATCGCCTTTTTGAACTGGGCGCGGAAGAGCAGGACGGTGAACGTGACGGCGAGCGCATCGGCGACGGGCTCGGCCATGTAAACGCCCATGGTCTTGTCGGGGATGATGCAGGGCATCAGGAAAATCAGCGGCAGGAGCAGAATGAACTTGCGCATGACGGCGACGATGATCGAGGATTTCGCGTAGCCGATGGCGACAAAGGTCATCTGGCAGGCGATCTGAGCGCCGAACAGCAGCAGCGCGCCGCAGTAGATGCGAAGCGCCCTGGCGGAGAACGCCAGCAGTTCAGGATCCGGCGTGAAGATGGAAGCGAATACCTGCGGGAAGAGCTGGATCATCGCCCAGAGCACGAACGAGTACGCGAGGCTGACGGTCAGCAGGAGGCGGAAAATCGCCTTTACGCGCTGCGCATTACCTGCGCCGTAGTTGTAACTGGTGATGGGCTGCGCGCCCTGCGCAAGGCCCTGCAGCGGGAGCATGGCGAACTGCATGACGCTGGTGAGGATCGTCATCGCGCCGACGGCGATGTCGCCGCCATAGCGCAGGAGCGAGGAGTTGAAGCAGACCGAGATGATGCTCTCGCTGGACTGCATGATGAACGGCGCAAGGCCCAGCGCGATGCAGGGAAGGATGATTTTGCGCTCGATGCGCAGGTTCTCCCGGCGGATGCGCAGCAGCGTCTTTTTGCCGAAGAGGAAGGAAATGACCCACGCGCAGGAAATGCCCTGAGAGAGGATGGTCGCCAGCGCTGCGCCGCGAACGCCCAGATTCAAAGCGAAGATGAACAGCGGGTCGAGCACGATGTTGAGCACTGCGCCGATGAGCACGGTCAGCATGCCGACTTTGGCAAAGCCCTGACCGGTGATGTACGCGTTCATGCCCAGCGTCAGCTGGACAAAGATGGTGCCCAGCGCATAGATGCTCAGGTAATCTGATGCGTAGCCGATCGTGTTTTCGCTCGCGCCGAACGCGGAAAGCATCGGGCGGCCGAAGAGCAGCAGAACGGCGGTGAGGATGAGCGAGACGACGACCTGAAGCGCGAAGCAGTTGCCCAGCGTCTTTTCCGCAGAACGGTTGTCGCCTTTGCCCATGAAGATGGAAGCGCGCGGCGCGCCGCCTGCGCTGATGAGCGCGGCGAAGGCGGAGACAAACATGATGATGGGCATGCAGATGCCCACGCCCGTGAGCGCGAGATGGCCGTCAGAAGGCATGTGGCCGATATAGATGCGGTCCACAATGTTGTAGAGCATGTTGATCAGCTGCGCTGCGACTGTGGGGACAGCGAGCTTGAAAAGGAGCTTCCCGACAGGTTCCGTGCCGAGAAAAGCGTTGTTTTTCTGCAATGTCAATTCCTCCCAGTGGGCAGACTTGCGTCCGTCGAATACGAAGGAAAGTATATCGCCGGAAAAGTGGATTTGTCAAGATGCGCATCAGGAGGGTCAGCGAAAGCGCTTTTCCCGTGGATTTCTTTGGAAGTTTATGGTATGATAGAGCAAAAGCACAAGGAGAACAGGATTATGGGCATTGTGGTGATCGGCGCAGCCTTTATGGATATCAAGGGATTCCCGATGGACAATTACATCCCCGACGGACGGAATGTCGGCAGGATCGAATACGTGCACGGCGGCGTGGCGCGCAACGTCGTGGAGGATATCGCCAACGCTGAACTGCGGCCGACGTATGTGGGCATCGTCGACGATACGCCGATGGGCGACGCCGTGCTCAGGAAGCTGCGCAACCACAAGGTCAACTGCGACTATGTGCTGACCATCCCGGACGGCATGGGCACGTGGCTGGCCGTGTTTGACAACAACGGCGACGTCGCAGGCTCGATTTCCAAGCGGCCTAATATGCTGCCGATCGTCGATCTGCTCGAGGAGAAGGGCGACGAGATTTTTATGGCGGCGGATTCCGTCGTGCTGGAGGTCGATCTGCATAAGCCGCTGGTCAAGAAGGTGCTCGATCTGGCGGAGAAGCATGGAAAGCCGGTCTTCGGTCTGGTGTCGAACATGAGCATCG
>JAFQOY010000218.1 GCA_017412025.1 Clostridia bacterium | reverse complement strand
TACGGCCAGAAAATGATATAGGAAGCGGCTTGCAGCCGCTCCTCGCACCGCGCATGTCGCTGCTGCGGATTTCATATGAAGGGGCTGCAGCCCCTTCATGCATCCCCAAAGTTTAAAACAGACTTTATTGATAATCTGAATCCCTGTACAGGATACGCATGCCTGTACAGGGATTTTGAAATATGCCGGAATGGAAGGAAGAATCAGCCCATGCCGCAGCCGCTTCTGCTGCGGCCCTGCTCGCCGGAAACGTAGCCCGACCGGTATTCCATGTTGATCTCGCGCAGTTCGCGCCTGCCCTCGATATAGTCCTGATACATCTCATACAGCCCGGCGCTGCAGCCGTCGCACGAGGCGTCCATTGCGCCGAGGGAATCGCTTACAATTTGCTCGCGCTCCTCGCGCGTGGTATCCGCAATCCGAATGCTCTTCATAATCTGCCGCCTCCATGCAGGTGTGATGGCATTATTATACGCGAACGGGCTGTACAAATCAAGCGCAGCGCGCGCAGGAGCGCAATCAGGCTTTGCCAAGCCCGTCCGACTGTGGTATACTGACCGTAAACAGCGATATGGGAGAGATATATATGGGAATCAAAGCGGTGATCTGGGATCTGGACGGCACGCTTCTTGATACGCTTGACGATCTGACGGCGAGCACAAACGCGGCGCTTGCGTCCTGCGGTCTGCCCGCGCGCACAAAGGACGAGGTGCGCCGCTTTGTCGGCAGCGGCGTAAGAAGGCTGATGGAGCAGGCCGTGGGTGAACCGGGGGCGGAGCATCCGGATTTTGATCGGATCATGGATGCGTTCGTCGCCCATTACGGCGCGCACAGCAGGGATAAAACCGCGCCTTATGACGGCGTGATGGAGATGCTCCATGCGCTCAGCGCAGAAGGGATTGTGCATGCCATCGTATCCAACAAGATCGATTCCGCCGTCAAGGCGCTCAGCCGCGAATACTTCGGCGGCCTGATGCACAGCAGCGTGGGCGACGATCCCTCGCGGAGGAAGAAGCCTGCGCCGGACAGCGTGCTGGAGGCGATGCGTTTAATGGGCGTTTCGGCGCAGGAGACGGTCTATGTCGGCGATTCCGACGTAGACGTGATCACCGCCAGGAATGCGGGCATTCCCTGCATCGCGGTCACATGGGGCTTCCGGGACGAGGCGTGCCTGCGCGGCGCGGGCGCGGAGCATATTGCGCACACGCCGCAGGAACTGATGCGGATTGCTGAGACGCTTTAAGCGATAAGGGAATATGAACAGGAAACCATATGACGCGATCCTGCTGCTGGGGCTGCAGCTGGATGAAAACGATCAGCCCCTTGAAGAGCTGAAAGTCCGCGTGAAGGCTGCGGCGCAGCTGTACGCCACGGGCGCATGCCCGGTGATTATCGCCTGCGGCGGCACGACGCCCGGGCACAGCGTATCGGAGACGGACGTGATGGCCTGCCTGCTCATGCAGGAGGGCGTGCCTGACGAAGCGATTATCCGTGAAAACGAATCGCAGGACACCATCGGCAACATGCGCTTTGCCGCCAAGCGCATGGGCGGCGCAAAGGGCAGGCGCGTGTACGTGGTCACAAGCGATTATCACGTGCGCCGCGCGGTGATGACGGCCAGGCGCGTGGGCTTTAAGGCAAAGGGCTTCCCCGCCGCGCTTGTGCACGACGAGGCATGGAAGACGCTCAGGGGCAAGGAATTTGCCTATACGGTGGACATGCTCCTTGGCTGGCAGGACGAGGGGAAGAGCAGGCCGAAGTGGACGTATGCGCTGTTTGACTTTGTGTTCGGGCGCAAGTGATATGGCTTGACAGACCTGTTATAATGATTCGGTAGAATACGGAATAAAGGTGAGGACATTGGTTTCGGTACTGAGCAACAGCGAAAAACAGACGCAGCGCCTGGGATACTGCCTGGGCGCATGCCTGCGCGCGGGCGATGTGGTGCTGCTTGAGGGAGAGATGGGCGCTGGAAAGAGCGTCCTCACGCGCGCGGCAGCCCGCGGCATGGGCGTGCGCGGCCCTGTGCCCAGCCCCACGTTCACCATACTCAATATCCACGAGGGCAGGGAGATTAAACTCTATCATTTTGACCTGTACAGGCTTGAGGGCGAGGATGCGCTCTACGAGATGGGGCTTGACGAATACATTCCGGCCGTCGACGGCGCTTCGCTGATCGAATGGCCGCAGATGGCGCAGGAGGCGATGCCGCAGGATGCGCTGCATATTGTCCTTCGCTATGCGCAGGACGGCATGGCGCGCGAAATTGAGCTTGAGCCCATGGGCGCGTTTGACCAGGCGCGTATCGATGAAATCGTGAAGATGACGGAGGAAAACCATGAATATCCTGATGATTGACACGTCCGGACAGGCCTGCGGCGTTGCGATCGCGCGGGACGGGCAGATCATATGCGAAATGCAGCTGACCAGCGGCAGGACGCACAGCCAGCGCGTGATGCCGATGGTGGACAGCGCGCTTGAGATGTGCGAGATGCAGATATCCGATATCGATCTGTTCGGCGCGGTCGTCGGCCCGGGTTCCTTTACCGGCGTGCGCATCGGCGTATCGACGGTCAAGGCGCTGGCGCATGCAGCGGGAAAGCCCTGCATCGGCATTGACGCGCTGGAGGCGCTGGCGGCCAATGCGAGCGGCTTTGACGGCGTGCTCTGTCCGATTCTGGACGCCCGCGCGCAGCAGGTGTACGGCGCGATGTTTGAGGCGGGCATGCCGCCTGTGCGCCTGACGGAGGACGACGCGATGAAGCTGACGCTCTTCCTTGACCGCGTGGAGGAAACCGGAAGGGATGCGCTCTTTATGGGCGACGGCGTGAAGGCGTTTGAGGGCATGATCCGCGAGCGGCTGGGCAGCCGGGCGCATTTTGCGCCGGCGCAGCATCAGGGGCTGCGGGCGGGCAGCGCCTGCGCGCTGGCGATGGAATATGCGAAGGATGACGCGCAGGTGAAGGACTGCATGACGCTGCTGCCGCTGTACCTGCGCGCGCCGCAGGCCGAGCGCGAGCGCGCGGCAAGGGAGGCTGAAGCGAAGGCGGCGAAGGAGGAAAACGCCCATGGCTGATGCGTTTATCCGCCCGATCCGCGAGGAGGACGTAAGGGGCGTTCATGAAATTGAGACGCTCTGCTTTGCCATGCCGTGGAGCGAAGAGTCGATCCTGCACGATGTGAAGGAAAACCCTGTCGCCAGATGGCTGGTGATGGACGACGGAGAGGGACGTGTGCTGGCCTACGGCGGCATGTGGTTTGTGCTTGACGAGGCGCATATCTGCAACATCGCCGTCCATCCGGATTTCCGCCGCCTCGGTTACGGGCGCAGGATTATGGATGCGCTGATCGATCTGGCGCGGGAAAACTCGATGAGCCTGATGGAGCTGGAGGTACGCCGCTCCAACCTGACCGCGCAGAATCTGTATCACGCCTGCGGCTTTATCGACGTGGGATACAGAAAGCGCTACTATGAGGACAACAAAGAGGATGCGCTGCTGATGTTCAGGGAGCTGCATGCGCAGCGGGAAGAGGCGTGAATGCGCCGCTGAACGGGCGTGCCCAACTGAAAGATTTGCGCCGGGTGTGCATAGAATAAGAGGACAATGGCGACAAGGTGGCATTGCCCTCTTTTATTTTGACAAAAAATGGAGTATAATGTGATAATCCGGAATGATGGGAAAGAATGCCGATAGGAGAGATGACATGCAGCTTGAGGTTTGCGGGGTAAGCGTCGATGTGACGGTCAGCGGAAAAGGCGAGCGGGCCTGCCTGCTGCTGCATGGCTGGGGATGCTCTGCGCAGATGATGGGCAGCGTCGCGTCTCTGCTTGACAGGCATATGCGCGTGGCGGCGATCGACTTCCCCGGACACGGGCAGAACGGGCGCGCGCCCGAGCCGCCGAAGCCCTGGGGCGTACCGGAATACATGGAGATGACGGTGCAGATCATCAGAAAGCTTAATCTTGCGCCGTGCGATATCGTGGCGCATTCCTTTGGCGCGCGCGTGGCGATCCTGCTGGCGAGCACCTATCCCGAGCTTGTGGGCAGGATGGTGCTGACCGGCGCGGCCGGCATACGCAAGCCGCCGTCCGCGCAGATGAGCGGACGGCAGAAGCTCTATAAGGGCCTGCGCGGCGCGATGAATCTGGCGGAAAAGACGCATCTGTTCGGCAGCCTGCCGGAAAAGGGACGGGAGGCGCTGGTGCAGAAATTCGGCTCGGAGGATTACCGCGTGCTGACGCCGTCGATGCGCCAGACGTTCAACAAGGTCATTAACCTTGACCTGACGGACCGGCTTGAAAGAATAAAGGCGTCCACGCTCCTTTATTGGGGCGCGCAGGATGACGCCACGCCGCTGTGGATGGGGCGGATCATGGAGGAGAAGATCCCCGATGCGGGGCTTGTCGTCGAGGAAAACGCGGGGCATTTCGCATTCCTTGAGCAGAACGCAAGGTTTTTGAGAATTGTAAGCAGTTTCCTGCTGGAAGGGAGATAGGCCATGATCATCATATGGACGATACTGGAGGCGCTGGTGCTGTCCTGCTGTCTGGTTATGAGCGGATGGCGTCTTTTGCATTATTTCCAGCTGGAGAGCTATCAGCTGCCGGGCTATTTCCGCAGCGTCCGGCGCAATGTGAAGAAATCGCTGCTGCCCGGGCTGGCGATGGCGGCGGTCGGCGTGCTTGCCTGCGTGCTTCATCTGCCGGCGGCGCTCCGGATGGCGCTTGTCGCGCTGATGGCCGGGCTGCTGTTTAGCCGGGCGAAGGGCGAAAAGCTGAAAAAGCCCTTCGTCGTCACGGAGCGTGTCAAGCGCCTCATTGCGATGCACGCCGCGACGGCATTTGGCGTGGCGCTGGCGGCGCATGCGGCGCTGCCGGACGTGCTGTTCTTTCTGCTGCCTGCGCTTGAAGCTGCGCTGATCGCGCTTGCCGCCGTGTGCGCGCAGCCGATTGAAAAGCACATCAATCAGCAGTTTGCCGATGACGCCAAGCGCCGTCTCGAGCAGAATCCGAACCTGATCCGAATCGGCATCACGGGCAGCTACGGCAAGACGAGCACGAAGTTCCTGCTGCGCGATATCCTGTCCGTGCGCTATAATGTGCTGGCGACGCCGTCAAGCTTCAACACCCCGATGGGCGTCACCCGCGTCATCCGCGAGCAGCTGATGCCCAGCCATCAGGTGTTCATCGCAGAGATGGGCGCGCGCCATGTGGGCGATATCAAAGAGCTTGTGGAGCTGGTGCATCCGCAAATCGGCCTGCTGACGTCGGTCGGGCCGCAGCATCTGGATACGTTCGGCACCATCGAGCGCATCAAGAACACGAAGTATGAGCTCATCGAAGGACTGCCTGAAAATGGCACGGCGGTTTTCGCGCGGGACGGGGCAATCTGTGAAGAGCTGTATGGGCGCTGCACGCTTTCGGAAAAATACATGCCGGGCGATCTGATGGCGGCGTCGGAGATTGAAAACGGGCCGTGGGGCACCCGCTTCACGCTCACGGATACGAAGACGGGCGAAAGCGCGAAGTGCCAGACGAGGCTGCTTGGCGAACACTCCATTGCAAACCTGCTGCTGTGCTGCACGGCGGCGCGCGTGCTGGGGATGAGCCTTGAGGAAATTGCGGCGGGCGTGGCGCGGTGCCAGCCGGTGGAACACCGTCTGCAGCTGCTTGACGGCGGAGCAGGCGTGACGATCATCGACGACGCCTTTAACGCCAACCCGGTCGGCGCGCAGGCCGCGCTGCGGGTGCTGGAAAACTTCCCCGGCAGGCGCATCATCGTGACGCCCGGCATGGTGGAGCTGGGCGGCGAGGAAGCGCAGTTCAACCGGAAATTCGGCGAGCAGATGGCGCGCAGCGTGGATATTGCATTCCTGGTGGGCAGGAAGCACACGCAGCCGATTGTCGAGGGGCTCGTGTCTGCGGGATTTGCGCAGGAGAATATACATGTGGTGGGCAGCCTGGAGGAGAGCACGAAGCTGCTGCACGCGATGATGAGAGCGGGCGACGTGGTGCTCTATGAAAACGACCTGCCGGATAATTACAGCGAGTGAGGAGCGAACTGATATGAGTAAGATGAATCTTGCGGTGATCTTTGGTTCCCGCAGCTGCGAGCATGACGTGTCGATCATCTCTGCCCTGCAGCTGATGGAAGCGGCGAAAGCGGCCGGCTACGTCGTGACGCCGGTATACATCTCCCGCGAGGGTCTGTGGTATACGGGCGACGCGCTTTTCAGCGTGGAAACCTTCCGCGATTTCAACCCGATGGCCAAGGGAATCACCCGTGTGAACCTGGATGTGAGCGCCAATGCGGGCGATCTGTGGGCGTGGCCGCCGCAGCGCGCAGGCCTGTTTGCCAAGGTGCCCGCGCCGGTTGCGCATATCGACTGCGCGATCCCGGTGCTCCATGGCCTGCATGGCGAGGACGGCACGGTGCAGGGACTGCTTGAGATGGCGAACATTCCGTACGCCTCCTCCGGCGTGCTGGGTTCCGCCGTGGGCATGGATAAGATTGCGATGAAGCAGATCCTGCGCGGCGCGGGTTTCCCGGTGCTGGATTTCGTGTGGTTTACGCGCGACCAGTTCAGGACGGAACGCGAGACGATCATCGCGGAGATTGAAAGGAAGATCAAGTATCCGGCGTTTGTCAAGCCGGCGGCGCTCGGTTCCTCCATCGGCGTATCCCGCGCGGGCAATCGCGAGGAGCTGGAAAAGGCGATTGATCTGGCCGCATCCTATGACCGCCGCATCCTCGTGGAGGTGGGCGTTGAGAATCCGGTAGAGATCAACTGCGCTGCGCTTGGATACGGTGAGGACGTGCGCGCCTCCGTGTGCGAGATGCCGATTCCCTCTACCGGCGACAAGTTCCTCAATTTCTTTGAAAAATACCTGCGCAACGCGGGCGCAAAGGGCGAGAGCAGCCGCGGCATGAAGAGCCTTTCCCGCGTCGTGCCTGCGCCGATTGGCGAGGAGCTGACCGGCCGGATCCAGAAGATGACCAAGGAGATTTTCCGCCTCCTTGACTGCCGCGGCACCGTGCGCATCGATTTCATTCTGGATGGCAACGACGTGCTCTATGTCAACGAGCCCAACACGATTCCGGGTTCTCTGGCCTTCTATCTGTGGAAGGAGTGCGGCGTCGACTTTGCAAGCCTCGTCGAACAGATGGTCGAGGGCGCGCTGCTTGCGCACGCGGACAAGAACCGCAATGTTTACGCGTTTGACTCCACCATTCTGCAGAAGGTGGCCTCCGGCGCGAAGGGCGCAAAGCGCTGAAAAACAGGCGGCACAGACTAAAAATGCCCTCCCCGAACGGGGAGGGCACAGATTGTCAATAAAGTCTGTTTTAAGCTTTGGGGATGCATGAAGGGGCTGCAGCCCCTTCATATGAAATCCGCAGCAGCGACATGCGCGGTGCGAGGAGCGGCTGCAAGCCGCTTCCTATATCATTTTCTGGCCGTACGCGCAGCGTACAAGAAAATGATGTTTTA
>JAFQOY010000217.1 GCA_017412025.1 Clostridia bacterium | reverse complement strand
GCCGCCGTGCAGTGGGCGAATGGCGTCCGGCTCAACAAATGCCGGCTCCTGCTTAAAAACAATCCGCTCGACGTCCGCGTGCAGCGCGCCCATTCTGAGCGCATCCAGACAGCCCTCAATGCGCAGCGTCCCAATTCCCCGGCTGCCCTGAAACGCCATGCCGATATCCTTTACCTGCGAAGGCACGATCAGTTCCTCACATGCCTGCCCGGCAGGCCAGGCCAGCACGTGCGTCTGCTGCGCATCAAGGATAAGTCCGCTCATCTGCGTCAGCCATGGATTGCCTTCGTCAACCTCAATCTCGCTGAGCGACGCACATCCGCACAGCGCCGTATCCTCCAGCGCGCGAAGAGACTGCGGCAGATGTACTGTTTCA
Source organism: Clostridia bacterium (assembly GCA_017412025.1). Next base: position 2,383 of record JAFQOY010000217.1, on the reverse strand, counting down.
AGGCAGGTTTCCTCAAACGCATGCGCACCGATTTCTTCAATTCCTTCCGGAATCATTACATGCAAAAGCTTTGCCCCTGCGAAACAGGAATCCGGAATCCTGTGAAGCGTTCTGGGCAGCCTCACGCTTTCAAGCAGCGAATTGCTGAACGCACCCGTGCCGATGCGATGAACACCTTCCTCGGGCATATCCAGCAGACTGAGCGCAGAGCTTAAAAAAGCATGGGCGCCGATCTCTCTGAGCGACGAGGGCAGCGTGACCATCTGAACCGATGCATAGGCAAAAGCAAACTCGCCAATGCACGTGATACCCTCGGGCACTTCATATGCTTCTGCCGTGTTGTCAAAAAACGCTGCAAGCGTCACGCCCTGCTCCGCATCACGCCGAAACAGCGCATGATCCTCTATATAGTAAACCGGGTTATTCCCGTCGATCTCAATCCTGCATCGGCGGTCAATTACCCCGACAGGGATACGACGCAGCGTATGCGGCAATACAATCACAGCCTGATCCGCCGCCGGCAGATCGTCATGATAATCTTCTGCCAGCGCAACGACTTCCTGCCCTGCCAGCGCCGACGGAATCACCACACGATTCTCGCGGGCGGGTGCAAAAACAATTTCTATTCCACTGGGCACAATGCGATACAGAAAGCGATCCTCACACAGTATCTCTCTGCATTCCATTGCAGTTCCCTCCCTACTATTTCAATCCGGGTATCGCTGCTGCAAGCACTGTTTGCGGCAGCGATACATACGCATTTCAGACCTTCAAATCAATTTCATCATACCACCATTTGGGCAATCTGAAAAGGCTCTTTCGCAGTTCGCACGATACAATGCTGGAGGGTCCGGTGCTAAATGAACATTATGTCATACTGATAACAAGGCTTGATAAATAAATGATAACAGAAATCCGTATACCCCATAGATATGGGATAACAGAGATCAAAGCGAATCACGAGAACGCAAATATTCTAAACAAACCCGTTTAGAACTGAATTTCACTTGGCGAGTGGGAATGATTAACGAAAAGCCAAAAATCTTTGATATATAAGGATTTTTAGGCTCTCCAAATTCCTGATGAGGACAAATTGAGGACATTAGCCTTTTCACAGGAATAATGTCAAAACGTCTTTTACCTCTCAAATCTGACTGTTTCTGGTCAGATTTGAGAGTTTTTTATTCTTCTGAATGACTTATCTCTTCCCTAATCCCCTTGTGAATGCACGGTGAACCCGTGCAGCTGCGCACTTCTGCGAAGCGCTTGATTCCATTCTCAATTTTTCATTTCCAGAAAATAAATAACGTGAAACAACCCTGCAGGATGCGTTTACTGCAAAGCGGCTTCACGTTATAGAGAGGAGGATATATGTAAAAGCACAATTGTGCTGTTGTCGGTATAAATCCTTACTTTGTTTTGATCGTCTTTTTTATATCGGCTTTCCTTTCCGTCTTTTTCACGGGAGCAATCTTCCTGGTCGCAGGCATTTTGATGATCTTGCCTTCCTTGAGCACAACCGCCGTCCTTGCCGGCAGATACAACTCTACATCAATCGTATGCGTCTATGCAGAATATGTCTGCCCAAACGCATGCGATTCAGAATTTCGCTGCGGAGAATGGAAAAGGGGGATTCCATTCTCCGCAGCGCAAGAATAAAGAGGTGTATATCGGAACCGCATCTCCCAAGCGATGCGGATATCCGCATTACAGATTGGACGTGAAGAAATCGTCCATGGCAGCGATCGCCGCTTCTTCGTGAATGCCTTCCGCCATAACCGTGACAGTATGGCCCTGCTTCACACCCAGGCTCATGATCTTCATCAGCTGGGCGACCTTGGCAGTCTTGCCATTGCAGGTAATTGTCACCTCCGTGTCAGCATACATCTTTGCAGTCTTTGCCAGCATGCCGGCCGGACGGGCATGAATGCCCAGCTTATCGGTGATGGTGTAGTTAAACTGCTTCATGGTTCTTTTCCTCCTGTTTGTTCATCAGATGGTAAGCTTCCCAGTTTCTGCGGCCGAAGCAGCAGGTCATCTCCAGCATTTCCGCCTTCAGCGCATCGCTGAGCTGATTGCCCGTCGCGCGCCAGCGCCAGTTCGTGCCGATGGTGGAGGGCTTATTCATGCGGCAGCTGTTGTCCAGGCCGAGCCAGTCCTGCATCGGCACGATGCAATACTTGGCGTTGGAGCGCATCGCCGCCGCGATGAAGGGCTTATACAGCTCTTCTTTGGGCGTGCGCATATCATAGAGATAACGGCGGGTCATCTGCTGCTCTTCGTCGGTGATGGAATCCAGCCAGCCGGCAACCGTCTCGTTGTCGTGCGTGCCGGTGTATGCGACGCTGTTTTCCGCGTAGTTGTGCGGCAGATAGTCGTTGGC
>JAFQOY010000216.1 GCA_017412025.1 Clostridia bacterium | reverse complement strand
GGTGAATGAGGCCCCGGTGGGGCCTCAGAGCCGAGCTGACCGAAGCAGCCGTCGAGGCTGCAAGAAAAAGTCCTGTTTCCCGCACCATCAAAAAACGCTCCGGTTTTGCCGGGGCGTTTTTTTGATCATTCACCGGGAAAGAGGACTTGAATGGCGAGGGAGTGAATGAGGCCCCAGTGGGGCCTCAGAGCCGAGCTGACCGAAGCAGCCGTCGAGGCTGCAAGAAAAAGTCCTGTTTCCCGCACCATCAAAAAACGCTCCGGTTTTGAACTGCTCCCCGTCAAGCGAACAATGAAAAAACATAAAAATTTCTCGGCCAGTAGTGCAAGCTGCTGGCCACTTTTTATGCAGAAAGGAAAAGAACGTGTTTCTCAAACGGTGTAAGAATCTCTAGTTTTCTCTGCACACGCCGGTTATTGTAGTAACTGATGTAATCGGTGATCATCTGGATCAGCGCCTTCTTGCTGGTAAAGCGCTTTCCGTAGTAGCGTTCACGCTTCAGGATGCCCCAGAAGCCCTCCATAGGGCCGTTATCAATGCACTTAGCGACACAAGACATGCTCTGTGTCATTCCGGCTTTTTTCAGTTTGCAATGGAAGGTTCTGTTTGTATACTGGAAACCACGATCCGAATGAAAGATAGCGTTGCGCTGATCGTTCTTGTAATAGCCAAGTACCCCTCTGCTCATTCTTGCGTCAGCGCTCTGGAATCTTTGTCCGCTCTTGATCCTAAGACCAACTTTCATATCTTTCGCCAGATTCTGAACAGCCTTCAGCGCGCTGCCTTCCAGTTTCTTCGCACTCCGCATTTGTTTCTGCGAGTACGTTCCAACCGCCCCACCGGAAGCCATGGCATCAATATTCGAGCTAATATTGACATCATTTTCGCTATGTGATAATATGTCAATAGAAGAGCCGTCAGCTTGGTAGGCTTCGGTTGGCAATTGGAGCCCGGTAGAAACCTGCCAAGCGTCGGCTCTATTTTTATCCAAATAGAGATATTTCGACTCCATGAACAAGTTCTTGGCTTTCTCCTTTTTCTTTGTTTTTCACTGTCTCTCATAAAGGGAGCATATCATTGTCGGGGCGTTTTTGATATTATTGGGCAGAAAATATGATGGAAAGGAAAGTGCAGTTTAAAACGTAGCTGAAGCATAATGTCTCATTGAAGCGAAAACATGAATGATGTATGGAAATGAGACGGAAAAGCGAACGCATGTGAAATCTCGCCATCAAGAACGAATCCTCTGTTCTTCTGAAGTGGATTACTGTATAATACAGGAAAAGAGATGGAAATCCGAATGCATGGGGAGCGTGAAAAACATGCGGATGATATGGAAAAAGAAGCGCGGTATACTGGCGGCAGCGATCCTGAGCCGGTTGGCGGATGAGCGGGCGCAAATACGGCCTCGCCGCAAAGAGGCGGAAAAGAGAACGCATGTGAAATCCTGCCCGCCGCACATAGGGAAGAGAAGGCCTGTTTCAGATGCACTTGAATGATCATGATGGACGTGATATAATTCGCCCAATGAAACATCTGCCAGTAAGCCGCCGGCGCGGAAGACGTGTGCTCGGCTTGCCGGCCTGGCAAAAAGGGGATAGAGGACGATGAACAGACGGATTCTGGTGCTGCTGGTATGCCTGGTATGGGTCGGATTTTCTGCGTTCGCGCTGGCGGAGAATTCGCTGCTTCTGCCCGGAGCGCTGATGGAAATCGACGAGGAGGCGTTTTATCAGACGTCCGCCGCACAAATCGTGCGCATCGAGGATGGAACGCTGAGCATCGCCAGCAGGGCGTTTGCCCGGAGCGGGCTGAAGCGCATCCGGATTCCCCGGAGCGTAAGTCAGATCGCAGGGGATGCGTTTGAGGGATGCAACGGCCTGATCATCTACGGCAAGGCAGGCTCGTATGCGCAGCGGTATGCGGCGGATCATGGATTTGCCTTTTACCCGGATGCGCTCTTTGGGCAGATGGACGACGCTGTGACAGCCAGAGACTACGCAGCGATGCTCGACGCGCTGGTGGAGCAGATCAATCCGTCGGGTATGCAGGCGTGGAGCACAATGCTTACGGAGTTCAGGGCGAGCAGTTCGCCGCTGACCCGCTCGGATGCGGTCTGCGCGCTGTATTATGCCATGAGCGTACTGGGCGAACCGTGGTTTAACATCGGCAATCACTGGGCAATGATTTCTCAGGCAGTTGCTTTTGATGACTATATGCCCAATGATGCGCTGTTTGCGGATATGGATCTTGACGGAACGGCTGTGCAAACCAACCTGGGAAATGACGGATTCAAAAACCGTGAGGCTGCCCGCGCATTCATATTCGGTCTGCGCTCCTATAAAACCGGTCGGCTCGCTTTTGCTTATGATGCGGAGAGGAATACCTTTGCCTTTGATCAGCCGCTTGACCGTGCGGCGGCGGAGCGCTCTGTGCGCGTGGCGGCGGAGCACCGCGGCTATGGCTACCAGGATGGTATTCAGCTGGGCGATACGAACTGCATTGTGATCGGCGGGAATACCGATTTAAGCCGGTATGAGGTGCAGAGCGACGCAAGACGGAGCGCGATTCTAAGCAGCAGGACGGAAATCGTCAGGTCGGATACGCTTATCCCCGGTCAGACCTATACCGGCACGGCATATTATGTATCCCCGTCCGGAAAGCCGTTCAACGACGGCCTCACGCCTGAAACTGCAGTATCCGATCCTTATGACGTCAACCCGGTTTCCGGAGACGCCGTGTTTTTTGAGCGCGGCGGCATGTGGCGGCTGTCGCGGACGCTGTTTACGCAGGAGGGCGTCACCTATTCCGCCTATGGCGAGGGAGCCAAACCGATCCTGACCTTCTCGCCGGAGAATGGCGCTGACCCGGACAAGTGGCAACTGTACTATTCGGACGACACCGGCAAAAAGATATGGAAGTATTATCGCGACATGCGCGAGTTCGGAAGCCTGGTGCTTGATGAAGAATACATGGCGCGCCGGGAGTATGAATGGTGGACCAGGGATGCTCATCTGTCCATGGATTTTGTCTATGATGAGGAGGACCCGGATATCGTCAAGCATGATGTGGTGTTTACCGACGTCAAAAGCATTGAGGATACGCTTGACGAGAACCTGACCGCGCTGGGCAGAACGGATTATTCCGGGTTTGATTATCCCGTGCAGGTCTGGGCCAATCCACAGTATGGTCCGCTGTATTTCCGCTGCGACGAGGGCAACCCGGGCGCGCTGTACCGATCCATCGAGTTTACGGGCTATGGCGATGCGACGGACTGGGTCTGCGGCGTGGTTGCTATGGCGCCTCATGCGGTGCTGGACAATATCAGCGTGCGCTATTCGGGCTGGGCGTCGGTGTGGACGTCTGATCTGAAAAACGAAGGCGTCGTCGTACAGAACTGCGAGGTCGCCTTTGGCGGCGGGATCCTGCATGAGATGTGCAAGGCGGATCCCTCCGGCGAATACGGCGTGACGGGCGATGGCGTCTATCTGCTGTGCAACAATGCCGTGATTGCTGACAATTATGTGCATGATATCAAGGGATACGGCATTACGTTTGAAGATGTACGGAATCAGCAGACCTATGAGGAATTTGATTCGCTGACCATCAGGGGAAATCTGATTGAAAACTGCGGCAGCGGTATTGTATTGGCCAATGATGCGAACTGGACGTCTCTGGCGTTCCGGTCTCTCGTCATTGAGGATAATATCATCAATGATATGGGTTACGGGGAACTGTACTCCTTCAACTTTACGCACAACGCGCTGCATATTCTCGATTCCAAGATGGGTTTGAACGGGATTGAGGTGCGCAATAACGTGTTCAGCCGCAGCCGGGAGACGCTCCTTTCTGTTAACCGGTATGCGGAGGAGGATATCCTGTTTGAGGGGAATACGTTTATCCAGGATCGGTATAAGCCGTGCGCGCTTGCGGGGATCTATGTCTATCCGATGCCGGGCGTATGGGAGACGGAATTCCCCGGCATATAAATAACGCTGCCTTTGGCAGGCATGACAGCGCGGCCGCCGGATTCCGGCGGCCGCGTTTTTCCGTCGTTTCCGGGCGCATGGCGGAATCTGCGGGAATACGGCGGCGCTGTGAAATCCTGCTGTGCACACAGAGAGGTGGTTGTATTTTCCTGCGGATACTGTATAATACATAGAAGGAAAAACACGGGTCCGGGCGGATTCGGGGGAGTGTGAAGATCATGCGCTTTGACCGGAAAAGAAGCTTGTGTGCGCTTGCAGCTGCGGTTTTGGCAGCGCTTGTGCTGATGGCAGGGTCTGCTTCTGCGGCGTATGGCGCGAAGGTTTTGGATCTGCGCCTGACGCAGGAGGAGATTTCCGCCATACCGCCTGTGCTGCAGGGCAGGGTATATCAGGAGGGGGACGACGCGATCGCCGTTGAGGTGGTCAAGCTCCGCCTGCAGGAACTGGGCTATTACAAGTGGATGGATACGTTCAATACCCGTTTTGACGGGACGATGCGCGTCCGGCTGAAGGTGTTTCAGAAGAACAATGCGATTGAAGAGACCGGCGTGACGGACGAGACGACGATGGCCGTGCTGTTTTCAGACAGAGCGGCGACGGGCAGATGGTATAACGGCGAGGATGTGGCAAGGGAAAATACCCTGATCTGTCCTGCAACCAACAGCGCCCGTTGGTATCCGATATCCGACAGCAAAAGCGAGCTGCGCGCCGCAGTGCGCAACATTTCGCGCAGGCGCACGGTCAAGGCGTTTGCGGTTTCCCTCCGCGTGGCGGATACGGACGGCGCGGCGGTGCTGAAGCTGACGGAGCATGTGACCAGCGCGCGGATTGAGCCGGGGCAGACCATCTGGATGCCGGGGATCGAAATACCGCAGTCGGAGGGGCTGGGCGAACTGCATATGGCGATTACGCACATCGATTTCACTGACGGCACGAGCGTTAAGATCGAGCATCCGAAGACGGAATGCTGGATGCTTTCTGGCGGCGAACAGACAGAGTAATCTCATGACCGGGCGGCGCCCGGTTTCAGCCTGTCAAAAAAGTATTTTGACAGGCTGGTGGACGGGGGAACCTTTCCCCCGCCACAGCCACCCCCTACAGATTTCACTTGAATCCAGCGGATTCCGGTCGTGAAATCTGCAAGGAAACGATTTTTCTTCCGGGAAATGGGATTTCCCTCCATCTAAATCGATGAGGTTGCGCCGTGCACGCCGCCGCGACCGATTTTATTTTCTGTTCTATGCAGGTTTTCGGCAATCTGGACCGGGCGGCGCCCGGTTTTTTCTTTTTGCCTACGGTTGATGGGAAGGATTGAAGGCGCTGATTCGTCATATAGGCACAAGCAAATTATGGGAGGGAAACGGAATGAAAAAGTGGTTGGCTTTTGCATTGGCGGCTATCATGCTGTGCGCGCAGGCGGGCGCGCTGGCGGACGGACTGAAGCTTGAATACCGGATCGACAACGAGTACCGGAGCGCGCTCAACGGCACGGTGAGGCTGCAGAGCTTTGCCTACGATTATCCGGGCTATGTCAGCGCGGACAACATGGGCAGGCATCTGTACGGGGACGGACCGGCGGACTATATCCGCATCATCACCAAGAGCGCGAGCGTATGGGCGGAGCCGAGGACGAACAGCAAAAAGCTGGGTTCCGTCAGCCATGGCGACGAGCTGCGCTGCGAATTTGTAAACGGCGATATCGCAAGGGACGGCGACTTCTTCGTGGTCGATTACAAGGGGAAGACGGGCTACGTCAACCAGTCGTATGCCGTAGGCGTTCCGCTTGAAATCGTGCTGCTGGAGAGCAACGTGCCCGCGTACATCGCGCCGGATACCGCCTCCAAGTGCGTTGGCTCTCTGGCCAAGCATACGCGCTATACGGTCATCGGCATGTATGACGATTTCTATATCGTCAACCTGCGCGGCGCGGCGGCTGCGTTCATCAGCAAAAAGACGAAGTGCTATGACAGCCGGTTCGAGCAGTTCTACAGTGGTCTGCCGACGGAAAAGGGCACCATCATCCGGGATACCGAGCTGCGCACCGGCCCGGGCGAGCACTTTGCCAAGGTGGCGGACGTCAAAGCCGGCGATACATTTGAGTTTTACGACATGATCAACGCGTGGCACATGCTCAGGTATACGCCCAAGGGATCGAGCGAATCGTTCTTCGTCTTCGTCTACTGCAACGACGTGGACGTGGCGATCGCCAACGGATAACGCAGCGCGATGGCTCCGGCTTCTGCCAGAGTCTCGGCCCGTCAAAAAAGGATTTTTTACAGGCTGGTGGACGGGGGAACCTTTCCCCCGCCACAGCCACCCCCTACAGATTTCACTTGAATCCTGCGGATTCCGGTCGTGAAATCTGCAAGGAAACGATTCTTCTTCCGGGAAATGAGATTTCCCTCCATCAAAATCGATGCGGTCGCGCCGTACACGCCGCCGCGACCGATTTGATTTTCTGTTCCATACAGGTTTTTCGACAATCTGCGGCTCCGGCTTCTGCCGGGGCTTTTTTCGCAGAAGGGACGCAAGAACTTCCGAATTTAAGAGGATTGTAACAATTATATATGTGCGGATGTGTTATAATATGGTCAGATATATGAATGCTGAGGAGGGTGTGCCATGACAGAAAACAGAAGATTCAGGCTGCTTTTCAGCGCGATGCTGATGGCAGCGATGCTGCTTTTGACGGCGCAGACGGCAAGCGCAGGTACGGGATATGTCACGCTGATTCAGGATCAGTTCAGCTATGAGACGGCGGATCTGGAGATTGCCGATACCAGCGTGTGCTATTGGGAGTTTTACGGCGAGGATACCTATACGCTGTGCGTGGAGCTGATGAATCTCTCAAGAACCAGAACAGTTAAAAAATATGTGATGGACGTGGAGACGCAGGACGCGTACGGCTTCCCTCTGGAGGAGACGAGCGTTGTGGTTGAGCAGGAGATCCTTCCGGGCGAAATGATATGGAGCGCAGACGCAGAAATGTGCTGTGGCAGCGACGTATATCTGGTCTATGTGTCGATATCAAAGGTGGAGTATACGGACGGCTCCGTGCAGGAGATGAAGCATCCGGTCAAGGGATGCTGGTATATTGATTAAATCCGACGATATGGAAAGGGAAAAACAGAGGAGAGAAGGATGAAAAGAATGAAAAGAATGAGATATGCGCTGGTTGCGGCGCTGCTGATGATATCGCTGCTGACGATTCCGGTTTGTGCGCATGCTGCCTTTGGATCATTGGTTGATAGGCTAAAAGAATATAATAATAATACATATGGTACTTATAGCCGGGGCGACAGCGGCGAAGGCGTGCTGAACCTCAAGAAAAAGCTGCAGGATTACGGTTATTTTACGCCGGGTTCATCGCTGAGCGAGGACTTCAACGATACGACGGTGCAGCGCGTCAAGCTCTTTCAGGAGAACAACCAGCTGACGATCAATGGAGAGATTGATGACAGAACGCGGACGAAGATCAACAGCGGCAGCTGTATATACGGCCCATACTATAAGGGTTATTGGAGCGAACCAGCCGTCACGGCGACGCTGCCGCTCTACGGTGGGTATCATCAGATCCGGGACTGCGACATGAACTATAAGGTCCGGGTCAAGAACATCTCCCTGAAAAAGACCATCATCGCAATCGAGTTTTCCGTCTACAGCATCGACGTGTGGGGTGATGAGATCATCGAGAAAGAATACCCGTATACGTTCTCTCAGAAGATGGATCTCAAGCCCGGGCAGATGAATTACTGCGAGTACATGCGCGTTCCGATGTCTGCCGATGCACATTATATCTGCATTGCGATCAAGAAGGTGCGCTACAGCGACGGCACGACAGCGTATGCGGATTCGCTTCATTACATCAACTATCCGTGCAACTGGTAAAACGGATTGCAGAACCATGGAGGCTCAAAGCAAATATGAAAAGTATTCGCATACGGTTTATTGCCGTACTTCTTGCGGCGCTGATTCTGACGCCTGTACACGCCAACGCGGTTTCAATCGTGGGATTTGAGAATAAAATCCGTAAAGCGGTCGATGCGCAGTACAGCCCCTGCAAGAGGGGAGACAGCGGCAGCAACGTGCTCAGGATCAAGGAGAAGCTGCAGTCCATCGGCTATTTCACCCCGGGCTCGACGCTGAGCGAGGACTATAACGATACGACGGTGCAGCGCGTGAAGCTCTTTCAGGAGAACAACCAGCTGACGATCAACGGCGAGATGGACGAGAGAACCGTATCGAAGCTGAAGAGCGGAAACTATGTGTACGGCGAATACTACAAGGGCAGTTGGAGCGAACCAGCCGTCACGGCGATGCTGCCCCTCTACGCCGGAAGACTTCAGGTTCGCGGCTGCGACATGGATTACAAGGTCCGGGTCAAGAACATCTCCCTGAAAAAGACCATCATCGCAATCGAGTTTTCCGTCTACAGCATCGACGTGTGGGGCGATGAGATCATCGAGAAGGCGTATCCGTATACGTTCTCTCAGAAGATGAACCTCAAGCCCGGGCAGATGAATTACTGCGATTACATGCGCGTGCCCATGTCCGCCGAAGCGGATTACATCTGCATCGCGATCAAGAAGGTGCGCTACAGCGACGGCACGACGGAAAGCGCAAATACGCTCACCTACATCAACTATCCGACGTTCTGATCAAAAAAATCTGCAAAACCGGGAAGAAATTCCCGGTTTTGTCCGTCTTTTATGGTGTCCGGTGAAGAGGCCGGAGGAGAAAATGATTGGAATTTCAGGAGGATACAGATTATGAAGAAGAATACGATGATCGTGGCTGCGATTCTGGTGATTGTCATTGCGGCAGCCTGTGTCGCGTTTGTTGCGATGAGCGAAAAGCAGGAGCAGACTGACATGGCGGTGACCACTGTACAGACCGGGACTGACGCTGAGCAGCAGGAGACGGCTGCGGATCTGCAGGACGTTTCCGCAGAGGTTTCTGAGGAAGCGGAGTCTGAGGCTGTGGAGCTTTTCGGCACGGTGACGGAGATCACGGACGCGTACATCCTGCTTGACGCGGGCGAGATGGGCATGGTGCAGGCGAACCTCATGGAGGATACGATCATCGAGGGCGCTGAGGCGATTGAAATCGGCCAGGTTGTCCGCGTGGTGTACGACGGCAAGATGACGCGCTCCATCCCCGCGCAGATCACGGCGCTGCTCGTGGGCGTATACGCCGTCGAGGGCGAGGTGACGGAGATTGCGGATGGCAGGATCACCGTCAAGCGTGCGGACACCGGCGAAGAGGTGATCATCACCCTGCCGGAAAACGCGCAGGAGATTGCCGTCGGCGACGCGATCACTGCGTATACCACCGGCGCGATGACCATGTCCCTGCCGCCGCAGATGAACGCCGTGGCGATTGTGAAGTAAAGCAAATACAAAACGAGGACCGGAGCAATCCGGTCCTCGAAGACTGTTGATACAAGTTGTTTTTGAATAAGCACCTATGTACCACTCCTTCCACCATCCTGCGGATGGTCCCATCCTCGGCTAAAGCCTCGGCGCTTCATTCATCCTGTATCCGCCACTGGCGGCGGTTGAACTACGCGCCCGTCAAGAGGGAGGCATCAAAAATGCTTATCAGAACAAGAATTTCTTATTTCTGAAAAGTTTCGTTGGAGGCTCCCTCCTGAGGGAGCTGGCTGCCGGAGGCAGACTGAGGGAGTACTTGCAGCGGTTTTGTTGATACTTTGCGAGGACCGGAGCAATCCGGTCCTCGAAGCATTTGGGAGCAATCAGCGATAGTGCGCGGCGGCGGGCATGCGCCGCACGAAGCGGCACACGGCGCTGAGCAGCAGACAGTCAATCGGCAGCTGAATGATGTTTTTGAATGCGCGCAGCGGCAGCGTCGCCAGACGCGACGGGCCGTAGAGCATGGTGAGGAACACCGTGTTGAGGCAGATGTTGACAAAGACGATGATGACCAGCCTGGCCAGCACGATCTGCCAGAGCGCGTGCTTCGTCCTGTAGAGGAAGAGGCCGTAGATCAGCCCGCCCAGCAGCGCCGTGAGCGTGAAGCCGGGGAAATACGGGCCGGTTGGCTTGAGCAGGAACCCCAGGACGTCGCTGAGCGCGCCCTGCAGCGCGGCGGCGACAGGGCCAAAGAGGATGGCCGTGGGCGCGAGGGCGAGATGCGCCAGGGAGATCTTGAGGCTGTCGGTCACCTCAATCACGCCGTAGGAGGAGAGCACCATCTGGATGGCCAGCAGAAGGCCTGCGGTTGTGACCGTGGACGTGCGCCTGAGGGCGCGCAGGGAATCGGCAAACTGGGAACGGATAAAGGAAAGAACGGAAAGCATAAAAAATCACCTCCGAAAATCACCCGTAAAGGGCAGGGGAGATTCGCAGAGATGACAAATTCAAATCCGGGGTAAAGAGACAGTCGGGGCCAAAGAGATACCGCGAAGGCCTTGCCTTCTTCGTCCCATGTTATTCCCTTGCATGAGCACTTAACGCATCTTCTTCGTCGCCGCAGCACAGCGGCGCCCGTCATCTTCACGAATCGCTTGTGACAAGTGCATTATACGGTATACCGGCAGAAAAATCAACAGAGACAGGAAAAATGTGGAAAACTCGGGCCGCTCAGGTCAGACGCATGACGTCCCGGAGGATCGCGTGGAACTGGCTTCCGCAGCGCTCCAGTTCGCCAAGCACGGTATCCACGCCCGTTTCGCTGTGCATCCAGTTGTCCTTCGTGACGGACGCGCCCGGAGCCGGGCAGACCGTCAGTCTTGCCTCGGGAAAGAGCGTTTCGTAGTACATTTTCGCCCTGCGCGCATGCACGGGCATACAGCAGATGATGGCGCTGCGGATGCGGAGCCCCAGCTCGTCCGTCCGCTTCCTTGAGTGGATGGCGTTTTGATAGGTATAGGTCGCCTCGTCCTCGCGCAGGATCGCGCTGTCCGGCACGCCGTTTTCCATGAGAATATGGCGCATGAAAGCCCACTCGGTTTCAAACGGACCTTCGTAGCGCCTGACGCCGGAAACCTGGCCGGCAAAGGCGGGCAGCCCGATGGCGTACCGGCCGGAGGGGATGACATACGGCGCAAAGCCTTCGCGAAAGAGACGGGCGGCCAGCTCGGAGGGCGCGGCGTGCCCGTTGCCCGGGATAAAGAGGATATCCGCTTTTTCGGGCGCGTCCTCAAGGAAGATGAATCGGGTGACGTCTTCAATCCAGCTGAGCAAGGCGAAGCCTCCCTTCGTGAATCATGCGGCGATATCCGGCTGGTTATTTCCTGCCTGTATGCGCAAGCCCGGCGATGGTCGCCGCGCCGTATACGATGTGCACGGCCGGGAAGAGAAACGGCAGCGCAAGCAGCGCGGCAAGCCTTCCGCGGGACTGGCTCATCGCGCCGGCAATGGCGAAATACAGGTCGCAGATGCCATAGGCAAGCACCAGCAGCGCCAACGGCAGCGGCCACACAGGCAGCAGCAGCGCGCACAGCAGCAGCGCCAGCACAAACGCGGCGGGGATCAGATGCCTCGGCGCGAAGCAGCGCGGCTGGATGCGCATCGTGCGGCCGATCCAGTAGCCGTTGCCCCACTTCTGGCGGAGCTGGCCGCGCAGCGTGCTTCTCGCGGCGTGATAGGAGAGAATATCGGGCGAAAAGTAGAACCTGTAGCCTGCTTTGCGCATGCGGTAGTGCATGTCGTTGTCCTCGGTGCGGCGCAGGCGCTCGTCGTACAGGCCGACGGCATCGTATACCTCGCGGCGGTAGAGCGCATAGGCCAGCGTATCGACATAGCGCGCCTCGCCGCTGTTGCGGAAGGGCGCTGCGCCGCCGCAGAAGCGGGAGGTATCCACCGTGCGCAGCACGCTTTCCCACGCGCCCCTGGGTTCGCCGCCGGCGACGCAGCCGCCGACAATATCCTCGCCCCGCTGGAGCGCACGCACGTTCTTTTCAAGGAAATCGGCGGGCATGCGGGCATGCGCGTCCAGCCGGATGACGGCGTCGCCTGTGGCGGCGGCGAGCGCGACGTTGATGCCGCTGGCCAGCCAGCGCCTGGGGTTGTCGAGCACCAGCGTTTCAAACGGGGCGCGCGCGGCAAATTCCTCCATGATGCGCCGGGTATTGTCGCTGGAGGCGCTGTCCACCAGAAGCGCCTGAATGCTTTTCTTCGGTACGCTCTGGGCAAGCAGATCCTCAAGCAGATCGCCGAGGCAGCGCTCCGCGTTGTACGCGACGACGATAAAGCTGATTCTGATCATCATGTATACACCGTTTCTGTGTGAGAAATGGGATTAAGCCTGTGTGTAAGCGCGGCTGCGTTTTTTGTACGTCGCAAGGCCGCAGGGGAAGGCAAAGAAGAAGAGCTTCTGGGAGACAAAAGAGCGCATGCGCCTGCGGGCGATGCACCGGCCCAGCTGCGCTGCCTGGAAGAACAGCGCGCCTAAAGCGCCGTATATGCCAAAGAGCAGGATGAGCAGCACGCAGATCCAGTCGATGACGTACAGGGAGAACTTTTCCTGCTCAAAGCGCAGATAGGCGTTGGCCTTGCCAAGCGCCATGGCGCAGCGAAGCGCCTGCCCCTCGCCCAGACGGCGGCGGGAGAAGACCGTGCCCAGCACGCCGCGTCCGTCGCGCACGGCGTCGGTATGGCGAATCATCGGCACGGGGATTTCCATCACGCATAAACCGCATGCGCGCAGGCGGGCATGCAGCTCGGCCTCCTCGCAGGCGATGGTGTCCGGCGACCAGCCGCCGGCCTGCTTGAGCGCGTCGGCCTTGATGAACAGCGCGCCGCCGAATTCGGGGCAGACGCGCGCCTGTGTGCACATGAAGTAATTCTCGTTATGCCCGGCGGCTTTTCCGTCTTTCAAGTAGACGTCCTCGCGGATGCCGGTCACGCCGGCAGCATCCCTTGAGGCGATGGTCATCATGGCCTGTTCGCAAAAGCCCGGCATCAGCTCCATATCCCCGTCAAGGAACAGCAGGTATTCGCCTTCAGCCTCCTGCGTGCCGATATAACGGCCGAGCCCCGCTGTGGTGTTTTCATCGCTGAGCAGGAAGCAGCGCGCGCCATGCGCCTTTGCGCGGGCGACGCTGTCATCTGTAGAGCGCGAATCGACGTAGAGAATCTCGTGCTTGAGCACGCCGAGCGCCTGCTGGATGCTGCGCATGCAGTTTTCAAGCCGCGCGCTTTCGTTTTTGCCGATGACGATCACGCTGATCATTCTGCTTCCCTCCAGCGGATAAATATGCTATAATACGCCATAGATACTTTATTATCGCACAAAACGCCATGATGCGCAAGGGAGAGAATTGCGCGGCGCGGAAGGAGATCAAACGCCATGCTGCTCAGCGTCGTGATACCGTTTTATCATGTGGAAAAGTATATCGGCAGCTGCCTTGAGCGCGCGGCGCAGCTGCCGGGGGAGGCGTGCGAAATCCTGCTGGTGGACGACTGCGGACATGACGGGTGCGCGGCAATCGCCGCGGATTTCTGCCGCGCGCATGCAAATGCCCGCGTGATCCGCAGGGCTGCAAACGGCGGTCTTTCCGCCGCGCGCAATACCGGGCTTGACCAGGCGCAGGGCGAGTACGTCTATTTCCTTGACAGCGACGACCTGCCCGAGCCGCAGGCGCTTTACCGCCTTGCGCGCGCCGCGAAGGAAAACGCGCTGGATATCGCCAAGGCCAGATATGTCTGCTTTGACGATGAGACGGGGAAGGAAACGCCGGGCGCGGCGATTGAGGCGACTCAAGTGATGACGGGCGCGGCGCTGTTTGCGTCGCAGTGCCGTGCGGACATGTACGAGCCAATGGTCTGGCAGTGCGTTTACAGGCTTGCGTTTCTTAGGGAAAACCGTCTGCGCATGGCGGAGGGGCTGCTCTTTGAGGACGAGCTGTTTCAGGCGCCTGCTCTGCTGTGCGCGCAGCGCGCGGCGGCGTATGAGGATGTGATCCTGCGCTACCGTCAGCGCGAGGGGAGCATCATGAAGTCCTTTGCGCGTTCGAGCCGCTGGTGCGCAAGCTATCTTGAGGTCTGCCGCAGGCTGCATGCGCTTGCCGGGGATACGCAGGATGTGCCCGCCCGGCGCGCGCTTTCCCGCCGCGTGGGCCAGATTGCGCTGAGCACGGTCAAGAATATCACGGCCTACGGCCTGCCGCCGGAGATTGCGTGCGAGGCGACGGACTTTGCGCGGCGCAACCAGCGCGAGCTTTCCGGGTATGCCATCAATAGCGGCGATGCGCTGGTGGCGGCGCAGGGGCTGCTGATGCGCGCTTCGCTTCGCGCATTTTCAGCGCTGTACAGCAGAAAATGAATTTCCGGCGCAGAAATGCGCCGGCGTTTTTTGCGCCTGGCGGAATATATGCAAACCATATCTGCGGCTAAACATGCAAAAAAACGAGGCAGGCGCAGTAATATGCACAAAAAAGCAGGGGAAATTTCCTGTCAGCCTTGACAGCATTTTGTCGGTTGGCTATAATAGATACGTCGAGAACTGTCCGTCGTGGGGTATTTATGCCCTGGAGGAGGTTCTCACAAAAACTGGTTATCCTTGATTCACATAGGGAGGTAATACCAATGGCTGTTAAGAAAATGACCGTTGACGGCAATACTGCTGTCAGCCATGTCGCGTATGCGTTCAGCGATGTGGCCGCGATCTACCCGATCACCCCGTCTTCCCCGATGGCGGAAGTTGCGGATGACTGGGCTGCGCATGACCGTATGAACCTGTTCGGCCAGACCGTCCGCATCGCTGAGATGCAGTCCGAGGCTGGCGCGGCCGGTGCTGTGCACGGCTCTCTCAAGGGCGGCGCTCTGACCACGACGTTCACCGCGTCCCAGGGCCTGCTGCTGATGATCCCGAACATGTACAAGATCGCGGGCGAGCTGCTGCCCAGCGTTTTCCACGTTTCTGCCCGTGCGCTGGCGTATCATGCTCTGTCCATCTTCGGCGACCATTCCGACGTTATGGCCTGCCGTCAGACCGGCTTTGCGATGCTCGCTTCCAACTCTGTTCAGGAAGCTGAGGACATGGCGCTCGTCGCTCACCTGGCGACCCTGAAGAGCTCCGTGCCGTTCCTGCACTTCTTCGACGGCTTCCGTACCTCTCACGAGATTCAGAAGATTGACGAGATCTCCTATGAAGATATCGCCAAGCTCATGCCGTGGGACAAGGTCGCCGAGTTCCGCGCCCGCGCGCTGAATCCGGAGCATCCGCACCTGGGCGGCACCGCTCAGAACCCCGACATCTACTTCCAGGGCCGCGAGGCTGCCAACAAGTACTACCTGGCCACCCCGGCGATCGTCGAGGAAGTCATGGACGAAGTTGGCAAGATCACCGGCCGCCCGCACAAGCCGTTTGATTACGTTGGCGCTGCTGACGCCGAGTACGTCATGGTCGCCATGGGCTCCGGCTGCGACGTTGCGACCGAAGCGATCAACAAGCTCGTCGCGATGGGCGAGAAGGTCGGCCTCGTCGCCGTTCACCTCTACCGTCCGTTCTGCACCGAGCGCTTCGTGAACGCTCTGCCGGCGACCTGCAAGAAGATCGCTGTTCTGGACCGCACCAAGGAATCCGGTTCCCTGGGCGAGCCGCTCTACCTCGACGTCGTCGCCGCTCTCACCGAGGCCGGCAAGGACATCGCTGTTGTCGGCGGCCGCTATGGTCTGGGCTCCAAGGAGTTCACCCCGACCCATGTGAAGGCTGTCTTTGAGAACCTCAAGGCTGAGGCTCCGAAGAACCACTTCACCGTCGGCATCGTGGACGACGTGACCAACACCAGCCTCGAGGTCGGCGAGATCTTCAACGCCGCTCCGGAAGGCACCATCGCCTGCAAGTTCTATGGTCTGGGTTCTGACGGCACCGTCGGCGCCAACAAGAACTCCATCAAGATCATCGGCGATCACACCGACCTGTACGCTCAGGCTTACTTCGCATACGACTCCAAGAAGTCCGGCGGCCTGACCGTTTCTCACCTGCGTTTCGGCAAGACCCCGATCCAGTCTCCGTACCAGATCGACGCGTCCGACTTCACCGCCTGCCACAAGAGCGCTTATGTCACCCAGTATGACATGATCTCCTCCATCAAGGACGGCGGCACCTTCCTGCTCAACTGCGAGTGGACCGACGAGGAGCTCGACGCTCAGCTGCCGGCGACCATGAAGCAGATGATCGCCAAGAAGGGCATCAAGTTCTACGCGATCGACGCCATCAAGCTGGCCGCTCAGGTCGGCATGGGCAACCGCATCAACACCATCATGCAGGCCGCGTTCTTCAAGCTGGCCGACGTCATCCCGTACGATCAGGCTGACGAGTACATGAAGGCGTATGCGAAGAAGACCTATGGCAAGAAGGGCGACGCCATCGTTCAGAAGAACTGGGACGCCATCGACATCGCGATCTCCGGCCTGCGTGAGGTCAAGGTCCCGGCCGAGTGGGCCAATGCGACCACCGGCGCCGAGGCTGTCAAGATCGACGGCGGCGAGTACTACGAGTCCTTCATCAAGCCGGTTCTCGCTCAGGAAGGCGACAAGCTGCCGGTTTCTGCCATCGAGGCTGACGGCACCTGCCCGACCGGTACCACCAAGTTCGAGAAGCGCGGCATCGCCGTGAACGTTCCGGAGTGGGACGTCACCAAGTGTGTGCAGTGCAACATGTGCTCTCTGGTCTGCCCGCACGCCGCTATCCGTCCGTACATCGTGGACGAGGGCGTTGCTCCGGAGACCTTCGTCACCAAGAAGGCGCTGGGCAAGCAGTTTGCCGGCAAGCAGTATCGCATTCAGGTGTCTCCGCTGGATTGTACCGGCTGCGGCAACTGTACGGACGTCTGCCTGGGCAAGTGCCTGACCATGAAGCCGCTGGCTTCCCAGCTGAAGGAAGAGGCCAACTGGGATTACGCCCAGACCATTCCGGAAGTCGACGAGAAGATCCTCAACAAGGCCAACGTCAAGGAATCTCAGTTCCTCAAGCCGCTGTTTGAGTTCTCCGGCGCCTGCGCTGGCTGCGGCGAGACCCCGTACGTCAAGCTCGTTACCCAGCTCTTCGGCGATCGCATGATGATCGCGAACGCGACCGGCTGCTCCTCCATCTATGGCGGCTCCGCCCCGACCGTTCCGTACACCACCAACGACAAGGGTCATGGCCCGGCCTGGGCGAACTCCCTGTTCGAGGACAACGCTGAGTTCGGCTTCGGCATGAACCTGGCGACCACGCAGCGCCGCGCCAAGCTGGCTGAGCTCGTGACCGAGCTGGCGGGCAAGGACGAGGCGAAGAAGGAAGTCTGCGAGGCCTGGCTGGCCACGATGATGGACGGCGAGAAGTCCAAGGATTCCTCCGCTGCTCTGTACGAGGCTGTCAAGGACTGCGACTGCGAGCTCTGCAAGGAAATCGCGTCCATGAAGGACATGATGGTCAAGAAGAGCCAGTGGATCTTCGGCGGCGACGGCTGGGCTTACGACATCGGCTACGGCGGCGTCGACCATGTCCTGGCTCAGGGCGAAGACGTCAACATCCTGGTTCTGGATACCGAGGTGTACTCCAACACCGGCGGTCAGGCTTCCAAGGCGACCCCGACCGGCTCCATCGCCAAGTTCGCGGCCTCCGGCAAGAAGACCCGCAAGAAGGAT
>JAFQOY010000215.1 GCA_017412025.1 Clostridia bacterium | reverse complement strand
TTCAGGCGGCTCTTTTTCACATAGCCCTGCACCTTGCTCGCCGCGATGGACTCCATATAGCTGTTGTCGGTCTTCGTGCCGTCGTTGGTGTATGCCTCGATGAGCGCATAATCGCCCTCGATGGCAAGCACATTGACGCCCTGGCTCTGTCCATGCAGCTCGCCCGCGCAGTTTTCCTTATAGGGGCGCGCGCTGATGCCCGGTTCGTTGGTTATGTAGATATTCTCCGTCTGATCGCCTTCAAGCACGGTGATCGGCTGCATCATCAGATCCCAGATCGCCTGCTGGTGATCAGGATTGCTCAGGTCGTAGTCGTCCGGATTCATATCCCAGAAGCCCGTCGCCGACGGAATGCCGCCCTCCTGCTGCACTTCAATATCCTGCGGCACGATTTCGCCCTCTTCCCAGACGGCGGCTTCCTCGGCCGCAAGCAAGCTCAGATCCAGCGTATTTTCGCTGCGCTGCGCTTCGCTTTCAAAGATATGCAGCGAAAACACGCTGCTGCCGCTCTCCTCACCCCAGAAGTTCTTCATCCGCACCTGCGCCATGTAATCACCCGCAGGCACGGCCGCGCCATCAGGGAAAAGACCGTTCCAGTGCATGCGTCCATTGCCAGCCTCCACAGCCATGCCGCCGACGCTGTACAGGGTTTCACCCGTCTCGCCGCTGAGCAGCTCCATGCTCAGCGTGCCGCCCTCATTGGCGAAAAAGTCGAAATACCAACCGTCTGCACCGCTCACCAGCGACGCATCGCCGGGCAGCACGCTGTAAAGCTGCGGCGCAGCCAGCGCGCACGCGGGCAGCAGGCAGACAAGGATCAGCAGGATCAAAATGTGTTTTTTCATATATGATCTCCAAGCAAGGGTTTGTCTTGATCATCAATCGAAAAGGGGCTGTAAAGAATCGATCTTTACAGCCTCTTCCTTGGTACAAATCAGCCCGGCAGGTCCATGATGTCGTTCGGACCCACGGTCGCATCGGGAATCGGGGTCACAGAAGACTCCTTGAACAGCGCCTCCTGCGTCATCTTGCCGGCAATGCCGTCAGCATCCAGGCCCCTGTCCTGCTGGAACTTCTTCACCGCGGTCTGCGTGCCGGTGCCAAAGTTGCCGTCCGCCGCGCCGGTGAGATAGCCCAGCTCCGCCAGAGCCTGCTGCAGCGTCACAACATCGGGGCCTTCATCGCCCTTGCGCAGGGTGACATAGGTCGTTGCGGCGACGGGCGCCGGGGTCGGCGTCGGGGTCACCTGAATCGCCGGGGTCGGCGTGGTCGCCGGCTTCACGGTCGGGGTCGGCGTCGCGCCGAAGACGACAAAGTTGCCCTGCTGGGGATTCTGGCCCTGCTGCTGAACAGGCGCATTCGTCACCTGCTGCTTCGCATCGCCTGCGCCAAACATGGACTTGACGATCAGTGCAATGATCACGATCAGAATCACGATCAGACCGAATGCAATGATCATCGGCGTCTTGTCCGCGCTCTTCTTGCTGCCGCGGCTGCCCTTGGTATATGCAGGCTTTTTGCTGCGGCCGCTGCTCTTGCGCACAGGCGCAGCCTTCTCCTCCGGCTGGGACGGATCTGCCGGCGCAGCGCTGTGCTGCGGCTTCAGGCCCGCCAGATTGGAATAACACAGCGGACAGATGTTCGATCCGTCCGGGATCTTGTTATGGCAATGGGGACAAAACATGCTCAGCCCTCCTCAGATTGACGGTTTACTTCATCATGTAGTATAAACCACATCCGAAGCATATTTCAAGGCTTTTTGGCAATTCTTGGTCGTTTGCGCATTTCCCATTCATATATATGACGAATACACCCGCCTTCATGCTCCCGATTCAGGCGTTTTCCTGTAGATTTTATCCTCATCATACACAGGCAGGCTGCTTTTCCGCCTTTCCTTATTCAAACGCCAGCGTGCCAAAGTCCCAGCGCCTGTGGTAATCCGGCTTCTCACTGGAAAGCGGCGCCCAGGCCAGGTAATGCGGAATTCTCGTCATATCGCCGCACTTGTAGAAATTGCACGCAGCCTCCCCCTTGAATTCAAACTCCGGTACGTACATCCGGATAAAGCTCAGCGGAATCCTATATTCAATCGCCCAGCCTTTCGCCGTATCAAAGCTCTGCGGCGCAAAGGTATCCTTCGGATTTTTGAGAATCTGACGGACGCGGGTCTTGCGCTCGCTGCCAAAGCCCACATAAGCGTTGCACAGCTTATTCCATTCAAAGTTGAAGTAGCGCGCATCGTCCGTCTTCGGGGCAAAGAAGAACTCCATGCAGCTGTCGTTGCAGACCTGGTCCAGCAGGCCCGTCAGTTCCGCGCGGATGTTCTGTTCGCTTGCTTCCATGCGCACATAGAGGTTTTCACCGTCGTGGCAAAGCTGCGCCTTTGCGCTGATTTCGCAGGCAGGCAGCCACGGCTGATGGACAAGCTCCACCGATTCGATCTCATTCCAGCAGGGGGCTTTCACCTTTTTCACCGTATACTTGCAGCTCATCGCTTTTCCTCCTTCTTTCAAAGCGCAATCCAGTAGCGCTCGATATCCACATTTTCGCCCGGCTCATGCACCGTGCCGTCGTACACGCCGCCGTTTTTGATGATCGTCCTGCGGCTGCCCTCGTTAGCGGCATTGCAGGTGACCAGCACCCGATCCAGCCCGATTTCCCGGCAATATGGCAGCACATCGCGCAGCATTTGCGAGGCATAGCCCTTGCGTCGCTCGTCCGGACGCACACTGTATCCGATGTGCCCCGCATATTTCGCAAGATAAGCATTAAGCGCATGACGCACCTGAATCATGCCGACAATCTTCTGATCATACTTGCGCAGATAGACGAATTGCGTTGCAGGCACAAGGTTCTTCGGTGTCGTTTCCCGCCGGGAGCACTGTATGTTATCCGCAATCCAGTCCGCCGGTTCTTCTCGCCTGCGCAGGCTTCCCGTGCCGTCCATGGAATCGCCGCTTTTTAGAAACGACTGGCGATATGCGCGGATCTCGTCTGCGAGCATGATGTCGGGGATCATCAGTTTACACATGCGCGTCAACTCCTTTTCCCTGCATTGTAACCCATTGCACAGGGTTTGGCAAGAAAAAGAGAGCCGCAGTCTCCTGCAGCTCCCTGATATTCGATTTACTCGACAATCGCGCCCTTATTCGCGCTGGACACCAGCTTCGCATAGCGCGCCAGATAGCCCTTGGTGACATT
>JAFQOY010000214.1 GCA_017412025.1 Clostridia bacterium | reverse complement strand
TCGTCACCTGACCGTCACCGGCTACTGCAATCTTTCCGTCTTTCAAAACAGCGCAAATGGTTGTACCCTTCAGCTGCATATTCTGTTCCTCCATATCAAGAATGACAGCATGATTATATCACACTGTCATTCGTTTATTCAATTCATTCTTCCGCCAGTCAGCAGTCTCTCAGCCTTCCGGATAAAAATCACACGCGAGCGGATTGCTGCGCAGCGCCTCGATGAAATTGAGCGAGCGCGCACTGATGGCGCCGTAGCGTTCCTGCTTATTGCGGATCTTCTTGGGATAGCTCTCAATCAATCCAAAGTTTGCATTCATCGGCTGGAAATCTCCTGTCGCCTGCGCGACATGATAACCGAGCGCGCCGATCGCCGTCAGCCGGGTAAAATCCACGCTCTCCATGCCAAGCATCTGCCGCGCCAGCGAGATACCCGCGTCCATACCGCTGGATGCGCTCTCCACATAGCCCTCCACGCCCGTCATCTGGCCAGCAAAATACGTGCCCGGGCGCGCGATCATCTGATAATGCTCATCCAGAAAACCCGGCGAATGCAGGAACGTATTGCGGTGCATCACGCCGTAGCGCAGGAATTCGGCATTCTCCAGACCCGGAATCATCGAGAAGACGCGCTTTTGCTCCCCCCACTTGAGCCTCGTCTGGAAGCCCACGAGGTTATACATCGTGCCCTCGCTGTTCTCTGCGCGCAGCTGCACGGCGGCATAGGGCTCGCGTCCGGTTCTGGGGTCCGTCAGGCCCACCGGCTTCATCGGGCCGAAGGCCATCACCATCTCGCCGCGGGAAGCCATCACCTCGATGGGCATGCAGCCCTCAAAGACCTGCGTACCGTCAAAGCCATGCACATCCGCCTTTTCAGCAGTGAGCAGCGCTTCGTAAAAGGCCATGTATTCCTCGCGGGTAAAGGGGCAGTTGAGATAATCGTCGCCCCGGCCATATCGGCCCGCACGGAAAACCTTGCTCATATCCAGCGATTCGCCGGAGACGATCGGCGCCGCAGCGTCATAGAAATTCAGCGTCTCAAGGCCCGGCAGCTGTGCGATTCTATCCGCCAGGGCGTCGCTGGTCAGCGGACCTGTAGCGATGATCACATTACCCTCGGGAATCTCGGTGATCTCTTCACGCACGACGGTGATGTTTGCATTTTCCTCGATGGCCCTGGTGATATAGGCAGAAAACGCCTCGCGATTCACCGCCAGCGCGCCGCCTGCCGGCACGCGCGTAGCATCTGCCGCCTGCATGATCAGGCTGCCGAGCTGGCGCATCTCCTCCTTGAGCAGGCCCACAGCATTGGTCAGCTGATCGCTGCGCAGGGAATTGGAACAGACCAGTTCAGCAAAGCCCGCGCTGTGATGCGCGGGCGTATACTTTTCCGGTTTCATCTCCACAAGCGTGACCTGCACGCCGCGTTTTGCCAGCTGCCAGGCTGCCTCGCAGCCCGCCAGACCGGCACCAATGACCGTAGCTTTATTCATCGTTTTCCTCGCTGGCCGGAGCAATCACGCGCTCGCGGCAGGTTTCGTTTGCACAGACATGATAATTCTCGCCCTTGCGGCCACGCTTAAAGACCATATAGCCGCCGCACTTGGGGCACTTCTCAGCAACCGGCATCTCCCAGGAGACGAACTCGCACTCCGGATATCGCTCGCAGCCATAGAACTTGCGGCCCTTGCGGGAGGTCTTCTCCAGCAGCTTGCCGCCGCATGCCGGGCAGGGCGCAGCGATTTCCACCTGGATCGCCTTGGTATTGCGGCAATCCGGGAAGTTCGGACAGGCCAGGAAGCGGCCAAAGCGGCCAAACTTATACACCATCATCGAGCCGCACTTATCGCACACGACGTCGGATACCTCGTCTTTGATCTCGATCTTCTCGATTTCGGCCTCGGCCTTTTCCAGCGTCTCTTCAAACGGGCCGTAGAACTGACGAAGCACATCGCGCCATTCCATCTTGCCCTCTTCCACGCTGTCCAGCTGCTCTTCCATGCCGGCAGTGAAGGCGATATCCACGATATCGGTGAAGTGCTCCTTCATCATATCGGTGATCATTACGCCCAGCTCGGTGGGATAGAGCTGTTTTTTCTCGCGGGAAACATAGCCGCGCGCCAGAATGGTGGATATCGTCGGCGCATAGGTCGACGGACGGCCGATGCCCTTCTCCTCCAGCGCACGCACCAGCGACGCCTCGGTATAGCGCGGCGGCGCCTGCGTGAAATGCTGCGTGGCCTCGGTCTCATCGATCACAGCCTCACTGCCCTCGCTCACGTCAGTCAGCGCATGGGCAATCTGTTCATCCTGCGCGCCCTCGTCGCGGGATTCCTCATACACAGCCGTAAAGCCCGCAAACTTGAGCTTTTCCGCACTGGAGCGAAGCACCACGCCGCTATCATTTGCAATTTCGATTTGCTGCGTCTCATACACAGCGTCTGCCATCTGGCAGGCGACGAAGCGCAGATACACCAGCTTATACAGATTGAACTGATCGCGCGAAAGCGA
>JAFQOY010000213.1 GCA_017412025.1 Clostridia bacterium | reverse complement strand
GGCATTTATAGATTGTCATTCTTTAATGTTTGTTTCAATTCCAGAGGGCGTTTTATCAATTGGTGAGGGAGCATTTGCTAGAATTGGTAATGAAGCGCAGTTTATAGTGACACGGGGTTCATATGCTGCTCAATGGGCAAAAGAATATGGATACGAATACACTTATCCAGATGTAAATTCGTGGCTCTATGAATGAATGCATAGATGTGAAAAGCGGTTTTATTCCGTTTGAAATCCAGAAGGGGTTGTCTCATATGGGTTGTATCCCTCTAAACGGACAATGAAATAAGAGTGGACTGTTCCCAGTTCAAAGGACACGAAAAAAAGAACCTGTCGTAGAATTTCATAAGATTACGCGGCCTTGCTCCTGATTTCAACGGGAGTGAGGCCGTCTTTTAGATTAATACGTTCGTAGTTGTAGAAATGGATGTATTCAGTAATCAATTGTTCAACTTGTTGCCGTGACGAATAATGCGCCCTATGCAAGCATTCAGATTTGAGTGTGCCAAAGAAATTCTCCATAGCAGCATTGTCATAAGGACAACCGGGACTGGACATGGACGGTGAGAAGTGGTATTCTTGACTTAGGTCAAAGTATGCTTTGGATGTGTATTGAGACCCCTGGTCGCTGTGGAGTGCGAGTCCACCAGCGACCTTTTCTTGTATTAAGGCGTCTTTGACTGTATCTGTCACAAGCGAGGCCGTCATATCGTCGCCGATACGCCATGCCAGTACAGTTCGGCCACACAAATCCAATACTGCACACATATAGAGCATTCTACTTTGAAGGGGAATGTATGTGATGTCTGTCACCCAGAATTGATTTGGCTTCTCTTGGTGGAATTGCCTGTTAAGCAGATTCTGATACTTAAATGCGCACTGTTTGTAATGCGTATATGGCCTCCTGCGTCGGATCTGCGCGAGAGCATACAGCTTCCGCATAATCCGAAGAACCGCTTTAAGATTCACCTTCTTGTTTTTTGTACGAGCCAGCCAACGTTTGACGCGTCTGCATCCATAGGTGTAATTACATTTTTGCTGACATTCCATAATCAGGTTAATCAGCCACTGATCTTTCGGCGTCTGCTGCTGCCGCTTTCTCCACGCATAGTATCCACTTCGGGATACCTGAAATACTTTACACATATCTCCAATATCGTATTTCCCGCGGAAACGTTCGATAACCCGATACTTCAGCTTCACCTCCTTCCAGCTTCGGACAGAAAATTTCGCAGTAAATCTACAGTCATTCTCAACTGGATCAATTCATTATTCCGACGTGCCTCTTCGGTATCGGCATTCTTCCTTGGCCTACCTTTCGGCTGAGGCAGATATCCTGCTTCGATCATACGCTTCTTTCGATTCTGACGGCTGACCAGCTGTTTGATCTGCTTCTTGCTTAAACCATGGCTTTCTCCGATTTGACGGTTGGTTTCACCCGCTTCTTTTCTTCTGAATACTTCTTCCGCTAAATTCTCCATCTTCGTATATGTTCTTGGCATGACAAAACCTCCTGTTGTAGATTCATCTTTATTCTACAACAGGAGGTCTCTTATTTCATTGTCCGTTTAACAGGATACAACCCAGAAAGACAGATCTTTTTGCTTATGCGATTTTATTCTTCCGGCCTGAACAGCTCGGTCTCATAGTACGCGCCGTCGCGCCAGAAGGTGACCGCGGCGCTCTCGCCCGGGGCGATGCTCGCGCGCGCCTTGCGCAGCGTCGCGTCGCCGAGGATGGTGATGTCGCCCACGCCGACGATGACGTCCTCGGCCATGAGGCCCGCGTCCTCGGCGGGGGAGTTCTTCGCCACTTCCTTGATCCATGCGCCCTGCGGGAGATTGTAGTGCTCCTGATAGACGGGCAGCACGTAGCGCGTGGTCACGCCCATGGCCCACTTTGCCATCTCGACCTCCTCGTCGGTGATCTCGATGGGCAGGGTGTGGATGAGGCTTTCGCCCGCGCCGCGGCCGGCGGAGACGAAGATCATCTGGTCGTCGTCGACGTAGATGTTCTTTCCGCCGGAGCGGTACCAGCTGACGGCAACCTGCGCGCCGGAGAAGTAGTTCTTGCGGCTGATCTGGAAGTGATGCGGATAGAAGGTCTGCACCTCCTCCGAGCTGCCGCCGTTGACGATCTCGTTCCACTCCTCGTTGACGAAGCCGTCGTCGTCATCGTCGTCGCCCTCGTCGGGCTCGGGCACGTAGAAGTCGGAGTAGGAGCGTCCGTCGGCGATGGAGATCTTTTCGCTGTTGTACTCGCGCTCGATCTCCTCGGCGAAGGTATCGGCCATGTCGGCGGCCTCGCCGGTGGAGTAGTAGGGGATGACCTTCAGGCCGAAGCGGGAGAGCTTCGCGCCGGAATTGTTGCGGATGCTGACCTGCACGCTGCCGTGGAAGCTGAAGGAGGAGACCTCCGCCCGCTGGATCCAGAGATCGGCCTCGCGGTTGTCCAGATACTTGAGCTCCACAGGGCTGCCGACCCGGGGCAGCACGCGCTCGTCAAAGAGCATCGCCAACGTGTGGGGATCCGCCTCGCCGGTGCGCGGCAGGCCGTTGTCGCGCTGGAAATCGCGGATGACGTCGGCGGTCGACTCGGTGTAGCGGGAATTCTCGTTCGGCTTGGTATAATAGCCCAGCGCGTACAGACGCTTTTTGAGGGCGAGCACGTCGCTGTTGACCATGCCCACGCTCAGCGTCTGATACTGCGCGAGCTCTTCCTCTGTATAATAGAAGGGTTCGGCGGCGTTGATGGCCTCGATCGGGTCGCACTGCACGACGGGGAAGCGCTCAAGCACGCTCTCCTCATCCACAGGGACGAGCGTGACCGGGCGCAGCACGCGTATAAACTCCGCCAGCGCATAGCCCTTCTGACCGCGGTCCGTCTTCACGCGGTACCACAGCTCGTCCTCATACGTCACCTCGGCGGTGAGGATCAGCTCCTCGCCCTCCTCAAGCTCCAGCAGACGCCTGCCGCCGGGCCGCCTGCGCAGGTTGACCCTGCTGGTCGTCCTGCCGTTTCCGGTTTCCTCGTAGGTGATTTCGCCCGGCATGATGTCCGGCGTGGGCGAGGGGGTCGGGGTGGGCACGGGCGTGGGCGTGGGCACGGGCGTGGGCGTGGGCGTCGGGGTGGGCACGGGCGTGGGCGTCGGCACAGGCGTGGGGGAGGGCGTGGGCGTCGGGGACGGCGTCGGCTCCAGCAGGCTCATCATCATGTAGCCCTTGTAGCCGGTGCGCCGGACGCGGATGTAGGCCCATTCCTCTCCGCCGTCGTACACGGTGTCGAGCACCTCGACGGTCTGCCCCTTCCTGATGGTATCGAGCATCATGCCCTTCTTGCCGGGCTTTTTGCGCAGGTTGGCCTGCTTGGCCGTCTGCAGCACGGGATTGTCCTCGGCCTCCTCCGCCAGCGCGCAGGGCGCAAGGCACAGGGCGGCGGCGAGCATAAGCGCAGGCAGCGCACGGTATAAAGCAAATCGTTTCATGTGTTCCTTTCAGCGCGCAGCGGTGCGCGGCACTCTGTCTGACCGGATTGTGAAGACGCCCGGCATGGAGCGCTTCATCATCTTGCGAATGATCTACCTTTATATTATACCAGTTAAATCCGGCGCGGGCAACCGCTTTTTTGAGCATGCCCCGCCTGGCGCGCGCTGCGGCATGGGGCCTCGTCCGTCCCGCCCGCAGGGCGACGGCAATTGGGCTGCGGCAGGGGCGGAGGATTGCACGGCGCGGAAAATCCAAAGCGGCTTGAGAGTTTCGCCCGGGAGGAACACGAAGCAAAACGCCGTATCTGTGTGGTTTATTCGCATAATGTGCGGACATGCAGAAAAAACAGACATGGACGGGAGAAACGGAGCCGGAAAAGGAAAGTGCGGGAAGATTGTTTCTTTTTTTGCAAAGTCGCTTGCCTCTCAAACGACTTTAGGGTGTATAATGTCATTATGGACGATAAATGGGGCGGCGTTTTGTCCGGAGGATGAAATGATGCGTCAGGAATCGTCAAAATTCCTACAATGCCGCGAAAGCGGCGGACAAGATGGAAAGGAAGGAAAACAACTATGAAGAAGTGGCTGTGCCTTGCGCTGTGCCTCGTGCTCACCATCGCGATGAGCGCCTGCGCCTTTGCTGAGGAAGACTGGGTGACCCCGGTTCAGCACGTGGAGAAGTGGGATCGTGAGGTCGACTTCCTGATCGTCGGCTACGGCCTGGCGGGCGCTGCGGCGGCTGTCGAGGCGTACGACATCGACCCGACCGCTGAGATTCTCGTGCTTGAGAAGATGCCGCGTACCCTCGCGGGCGGCAACTCCATCGCTTCCGGCCAGACGTTCCTCGTCCCGGCTCAGAGCGCTGTTGAGACCGTCAAGACCTACCTGTACAACTGCAACCTGCCCAACCCGATTCCGGACGAGTATCTGACCTGGCTGTGCCAGGGCTTCGCGGATCAGCTCCCGTGGATCGAGTCCATCGCGGCGGGCGTCGGCTATGAGGCCGGCTACGTCGGCGGCGGCGAGCTCAAGTGGGGCTCCATGGTCGTCGAGTTTGACTCCTTCGAAGGCTCCACCTTCGACGGCTGCTCCGCTCACCTGCGCAAGATCGGCTCCACCTTCGAGAACGGCGGCGTGTGGCGCTGCTTCGATCTGGCCTGCACCTCCCGCGGCATCGAAGTCGCCTACGAGACCCCGGCCATCTCCCTGGTTCAGGATCCGTTCACCAAGGAAGTCTTCGGTGTGATCGCCCGCCAGCCGGACGGCACCGAGATCGCCATCAAGTCCGCGAAGGGCACCCTGCTCGCCTGCGGCGGCTATGAGAACAACCTGCAGATGCAGCGCGACTTCCACGGTATGGACGTCGTCTACACCGCTGGTACCCCGGGCAACACCGGCGACGGCATCAAGATGCTGATGGAAGCCGGCGCTCAGATCTGGCACATGAAGAACCAGACCCAGTCCGGCGGCTTCTGGCTGGGCATCAAGGTTCCGGAGCATGAGGCGACCTTCATGCGCAACTTCACCATGGCCGGCAACTCCTGGATCGAGATCAGCGCCGACGGCACCCGCTTCTACGACGAGGCCACCGGCTATCATCGCCAGCACATGAAGTACCTCGAGTACGGCCGCTATGTTGACCTGCCGCACGAGAAGGCGCTCCCGGTCGACGTGATCTTCGACGAGAAGACCCGCGCTGCCGGCTCCATCGCTTCCCAGTGGCTGAGCTGGCCGACCACCACCGAAGGCTACATGTGGACCAGCGACAACCTCGCCGAGATCGAAAAGGGCTGGATCATCAAGGCCGACACCATCGAAGAGCTGGCTGAGAAGATCGGCCGCGATCCGGAGCAGCTGAAGGCGACCATCGAGAAGTGGAACGCCGACTGCGCCGCGGGCGTTGACTCCGAGTTTGGCCGCAACCCCGAGAAGATGGCTCCGATCGACACCGCTCCGTACTATGCCGTGTCCATCACCCCGACTCTGGTCGGCACCACCGGCGGCGCCAAGCGCGACACCGCTGGCCGCGTCCTCGACTGGAACGACCAGCCGATCCCGGGCCTGTACGAGGCCGGCGAGCTGGGCTCCTACTTCTCCAACCTCTATCAGAACGGCACCTTCCTCTCCGAGGCCATGCTCTCCGGCCGCGCTGCTGCGCAGACCGCTTTCGGCGGCGTCTCCGAGATCAAGGTTTACGAGAAGGCTGAAAACAACGGTCCGGTCTGGGCTGGCGCTGCTGACGGCGACTACTCCGCCATGTGCCAGGGCCTGCACGATCCGTTCGAAGTCATCTTCACCATCAAGGACGGCAAGCTGGCTGAGGTCAAGCTCGGTCAGGGCAGCGAGAACATGTTCATGACCGCCGAGCAGTTCGCCGCCTACACCGGCGCGATGATCGAGGCTCAGGATCCGAACGTGGATATCGTTGCCGGCGCGACCGTTGACTGCCAGGCCATCGGCACCGGCGTCAACGCTGCGTTCGCGAAGTAATTCCATCATACAAAAGATTCCCAAGATCATCTGATTCGGATGTGACCGGGCGTATGGTCACATGCGCCCGGTTTCTTCATCAAAACAAAATTGGAGGGAAAAGACCATGAAGAAAATGATGAGCATCATCATCGCGATCCTGCTGGTGGCAATGGGCGCCACTGCGTTCGCTGAGGCTGCTGCCCCGACCAACGCCGGCATCCTGCGCATCAGCGTGTCCGCTTCCGATCTGGCGACGACGAAGGCCTTCTTCGACGACGTGATGGAAATGGACTTTGTCGCCGAGGGCGAGATGGACAAGGAAACCGTGAAGTCCCTGTACGGCATGGACGCGACCGCGAAGTACGCGATGTACAAGAACGGCCTGCAGAACACCCTCGTGCAGGTGCTTGAGTTTGACCCGAAGCCGACCAAGAAGGCCCGTGAAGGCTTCAACGTCTGGGACGGCGGCTACTACGACATCGCGTACCGCTGCCAGGACAACGACGAGGCGTATGCCAAGTTCTCCGGCATGGGCTACGAGTTCCCGACCCCGCCGTACAGGTACGTGACCAGCTGGTCCAACTCCGAGGTCCTCGAGGCCGTCATGTTCGGACCGGACAACATGCCCATCGCGCTCATGGGCAAGACCAAGAGCACCCCGGCGTTTGAGGGCACCTTCCGCAACATGCCCGACTCCGTGCTGATCGTTGACAGCATCGAAGAAGCCGACAAGTACTACGTCGACACCCTGGGCGTCCAGAAGGTGTTTGACATGGTGCTGGAGGGCGGCCTCGTCGAGCCGATCTTCAACCTTGAGGGCAATGCGCAGATCCACATGACCATGTACATGGGCACCGACGCGGCGACCCCGGTCATCGAGATCATCTCCTTCGAAGCGCTGGACAGCGTGTCCATCACCGAAAAGGGCGGCGTGCTGGGCGATTACGCCGGCAAGTTCGCGACCTGCTTCGAGGTGGAGAATCTGGACGAAGCGATTGCCAAGCATGAGGCCAACGGCTTCATGAAGTACGGCGAGGTCACCGAGTATGAGCTCGCTCCGTACGGCAAGGTTCGCAGCTGCGTCGTCCATGGCCCGTCCAAGGCGCTCATGGAGCTGTACCAGATCGTGAAGTAATTGCACATCCGTATGCGGGCTGCCTTCGGGCAGCCCGTTTTTTGCCTTCTGTTTCGCCGTAGGCACTCCCTCCGTCTCGCCTGCGGCGATCCACCTCCCTCAAGAGGGAGGCTTATTGCCCTGCGGGGCGGCGCCTTTCAGGGGCG
>JAFQOY010000212.1 GCA_017412025.1 Clostridia bacterium | reverse complement strand
TTCAGGAAGCTCCATTCTAGTCAGATTTGTTCCAATAAATGCGCCAAAACTCAGTATCTGAACAGTGGCTGGTAAAGTAATCTGCCTTACCCGCCGATCCGTCGGCGCAACAAGAAACACCGTTTCACCAATCTCCGTCACCTTATAACCATCAATCTGGGAAGGAATCACCGCCACGTCCGATTCCCCCGAATACTCGACGATTCTCGCCGTTCCGTCTTCCTTGATCGCATACTCATAATCATTCGCATATGCACTTCCCGAAAAAGCAACCAACAGCAACAGGAATGACCAGAGCATCTTCCTTCTCCATTTCAAAAGAAAGCCTTTATCATTTCTTCTCATTTGATTCACCTTCCATCAATCCACGAAAAACATCTGCTTCATCGTCCTTTTAAATACACACCATTATAGTAACACACATCGTATACAATCATCTCTTACATATGGAGAATTAATCCAAATTTAACATTTGTTTTCCACGTCATTCACATTTCGTTCCACACTTTCTATTGTCTGCCAAACCCTTTACCCTCTCCTTTACCGTGTATATTCATACAATATATAAACTGATTACTGAGCTGATCATCATTCGACCAGCGTTTTCCTTCATCCTTATTCATATTTCGGCCAATATACAGAAAAGCTGATCCATCCAATCACACACTTTGTCCAAAAAAGAAACGCCCCCGTTCCAGGAAGCGTTCCCTTCATATGCACTTGCTGCGCTCACTTGTGATAGAGGTTGTTCTTCTCGTACGTCGGCTCGCAGGTCAGGTTCATGTTCAGCCGCTTGAACACGCCGTCGTCCACCGAGGAGAGGATGACCGTGCAGTGGATGTCGCAGCCCTCCAGGCTGGCCAGCTGCTGCATGGCGTTCATCGCATTTTCATCCGTCGCCGCGCTGATGGCCAGCGCCACGAGCATCTCGTCCGTGTGCAGGCGCGGGTTCTGGCTCTTCATGTAGTCGGTCTTGAGCGTCTGAATCGTGCCGATGACCGTCGGCGCAATCAGCTTGACCTCGTCCGGGATGCCCGCCAGCGCCTTGAGCGCATTGAGCATCGCGGCGGAGACCGGACCAAAGAGGTCCGTCGTCTTGCCGGTCACGATGCGCCCGTCCGGCAGCTCGATCGCCGCGGCGGGCTTGCCCGTCGCCTCGTAGATCTTCAGCGCCGCAGGCACCACCGCGCGGTTTTCCGGCTCGATCTTCAGCGCGCTCATCAGCAGCTCGATCTTGCCGACCTCCTCGCCGGAGGAAAGGCCCTGGCGCACCTGGCATGCCGCCTTGAAATACCGGCGGATGATCTCCTGACGGGACGCCTCGCGGCACACCTCGTCGTCTGAGATGGACATGCCCACCATGTTCACGCCCATGTCCGTCGGGCTCTTGTACGGGCATTCGCCGTAGATGCGCTCAAAGATCGTCCGCAGCACGGGGAAGATCTCCACGTCGCGGTTGTAGTTGACCGTCGTCTCCCCGTATGCCTCCAGGTGGAACGGGTCGATCATGTTCACGTCGTTCAGATCCGCCGTCGCGGCCTCGTAGGCGAGGTTCACCGGGTGCTTGAGCGGCAGATTCCAGATCGGGAAGGTCTCAAACTTCGCATACCCGGCCTTCACGCCGCGCTTGTGCTCGTGATACAGCTGGGAGAGGCAGGTCGCCATCTTGCCGCTGCCCGGGCCGGGGCCGGTCACCACCACCAGAGAGCGCGTGGTCTTAATATAATCGTTCCTGCCGTAGCCCTCGTCGCTGACGACCAGCTTGAGGTCGGACGGGTAATTGGGGATGGAATAATGCCTGTATACCTTCAGGCCCAGCTTGGTCATCCGCTTTTCAAACACGGCGGCGGACGGCTGCTCCGCGTACTGCGTCAGCGCGATGGAGCCGACATACAGCCCGAAGTCGCGGAAAATGTCGATCAGGCGCATCACGTCGGTGTCGTAGGTGATGCCCAGATCGCCGCGGCGCTTGTTCTTCTCGATGTCCTGCGCGTTGATCGCGATGACGACCTCCGCCTGATCGCGCAGCTCCAGGAGCATCTTGATCTTGTTGTCCGGCGCGAAGCCCGGCAGCACGCGGGAGGCGTGGTAATCGTCAAAGAGCTTTCCGCCGAATTCCAGATACAGCTTGCCGCCAAACTGCTCAATCCGCTCGCGGATATGCTGCGACTGCAGGCGGATGTATTTTTCGCTGTCAAAGCCGATTCTCTTCATAAATGGTCTGCCCCCACTTCCGCACACATGTGCCCGCCAAAACAACACGACCTGCTTTACTCCTTCCGCCATCCTCCGGATGGCGCCCCTCCCACAGGAGGGAGACAACAGAAAACGCAGCAAAATGACGCTTCATTCTGTTCTCCTCCTGAAGGCTCCCTCTTGAGGCACCGGAGCCGAGCGCGCCCAGTGGGCGGCACAGCGAGGCGGCGCGTGGAAAATCGCAAGGAGCACCCGCGGTGCGACTATGCGAGTTTCCCGGAATGCTGTCAGCGAAGCTGACTGAGGGAGTGCATGTCCGCCAAAACAACACGACATAGTATAGCAAAAAAACGGGATTCTTTCAAGGTTTTACAGGATTTTCAGCCCCGTTGGATATCGCGGTGGATATCGCGGATCCTGCCCGCGTTCACCCCGCCGAACACCCGCAGCCCCGCCGCGCAGTGATCGAAGGCAAAATCCGCCACGCGCGTCGTCGCAGGCATTTTCACAAAGGAAAGCCGCGAGCAGCCGAAGAACGCCATGCGCCCCACAGCGCCCGTGCCCCAGGGCAGCGTCACCTCCGAAAGATTCTCGCAGCCGGCAAACGCGCTGTCGCCCACGCGCTCAAGCCCCCGCTCAAAGCGGACGCACGAAAGCTGCCTGCAGCCAAAGAACGCGCTCTCCCCGATCTCGCGCACGCCGCCGCTTACGCTCAGCAGCGTCAGCGAGGGTAAGGCAAAGAACGCCTTCTCCGCAATCCTGGATATGCGCCTGCCGCAGACCTCGCTGGGGATCTCGATGCGCGCTGCGTCCGCATTGCGCGGGCCCATCACCATGAGCGTGCCGTCCTCCAGCTCGGAGAGAACCAGCTCCTCGTCTTCCTTCCAGTTTTCCGAGTCGTATTTCAGGCCGTTCATCTGCGCGTACTGCTGCGCCGCGTTCCCCTCCGCGCCGTAGAGGCACAGCTGCC
The DNA here is from genome assembly GCA_017412025.1 of Clostridia bacterium. The sequence continues at coordinate 1,157 of JAFQOY010000212.1, read as the reverse complement.
GTCCGCACCCGAAGAACACGCCGCCGCCGAAGGAAACAAGGCTTGCCGGCACGTCCACGCGCGCCAGCGCCGTGCACTTGGAGAAGCACGACGGGCCCAGCGCCTGCACGCCCGGCTCGATGCGCACGCGCTCAAGCCCGGTGCACTTGGCAAACGCCAGCGTGCCCACGCGCGTCACGCTGCCCGGAATCGTCAGCTTCGTCAGATGGATACAGCCAAGGAACGCCATCTCGCCGATCTGCCTGAGCCCCTGCGGCAGGATCACCCTGCGCAGCGCCGCGCAGCCGTCAAAGGCGTGCGGCGCAATCGCCGTCACCGGGCAGCCGCCCGCCTCAAACTGGATGTCCAGATCGTCCGCCATGGGATCGGTGCAGCGCGCGGCGGTCAGCGTGCCGTCGCCATTGTCCGCAAAATCGATCACGCGGCGGCCCGCCATCGCGTAAGCCGCATGGCTCTGCCTCGGCGCGGAGGGCCGCGCCTGCCCGCCGTCCGCCGTGCGCTGTGCATACGGCGCAGAACCTGCCTCCGCCGCGTTCTGCGCCGCCCGGCTGTATACCGGCGGCTTATATGCCGGAGGGGCATACTGCTGCGCCGCAGCCTCGTCACGGGCCGCCGCGCGCGGGCTGCTCTGCAGGGCGTCCGCATCCAGCGGCACGCTCCACGCGTCCTCCTCATCCCGCCAGGGGCGCGGAGTCACGCAGACGACCGGCGCGCTGAAGCCGTCCTGAATCAGCTCCTGTTCCCGCTCCTTTTCCCTCCTGAATCTCCTTGGCAGTATGCTCATTGATCCCATCCTCTGCATTTTGTCACATTTGGATCTATTATATCACTCTGAGCGATAAAAGGCAATGGCGCGTTTTCCGCCGGCGTTCGTGCGGCGGCAGGCTTCCGCCCCGAGCCAGCGCATGGCGCATGAAAAAAGGCTCCCCTCCGTCGTCCGGAAGGGAGCCTCAGATTATCAATAAAGTCTGTTTTAAACTTTGGGGATGCATGAAGGGGCTGCAGCCCCTTCATATAAAATCCGCAGCAGCGACATGCGCGGTGCGAGGAGCGGCTGCAAGCCGCTTCCTATATCATTTTCTGGCCGTACGCGCAGCGTACAAGAAAATGATGTTTTATCCGCTGCAAGTATGCGTTAGCAGACTTGCAGCGACAGA
>JAFQOY010000211.1 GCA_017412025.1 Clostridia bacterium | reverse complement strand
GACATACGGGAAGAAGATAACCGCGCGGAAGAAGCCCGCGCCGCGCACCTTGTTGAGGATCAGCGCAAGACCGAGCGCAAACACCAGCGTGAGCGGCACGGTCATGGCGGTGTAGAATACGGTGTTTTTGAGCGCAATGCCCAGGTTGCTCTTGGCGAAGGAAAAATCCTTGAAGATGAGCCTGAAGTTATCCAGGCCTGCAAAGGTGATGTTCTGTCCGCCGCTCCAGTTCATGAAGGCGAGCACAAACGAAAAGACGACGGGCACGAGCGTGAAGATGACAAAGCCGATGAAGTTCGGCGCGAGGAACGAATACGCGATCAGCGTATTGCGCTTTTCCAGCGCGCTCATCTTTCTGCGGCTTTCGCTTTGCGTGCTTGTCATCAGATCCACTTCCTTTCCTGCGGTTATCTTCGTTCTGGCGCTGCCAGGATCCGCCCCGGCACATTATCGGCGACGCCGCAATCCTGCCGGGGCGAAGCTTGTCATTCGCCGCGATGCTTTGCCTGTGGTGTTTCTTCTTTAAGGAAAAGGGGAAGGCGCCTTGGCACCCTCCCCTTTGATATACCGGATTACTTCACGTACTCGGCAGCGCGCTCCTGCATGGAGGCAATGCCTTCGTCGATCTCGACCTCGCGGGTCATGATGAGAGAGTGCTCCTCATTGACGATGGTCTTGATCTCGTTGACGCCTTCGCCGATCGGCCATTCGAGCGAGATCGCGGTCGGCAGCAGAGCGCCCGCGCTGACTTCGTCAGCCGGGAAGCCTTCCGCAGCGGCCATGACGGAAGCGACAGCCTCGCTCACGTACGCCGGACGGGTGCCGGTCTCGGCGATGGCCTTCGCGCCTTCCTCAGAGCACATCCAGGAAGCGAACTTCCAGGCGGCGTCCTTGTTCTGGGTGGCATTGCTGATGGCGATGCCGGTCGGAGAACCGAAGGAGGAGCCGGCGGCGACGCCGTCCAGATGCGGCACAGCGGCGATGCCCCAGTTCATGGAGGCGGTGCCGTCCTTGATGTAGCCGATCAGGGTGGACACGTACCAGTAGCCCATCGGCATCATGGCGATGTTGCCCTGCGCGAACGCGCCGGAGTAATGCAGGCCGGAGGCCTTCAGCTCGTCATAGGACATGCAGACGCCTTCGTCCTCGAGCTGCTGATACATCTCGTAGAAGTACTTCAGATCGCTGTATTCGCCGTCAGCCAGGGTGTTGACGCCGTCGCAGACAGCCCAGTTCGCAACAGCGGACAGCCAGGTGTGGTAGTGGGTGCCATATTCGCCGGTCTTCTCGGCGATCTCGGTCGCCATCGCAGCGTACTGATCCCAGGTCCAGTCGTTGGTCGGATACGCGACGCCGGCCTTGTCGAACAGATCCTTGTTGTAGAACATGACCCAGTAGTCCGCGCGGAACGGCAGCGCATACTGCTGGCCATCAGCGATGCTGACGTAGCAGGCGTCCATGCCGGCGTACTTGGTCAGGTCATAGCCCTCGGCCGCGATCATGTCGTTCATCGGGACGATGAGGCCTTCCTTGGACCAGTTCTGCATGTCGGAGATCTCCTTGACGCAGTACAGGTCGGTGGTGTCGCCGCCGGCGAGCATGGTGCTGGCCTTGATGTTGTAATCCTGAGACGCCAGATCGACCCACTCGATCTTGATGTCCGGATTGGCAGCCTCGAAGCCGTTCTTGATCGCCTCATAATACGGCGTGGTGGTGATGTCCCAGCCGGCGACCTTCAGGGTCGTCTCAGCCATCGCGGTCGCCATGCAGGCAACCATCAGCACGGCCAGAAGCAGAGCAAACAGTTTCTTCATGAGGGTTCCTCCTTTTCGATTTCAGGCTTTAATATGTTACCGATAACATTATGATCATTCCGACCTATTCCTGATCATTTCCGGCACATTTTCAGCCCATTTCTTGACCTCATTATATCCCCTGCCGAAAACACTGTCAAGGTTTTGTGCAGATTTTCTCCGGATTTAGGACAATTAATTATCGCGCAAGGGTTATACATCAAATTTGTTATCGGTAACATTTTCGTATTGAAAAGGCTTTCTCCATGTTGTATAATCAGATTATCAAGCATGCCGCGCTTCCCGCGGCGGAAAGGCCTTCCCCCATGCACAAGAAGGTAACCATCTACGACATCGCACGCGAGGCCGGCGTATCCACGGCCACGGTCACGCGCGTCGTCTCCGGCAATCCCAGCGTCAAGCCCGCCACGCGGGAAAAGGTGCAGCGCGTCATCGACGCATACGCCTATACGCCCAGCGCCTCCGCGCAGCAGCTCGAGCGCGGACAGAGCAAGACCCTCGCCGTGGTCATGCCCGAGATTTCCAATCCCTACTTCAACAGCCTTTTCACCGCCGCCTATGAAGAGGCCGAAGCCAACGGCTACAGCACATGGCTGTTCCAGATTCAGGAGAACAAGCCGATCCCGCGCGAGCTGGTCGATCTGCTGATCGGAAGGAGCATGGACGGCGTCATCTTCGCCGGGGGCATCTGGTCGACCGCGCGCTCCGGCCTTTCCGAAGCGCTCAGCCGGCTCAAGCATCACATGCCCGTGGCCACCATCTGCCCGCCGAACATGCAGCCCGACTGCATCTGCATCCACAGCGACCTGGTCAGCTGCTCCCGCCTGCCCGTACGCCATCTGCATGCGCTGGGCCACAGGCGCATCGCGTTCATCGGCGGCTCCATGCACCTGCGGGATAATTCCAAGCGCGGCGAAAACTTCCTCGAGGAGCTGCGCGCGCTCGACCTGCCGGACGATCCCGCATATCACGTCGATTCCGGCTTCGACGCCGAAAGCGGCGAGCGCGCCGTGCTGCGCATGCTCTCCGGTCTCGAGAAAAAGCGCTGGCCGACGGCGATCATCGCCTTCAACGACCTGATGGCGCTGGGCGCGATCAAGCAGCTCAAGCAGATGGGGCTGCGCCTGCCGGACGACATGGCGATCATCGGCTGCGACAACCAGTTCTTCTGCCCGTATACCGATCCGCCGCTGACGAGCGTGGACCTGCATCCCGCCGAGCTGGCGCAAAGCGCCGTGCGCGAGCTGCTCGTCGCACGCGAGGGCACAGCCAAGCCGTTCACGATGATGCGCGAGGCGACCCTGATCGTCCGCGAGAGCTGCGGCGCGAGGCTCGGCTATCAGAAGCGCACCTGAATCCCATACGCAAACAAGCCCGCCGATACGGCAGGCTTGTTTTTTGTTTCTTCTTTTTTATAACGGGCTGGCGCGGGTCGGAGACGCTCCGGATCAGAGGCGCTTCAAAAAGCGCGCCGCCAGCGCGGGCCACTGCGCACACTCTTCCACCTGCAGCGACACATCCCACGCCGCGCAGGAAAGCGCATTGGCCAGGCTCAGGCCATGCCTGCCCTGCGGGAAGATATGCATCTCCATCAGCACGCCCGCATCCGCGAGCGCGAGCGCCATGCGCAGGCTGTTGCGCACGGGCACGGTCTCGTCCGTGAACGTATGCCACAGGAAGGTCGGCGGATAGTTTTCGCTGACCCAGTTCAGCGCGCTGTACTGCGCATGCTGCATGACGTCCTTCGT
>JAFQOY010000210.1 GCA_017412025.1 Clostridia bacterium | reverse complement strand
GCCAGCACGTCCGGCAGCTTGGTGCCCTTGAACTTGTTGTAGCAGACCGCGCCGATGATACCGGACAGGATGCCGGTGAACGGGTTGGCGATCTTGGCGAACGCAACAGCGCTGACCGGATCAGCCATCTTGCTCGGGGCGATGGTGCCCACGGAGCCGGTAGACAGCAGCGTGGTGATCATCAGCCAGGAGACCAGACCGGCCAGGCCGGCAGTGCCGTCGTTGTCATCAGCCAGGCCCACGGCCACGCCGATGGCAAACAGGAGCGCCATGTTGTCAATCAGAGCGCCGCCGGCCTTCACAAGGAAGAAGCCGAGGACGTAAGCAAAACCTTCGGTCGCGCCAGCCGCGCCCATGACGGCGGGAGCAAACGCATAACCAAGGCCCATCAGAATGCCGCAGATCGGCAGACAGGCCACGGGCAGCATCAGAGCCTTGCCCAGTTTCTGCAGATAACGCATCATAAGTGAAATTCCTCCTGAATCTCTTCTATTATCTCACAGGCTGCCGGCCCACGGCCGCCCGGGATAAACACAATTACTTCTTGGCAAGCTTAATCACGGTATCGCCCTCGGCGACCACCTTGCCCACAACCGTCTCAAACGTCGGGAAATCATCGCTGTTGCACACGACAACCGGGGTGATGGTGTCGTAGCCCTCGGCTGCGATCGCATCCTTGTCAAACTCGATGAGCAGCTGGCCCTTCTTCACCTTGTCGCCGGCCTGGCAGTGCACGGTGTAGTGCTTGCCCTGCAGGTTCACGGTATCGATGCCCACATGGATGAGCATCTCCACGCCATTCTCGGTGGTCAGGCTCACGGCATGGCCGGTCTCAAACATCATGTCGACCGTGGCGTCGCACGGCGCAACCACGCGGCCCGCAGCCGGCTTAATCGCCATGCCCTTGCCCAGCATCTCCTCGCCGAAGGTCGGATCGTTCACCTCGCTGGAGGCGACGGCCTCGCCGGCCACCGGCGCGCCGATCTCATCAAGCTTTTTGCCAAAGATTTTATCAAAGAGTCCCATGATAAAAATCCCCTTTCTATCTCACGGTTTTTATAAATTCGATGTCAAACATATGCACAAATGCATACATTTCATATTACATCATATTATATCAAATCGCATGGCGAAAGTCAAACCGATTCCAGTCATTCTTTTACATTTGTCCTACAATTTTTACCATTTTCCTGCGTCATGTTTCCAGCGCTCTGCGCGCAGCCGCAACCGTCGATGCATCGGTCATAAAACGCTCGAATTCGCTCATCATCGGCAGACCCATGGGCACCCCGTCCCGCCGAAAAATCATCCCGCTCTGCGCCGTTTTCTTGGCCGACAGATGGAACGCCCGCGCTCCGGTCTGCGCGCGAAGCTGTGCAATATTGGCCGCGCTCACGCCGCTGCCGGGCATGATGGCGATCCTGTCCCCCGCCTGACGCACCAGCGCCCCAAGCAGCGCCGCTCCTTCCATCGCCGTCGCCTGCTGGCCGGAGGTGAGGATCGTATCAAATCCGATTGCGATTGCCTGCTCCAGCGCCTCATGCGCATCGCGGCATACGTCAAACGCCCGGTGCAGCGTGAGCTGAAGCCCCTGTGAAGCCTACCGGCACGCTTTCAGGAATTCCTCATCCAGCGAGCCGTCCGGCATAAGCGCACCGACGACAGCGCCGTGCGCCCCCAGTCCTCTGAGCTGTGCGATCTGCTCCAGCTGCTCGCGCTTTTCATCCTGCGTGAACAAGAAATCACCGAAGCGCGGGCGGATCAGCACATTCACCGGCACGCCGAGCCTTGCCGTCTCTCGGATCAGATACGGCGAGGGCGTCGTGCCGCCGATGATCAGATTCGCACAGAGCTCCAGCCTGTCCGCGCCGCCTTTTACCGCCTCGCGCACCGATTCCATCGAATCGACGCACACCTCAATCAGGGGTCTTGACATATTCCATCCTCCAATATAAAAGGGCTGCATATCGCTTCACAGCCCCAATAGTCCCCCCCTGGGGATGCTTGAAGGGGCCGCAGCCCCTTCAAATAAAATCCGCAGCAGCGACATGCGCGCTGCGAGGAGCGGCTGCAAGCCGTTTCCTATTTCGTTTTCCGGTCGTGCGCACAGCGCACAGGAAAACGATGTAAACCGGCGCAAGTATGCGCAGCAGACTTGCGTCGAACGCGTTAGCGTTTAATGTCGTAATTCATGTTCATCAGGTTCTTGATGCTCTGCACATCGTCGGTAATGTTCGCGTCGCCGTGAATGGTGTGCTTGATCACGCTGGAGGCAACCGCAAAGTTCACCATGTCCATCGGCTTGTAGTCGTGGAACATCGCATAGATCAGGCCGCTGGCAAAGGCGTCGCCGCCGCCCACGCGGTCGAGGATATTGAAGGTGAACAGGCGGCTCTCAAACGTATGCCCCTGATACCACATGAACGCCTTGAGGCTGTTCTCCGAGCCGGAGTGCGCATAGCGCACATGGCGCGCGATGCACTTGATGTTCGGATAGCGCTCCACAAACTTGTGGAAAATCTCGTCCTGCTGCTCGTAGGTCGGCTGCAGCGGCACGCCGTCCTTCCAATCGCCCTTGCTGTGATCCTCTTCATCCTTCCACAGGTGATACGGTTCGATGCCCATCAGCACGTCCACATACGGCAGGCACATCGTGCAGTAATCGCGGGCCTGCTCCCAGGTCCACAGTTTGGATCGGAAGTTGCCGTCGAAGGATACCGTCAGGCCCATTTCCTTGGCGGTTTTGAGCATGGTCATGATGACCTCCGGACAATGGCCGCCGATGGCCGGGGTGATGCCGGACAGATGCAGCCAGTCAAAGCCCTCCAGCAGCGCATGGAAGTCGTAATCTTTGAAGTGCCATGACCAGTCAAGATAACCGGTGTTTCCTGCCGCGAATACAGCCACGCCGCTTCCGATAACCATGGCCAATGCAACGACCATCGTTATCATCCAGTTGAAAATCCTTTTCTTCATCTTGTCCTC
>JAFQOY010000209.1 GCA_017412025.1 Clostridia bacterium | reverse complement strand
TAATAAAAACAAGCACAACCCCTATCTGGTTTGATAGAGTTTGTGCTTTAATAGTACCAAAGAACCTCAGCTTTCACTGAGGTTTCAGTGGAGCATAGGGGAGTCGAACCCCTGACCTTTTGAATGCCATTCAAACGCGCTACCAACTGCGCTAATGCCCCGTCAACGTTATGTATTATACATCGGGGCAACGCAAAAGTCAACACCTTTTTTTAGTTTTTTCTCTTTTCGCGTTTGTTTTCCGTATCAGGTCATTCCCACGCGCGTTCAAGCGTCACGCCGGCGAAGTAATGCATCACGATTTCTTCCGCCGTTTTGCCCGCCTTCGCCATCGCATAAGCACCCCACTGGCTCATGCCCACGCCGTGGCCGTATCCCCTGCCGCGCATCTTCACCTGATTATCCTCCACGCGCAAACTCTCCAGCAGGCAGGAGCGCATCTTCGTCGAGCCGATGGCGATGCGGAAAGCCGGCGCAGAAACCTCTTTGCCCGAAATCATCAGCGTCTTCGCCCTGCCGGATTCTCCGCGCTGGCCGATGGCGATGCTCTCAACGCTTTCCACCTTCGCGCCCGCGTCCCTCGCCGCCGCGATCACCTCATCCATCGTAAACGCCGCTTCCCACTGCGCGGCCTCCGGCGGCGCATCGCCGTTTTCCATGCCCTCAACGCACTGCGTATAACCTGGCTCGTCCTTCTCATAGTCAAGCCCTTCCTTTGCGCGCGCCGTCAGCCCGCCGGAATGCGCATGGAACCACGCATACGGCAGCTCTCCGCCTGCGTTGAGCACAAGCCCTCTCGTTTCTTTCACAGCCTCGCGGATCCTGTCGTTGACGCCCTGCGCGTCATAGGCCTGCGCCTCCTCGATATCCGTCGAGATGTCTGCGCCTTCATAGCGCGACTTCTTCTGGGAGACAAACTGCATCACAAACGTCCGCGCCAGAATCGCCTGCGCCTTGAGCGCCTCCATCGGCCAGTCCCCTGCCATCTCGCCCGCCAGCACTGCCGGCAGGTATTCCTCTACCGAGAGCTCTTCCAGCGTTTTCTGCTTCACGTCGTATACGCTGAGCACCGGCACGCCCTGCGCATCTCTTGCAAGCCGCGAAGGCACATGGTCCGCCGCCGCCCTGCCGGGCGACGCATTCGCCTTCGCCTGGGCGGCGGTCGTGTTCTGCGGCCGCGGCAGCGCAGGCGAATCCGCATCCTGCCTGCGCGCGGCGCAGCCGGAGAGCATCGCGCACAAAAGCAGCGCAGATAATGCAAAAAGTCCGGTTCTCTTCAAGCCATACCATCTCCTTCTTACGGATACAGTATGTGAAAGAACCGGACAATATATGCTCTTTTATCCGTTGCACCACAGGAAATTCATAAACTGCGGCACCTGTTTCTCCCAGTCCGCCTCACAGTGATGGCCGCCGGGCTGACCATACACGCGCGTCAGCGCGCCATGGGCTTCCATGCGCTGCGCCAGATCGCGGTTGCGTCCCTCCATGGAATGATTGGTATCGTTGCGCGGATAGAGCTTGGAGCCGCCGCCCTCCTCCGTGCCCCAGGAGAGGTACACGCGCGTGTCGGGCGAAATTTCACAGGCGGCGATATCCTCGCGGAAATCTTCCATGCACGGGCCGATGGTGCTCGACAGGCACGCCGCCTTGGAGAACCAGATATTGTATCTGACCGCAGCATACAGGCTCATCAGGCCGCCCATGCTCGCGCCGCCGATGGCCGTGCACTCACGAAACGGCATCGTGCGGTATTCACGGTCGATCATGGGCTTGAGCTCCTCAATCATCCAGCGCATCGTCGCATCGCCCGTGCCCCGGATTTCCCCAAGGAAGCCCTTCGTAAAGTGATACGGGCAGTATTCCACGAGCCTGTCCGTCATCGAGCAGGTCACGCCCACGATGATCAGATCCTTGTGCCAGCCGTCCATGAATTCCTTCAGGCCCCAGCTCTTGCCGTACGTCGCGTCCTGATCGGAAAACAGATTGTGTCCGTCAAAGAAGTACATCACCGGATAATGCCTGCCGCTGTATGCGTAATCGTCGGGCAGATAGATGTGCAGCGTGCGCAGCTCGCCTGCCGGGGTAAAGAGGATATCGCGTTTCTCTATCATGTCGCTTCTCTCTCCGTTTCCGGGCGCCTTCGCCCATAAGCTTCCCCTATCTTACCACAGAATCGGCGCATTGTCGCATCATCATTATCCCTTCATCACGGATCTTCGGGGCATATCCTTTACAGAATACCGTACTTGGCGAACGCGTCCCTCAGCAGCATGCCGCCGCGCAGCGCTTCGCGCACGAGGTTTTCCCCTGCAATCTTTTCAAATGCCTTTTCAAAGCACGCTTCCGCCGCATCGCTCGGTATGACTACGATGCCGTCGATATCGCCGAAGATCAGGTCGCCCGCGCACACGCGCACACCGCCGCAGACGATCGGGCAGTCGTAGTCCGCCACCAGACAGCGTCCCTTCGAGTCGAGCGGGTTGCGTCCGGCAGCAAAGAGCCGGAACTGCGGCGAAAGTGCCTTGATCTGCGTGATGTCTCGCACCGCGCCGTCGATGATCGCGCCGCGCGCGCCGCGCGCAATCGCCGCGTTGGTCATCAGTTCGCCCCAGATGCCGTTGCTGCACGAGGGATTGGACACCACCGCAATATCGCCCTCTTTAAGCGCATCCACCGCCTCGATCTCCGTCGCATAGGCCTCCTTCGGCTGCTCATGCACGTCATAGGCCAGCACCGTGCGCGCCACGCCCACCAGCTTATAGCCCTCCTCCAGCGGGCAGATGCGTCCGTCCATCGCCTGATGGCGATAGCCCATGTCGTCCAGAATGTCGCACAGCACCGCCGTGTTCAGTTCTCTTTCAATCCTGTCAAGGTATTCCTTTGTATACGTCATCTTTTTTCCCTCCGCATTTTCCAATACCCGGCTTCTGCCGGTTTGTTCTCGGTTTATTTCCAGTATGCGCCGTCAAGGTTGCGGTAGGCGAGCGCCTCCAGCACATGCGCCCTGGTCACGTTCTCCTCGCCTGCCAGGTCTGCAATCGTCCTGGCCACCTTCTGCGTTCTGGATACGGCGCGCATGGACAGGCTGTACTTTTCACACGCGCGTTCAATCAGCGCCTGACCCGCCGCGTCGATGCGTCCGTATTCCTGCAGCTGCCGCGCCGTCAGCTCCGCATTGCATGCCACGCCCGTGCCTGCGTACCGCTCCTGCTGGCGCGCTCTCGCCTGCTGCACGCGACTGCGGATCACAGCGGACGGTTCCTCCGGCGCAGAAGATGTGATCTCCTTCACCGGCACGGCGGATACCTCCAGCTGCATATCGATACGATCCAGCAGCGGACCGGAGATGCGCGAAAGATACCGGCTGATTTCACTCGGCTTGCACCGGCAGGGCTGCGTTTTGGAGCCGTAGTTGCCGCAGGGGCAGGGATTCATCGCTGCAATCAGCATCGCCCTGGCCGGGTATTTCGCCTGCGCGCTCACGCGCACGACGCTCACAAATCCATCTTCAAGCGGCTGACGCATGGCCTCCAGCGCCGCGCGGTTGTATTCCGGCAGCTCGTCAAGGAAGAGCACGCCGCCGTGCGCCAGGCTGATTTCTCCCGGCCTCGCCTTGATGCCGCCGCCCACCAGCGCCGCGGCGCTCACCGTATGATGCGGCGCGCGGAACGGACGCTCCAGCATCAGCCCGGAATCCGCCGCCAGCGTGCCCGCCGCGCTGTGAATGCGCGTCACCTCCAGCGACTCTTCCAGCGTCATATCCGGCAGGATTCCCGGCAGGCAGCGCGCCATCATCGTCTTGCCGCTGCCCGGCGGGCCGATCATCAGCACGTTGTGCCCGCCAGCCGCCGCGATCTCCAGCGCGCGCTTGGCGCTTTTCTGCCCGCGCACGTCGGCAAAATCGCTTGCCGTCCTCCTCTCACGCAGCAGTTCGCCATACGGCACAGTCTTCACCGGCTCGATGCGCTTTCTGTCCCTCAGATGCTCGATCGCTTCGCTCAGATGAGCGACCGGCAAAATATGAACGCCCTCGACGCAGGCGGCCTCCTTTGCGTTTCCCGCCGGGAGAAGCAGCGTATGCACGCCCTGCTTCCTCGCCGCAATCGCCATCGACAGCGCGCCGCGCACGCCGACCACGCCGCCGGAGAGGGACAATTCGCCCACCGCGGCGACGTCCGCAAAGGCGTCCGCGTCCAGTATACCGCAGGAAGCGAGGATCGCAAGGGCAATGGGCAGATCGTATGCCGGTCCTTCCTTGCGGATGTCTGCCGGAGCGAGGTTGACCGTCAGCCGCGAAACAGGGAAGGAGAGACCGCAGGAGGCCATCGCCGCGCGAACGCGCTCGCGGCTCTCCTTCACCGCAGCATCCGGCAGGCCGACGATCTCAAACATCGGCATCCCGTCCATGCTGTAGGCCTCCACCGATACCAGATACCCTTCGATGCCGCTCAGACCCATGCTGTATATGCTGGCAAGCATGTGCGTTTCCCCCGTCCTGTATATGATATGTCCATCTTATCATAATCGGTTGCAAAACACAACAAACCCCGCAGGTCCTCAAAGGAAAAGGCGCAGATCACTCCGCGCCTTCCGCCTCATTCTTCTGATGATAATGATCAAAAATCACCTTCGCCTGCGCCGGGCCGATGCCCTCAGCCTGACAGAGCTCTTCGATGCTCGCCTCCGCAATCCGCTTGATGGATTTGAAGTGCGTCAGCAGCGCGCGCCGCCTCGTCTTTCCGATACCGGGGATGTCCTCAAGCGTCGAATGCACGCTCGCCTTCTGGCGAAGATTTCTGTGGTGTGTGATGCCGAAGCGGTGCGCCTCGTCGCGGATGCGCTGAATGAGGTGCAGCGCGGGCGACTTCCTGTCAAGGAGGATCGTCGCTTCCTGCCCAGGGAGGTAGATCTCTTCCAGCTTTTCCGCAAGGCCGAACATCGGGATGTCGTATCCCACGGCGTGCATCGCCTCGCGCGCGAAGCGCAGCTGCTGTGCGCCGCCGTCGATGAGAATCAGATCCGGCAGCGCGGCAAATCCGGTCAGCTCCGGCGCGCCTTCGGGCAGCGTGCCGTCCGGGTTCAGCTTTCCCTCCTCCGTCAGCTTCGCGCGCTCGTCCCTTGCGCGCGTCAGCCGGCGGGTCATCACCTCGGCATGGGAGGCAAAGTCGTTTGCGCCCTCGACCGTTTTGATCCTGAATATCCTGTATTCCTTCGGCGCGGGCTTTCCATCGATCGCCACCACCATTGCGCCTACGCTCTGGTCGCCCTGCGTGTTGGAAATATCGTAGCCCTCGATGCGCCTGGGCGCAGCGCTCATGCCCAGCACCTCGCCCAGCACAGCGCACGCGCCCGTCGTGCGCTCCTGCTGGCGCGCCAGATGGGCGTTGCGCTTCAATAGCGCATCGTTTGCGTTCTTGAGCGCCAGCTCGACCAGCTTGTGCTTCGTGCCGCGCTGCGGCTCATGCACGGTCACGCGGCCTCCCTTGCGCCGCGTGAGCACCTGCGCGATATCCTCCGCCTGCTCCGGCAGCTCCATGCACAGCACTTCGCCTGCCGGCAGTCTGCCGTCGTCATAAAACTGCAGCATAAACTGCGAGAGGATCTGGGGGATGCTCTGATCGCCCGCGCCTTCCAGCGCATAGTTTTCCGCGCCGATCATGTGTCCGCCGCGCACATAGATGATCTCCACCATCGCGTCGATATCGTCCCTGCTGCAGGCGAGAATATCCTGATCGCCTCCGCGGACGTTGATCGCCTTCTGGCGTTCCAGCAGATTCTGTGCATCGCGGATTCTGTCGCGCAGCTGCGCCGCCTGTTCAAAGCGCATGCCCTTCGCTGCATCCAGCATCTGCGCGTTCAGCCTGTCAAGCACCGCAGACGATTTGCCGCCCAGGAAATCGATCACCTCCTGAACGACCTTACCGTATTCCTGCGGCGTGGTTTTGCCGGCGCAGGGCGCAAGGCATTCGCCCAGCTGGTGATGCAGGCAGGGTCTTTTGTTCATGCCGGGCCTTATCTGCATGGCGCATGTGCGCAGCGGAAACAGACCTCGCAGCACGTCCATCACCTCGCGCACGCCTGTCGCGCCCATATACGGGCCAAAGTAACGCGCCCTGTCCTTCTCCACCCGGCGCACCAGCTCTACCCTCGGATAGTCCTGCGTGACGTCGATGCGCAGATACGGGTAGTGCTTGTCGTCCTTTAAAAGGATGTTGTACTGCGGCCTGTGCAGCTTGATCAGGTTGCATTCAAGGATCAGCGCTTCCAGATTTGTGTCGCAGAGCACGATGTCAAAGTCGTCGATGCGGGAGACCATCGTGCGTACCTTGATCGTATGATCCCGGTTTTTATGAAAATACTGGCTGACGCGGTTTTTGAGATTGACCGCCTTGCCGACATAGATGATCCTGCCCCCGCTCTTCATCAGATAGCAGCCCGGGCAGGTGGGCAGCCGCTCAATTTTGAGTTTCAGCAGGTCGTTCACGGGTTCCTCCATCCATCATCAAGATAAAATAATACGTTCCATGCACTTCAACCCCTCAGGCGCTTCGCGCCAGCTCCCCTTTCAGGGGCGCCTAAACTTAGCAGGCAGCCCTTGTCTCCACTGAAAGGGGCGGGAAACCGCATGAGCAGCAGAGAGGACTTCCCAATTGTTTATAAGGAAAAAAGCGGGACAGAATTCTCTTCCGTCCCGCTTGCCGGTTTACTCTTCGTCCTCGTCCTCGTCGTCCCCATCCATAAAGCGGGTGCGCACGACGGCGATGAGCTTCTCCATCAGTTCCTCCTCAGGCGGAACGAACTCTTCCATCTCTTCGCCGTTTTCATCGGTGAAGCTGTTGATCTTCATGATATAGACCGGATCGTCATCCGGATCATCGTCGGACGGATCCTCCTTCGCATCGCACAGCGCGGCAAACTCCTCGCCGTTGTAGAAGAAATAATCCATCACCTCAAGCAGAAGCGTATTGCCCTCGTCGTCCACAAACTCTACGACGTCGCGTTCTTCCATCTGTTCCGGGGTCATGATAAAGCCTCCTGTCCGCACGGATTGCCGTGCAAAATCATTATACCCGCAGACAGGCAAAAATGCAAGAAGGCAGAGAAGAAATGCACTGACCCGCCATCGCGCTTTATCCCAGCGCAATATCCAGCGTCATCATCAGCATATATCCGGCAATCGCCGCCAGCGCTCCGTCGCGCCGGCAGGCCGATACAGGAAGCATCTCCGAAAAGGTGACCAGCATCATTGCTCCGGCAGCAAATGCCATCAAAAGCGGCAGTGCAGGCGAAATCTGCGCGGCAAACAGCGCAACCAGCAGACCAGCCAGCGGTTCCACCGCGCCGGAAGCCGAGCCAAGCAAAAAGCTGCGCCGTCTGCTCAGGCCGCTTTGGCAAAGCGGAAGGGAAATCGCCGCGCCCTCCGGCAGATTCTGCACGCCGATGCCAAGCGCCAGAACCCATGCTGCAGCAAGCGCAGGCATATGCCCATCCGCAAGCGCAAACGCCAAACCAACCGCCATGCCCTCCGGAATGTTGTGCAGCGTCACCGCCGAAAAGAGCAGCGTCAGGCGGCGTGGAGCATCGTCCTTCGCATCCGTCCTGCGCAGGCGGCGAAGCGCCGCATCCAGCAGCGCGATTATGCCTGCTCCCAGCGCAAATCCAAACAGGATCACCGGCCATGCAGCCTGCCCGGAAAGCTCCAGCTGCTCCTTTGCAGGGAGAATCAGGCTGAACACCGACGCCGCGCTCATCACGCCGCCGACAAACCCGAGACAAAGGCGCTGCGCCCTCTCATCTGCGTATCCGCGAAGCACAAAGACCAGCGCAGCGCCCAGAGCAGTCATCCCAAACGTAAAGGCCGTACCCAGAAGGGGCCAAAGAAAAAAGCGCATCATACCACCCCGCTACTTACGGTATGCAGGATGGCACGATGCGGTTCTGCCGCAATATGCAGGATTGAAGAAGTTTACGGCTCGGAGGAATTCCTGCCGCAGCCGCCTGTGCAGCCCGCGCACGAACCGCCGCAGGTTCTTGCTGTATGCTTCGGGATTTTGCATCCCTGCGGACAGCCGATGCACTTTACGCCGTCTCGCTTAGACTTATAGATGTACCAGGATGCGCCGCCGACGATCGCGGCGAGCACAGCAATCAGAATCAGATTGGTCATATGAGCGTTTCACCTCATTCACGGAGTCGGTATTACTTCTTGAGCGCGTATTCCTTCCGGAGGCTCTCGTTCGTCTTCCTGATCAGGCTGACGATATATGCCACAATCGCAGCCACGGCAATCAGCCCCGGCAGGAAGCCCGCGCCCAGCGTGCCGGCGGTGATCAGCGTGCCGATCTGATAAACGAGGAAGGACACGACGAAGCCGGTGGCAAACTGCAGCGCGACGCCGCCCCAGAACCACTTGCGGTCATTGATCTCGGAGTTCATGGCGCCAAGGGCCGCAAAGCACGGCGGTGTAAAGAGGTTGAACATCAGATAGGCCAGCGCCGCGACCTTGGTCAGGCCCATCACGACGGCGACCTCATTCGCGCCGCCCACCAGGGCAAGCTCCTCGGTATCGATGAAATTGGTGATCGCGTAACAGACGGCCAGCGTGCCGACGACGTTCTCCTTGGCGATGAAGCCGGTGATCGCCGCAGCGGCCAGCTGCCAGGACACGATGCCCACAACCGGCACAAGCAGATACGCAAACGGAGAGGCGATGGTCGCCAGGATGGAGGTCGCCTCCATACCTTCCTCCACCAGCTGGAAGCTCCAGGTGAACGCCTGCATAACCTGCACAACCGTGTTGCACACGAGAATGACGGTTCCGGCCTTCACGATATAGGCCCAGCCGCGGGAACACATGGAGATGAACGCGCGTTTGAGGCTCGGCAGCTTATACTCCGGCAGTTCCATGATGAAGAAGGACTTGCGGTTCTTATGGCCGGCGATCTTGTTGACCAGCAGCGCGCCGAAGAAGATCAGCGCAATGCCTACAAAATACATCAGCGTACCAACCCAGGACGCATCCGCAAAGAACGCACCGGCAAACAGCGCGATAACGGGCAATTTCGCGCCGCAGGGCATGAACGGCGTCAGCATCGCCGTCGCACGGCGCTCACGCTCGTTGCGGATGGTACGGCAGGCCATGACGCCCGGAATGGCGCAGCCCGTGCCGATGACAAACGGAATGACGGACTTGCCAGAGAGGCCGACCTTCTTGAAAATCGGGTCGAGCACGACAGACACGCGGGCCATGTAGCCGCAGTCCTCCAGCAGCGCGATGAGGAAATACATGACCATGACCAGCGGCAGGAAGCCGACGACCGCGCCGACGCCGCCGATAATGCCGTCCACCAGCAGGGCCTGCAGCAGCGGAT
>JAFQOY010000208.1 GCA_017412025.1 Clostridia bacterium | reverse complement strand
TGGCCGTCGCTGGGGAACATGATGTAGAACATGCCCGGACGGATGGACATCGCCGTAGACTTGCCGACATAGAAGTAGCAGTCGTGCTCAGCGTCTTCCTCCTGGAGGTTCAGCTCCTGAATGTGCGCCCAGGACATGCGCTCTCCGCCGGAAATGCAGTACTGCAGGTCGATGTACTTGCGGTGCGCCTCGATGCGGCCCTGCTCCAGCTGAACGGTATCGCCCTCGGAAACCGTGGCAAACAAACCGTTTTCCAGCTCGTAACGGCCGCACTCCAGATCCGGAGCCTCCGCCAGGAAGGCAAAGGCCAGCTCCATATCGGGATGGATCGCGTAATAGCGCTCCTGCTCTTCAATACGATCGATAATCAAATCGGATACGCCTCCTTATCAGCCTTTTTTTATTATACGTCAAGCGCCTCAAACAGTCAAGCGCGCATCACTGGCCGCGTCCTCTTTCCGCTCAGCGCAGAGCCTGTACAGCCTGCCGTGCAGCGTCCGCAATCAGCTGCTGCATGCTCATCCCGCCGACGCCCGCCACATGCGCGCCGCAGCGCTCCGTCGGCACGAGGATGCGCACCGCGCGGCTTGCGCCGACGCAGGCCGCCATATCGCCCGTGACCTCGCCCATCATCGAGTCCTTCAGAACCAGCGCAATCGGCGCAGCCAGCACGTCGGCATGCTCCGCCGCCCAGCGGACGGCGTTTTCCCCCGTCGCGCCGCGGTGCGCGCCGGCCTTGATCATCGCCGCCGTCGCCATCGCATTGGTGCCCACGCACAAAAGCTCCGCCCCCTGCGGCAGAATCGGCGCAATCGCCGCAATCAGCGCACGGCCGATGCCGCCGCCCTGACCATCCAGCACAACAATCGTCATTCCGGCTTCCTCCGTTTCATTGCGCCTCATATTCCCTGGCAAACGCTTCCGCCGCTTCGCGGATGCGGCTGCTGCCCTCGTGCATCTCCTGCACCGAGGTCACCCGGTTTTCTCCCCCGGCAATGGCGTAAATGATGGCGTCGCTGAGCTGCGCGCTGTGATGCGAATAGTCGCAGTAGTTGTCAAAATCGGAAATCCAATCCATTCTGGACGAAAAATCGTAGATTTCGACATTCGGATAGGCAAGCAGCTTTTCGCACACCAGCGCACGGGAACGCATCTGCTGGGCAATCAGCCCGTTGCGCAGCGTCAGATACCAGTATCCCAGTGAATACGGCGGCATGTAGATCACAAATCTCGTCTCCGGATGCTCCCGCACGTATTTCTCGATGTGCGTTTCGATGTTTGCCCTCGAGCGCTCGATGCGGTAATCCTCCGGCAGAAGGCCGTTGTCCGGCTGCGGGCCCGGCATGCTGGCCAGCATGCTTTCCTTGCTGAACGTCACATCCGTCCAGGTATACATGCTGTCGCGCTTTCCGTCCAGCGTCTTTCCGGCATTGGCCAGCAGCCTCGGAATCTCCACCAGAACGACGTCCCGGTTGAGCAGATAATGCACATCGTCCAGCGGATTGTCATTCCACATGTGCACATGCAGCTCGTCGCTGTCGTCCACCATGCCCACAAGGCTGTACGCGTCTACGGCCAGGATCGCCAGATCCAGCGTTTCGCCCCGCTTTTCCTTGTATCGGTAGATATGATCCAGTTCCCAGCCCATCTGCGCCGTATAGGAGCCGCGCATGGGCAGCTTCACCGCCCGCACGCCCATACACTCGTCGATCACGGACGGGTGCATCATCTCCACCATCGACGTGCCCAGCACGACGGCATTGTAATCGTAGTGCTTCGCGATGCCGGGAATGCTGTAGCTTTGATGGTTATACAGCGGCAGGACGGAAGATTCGCGGTACAGTTCGAACGGATCGATGAAAAACACGGCCAGCGCGCAGGCAGCCAGCCCCAGCACGCAAGCGGCCAAAACGCCCAGCGCCCAGCGCCTCCTTTTGTTCTCCATCGCGTTCTCCCTCCTCTTCTTCCGCTATATCCCGTTTAGTTTACGGCCTTTTGGGCGGAATGTCAATTCCCCGGCGCACCCCTTCACGCGATATGAATTGCCTGTTGGCATTTTGCGCCGTGCACGGTATAATAGGATTACTGCAATGCAATATCGGGCATGCCCGAATGACGACACAGAGAAAGGGGCTGTTTCCATGTCCAATCCCAATATCCCGACCCCGCACATCACCGCCAAAGAGGGCGATTTCGCCCGCACTGTGCTGATGCCCGGCGATCCGCTGCGCGCAAAGTTCATCGCGGAAAACTTCCTTGAGAACGCCGTTCTGGTCAACAATGTCCGCGGCGTGCAGGGCTATACCGGCTATTACAAGGGCAAGCGCGTCTCCGTCATGGCCTCCGGCATGGGCATGCCGTCCATCGGCATCTACTCCCATGAGCTCTTCAACTTCTACGGCGTGGAAAACATCATCCGCGTCGGTACCGCCGGCGGCATCGGCGACAACGTGAAGGTGCGCGATATCGTCATCGGCATGAGCGCCTACACCAACTCCAACTTCGGCCGCCAGTGGTTTGACGGCAACGTTGCGCCCTGCTGCTCCTTTAAGCTGCTGGACGCCGCCGTGAACGCCGCGCGCAAGATGGGCGTCGAGCCGAACGTCGGCGCGCTGTACTCCTCCGACATCTTCTATGACGAGGCCGGCGGCGCAGGCAAGCTCAAGAAGCTCGGCGTGCTCGCCACCGAGATGGAAGCCGGCGCGCTCTACCTCAACGCCGCCCGCGCGGGCAAGAATGCGCTGGCCATCTGCACCATCTCCGATCATATCTTCACCGGCGAATCGCTTCCGGCCGAGGAACGCCAGGTCGGCTTCACCAGGATGATGGAAATCGCGCTGGAGATCGCCTGATGAGCATGGAAAAAGCCAGAGCCCATCTGAAAAAGCATGGGCTTGAAGAGCGCATCATCGAGCTTGACACCTCCAGCGCCACCGTCGCGCTGGCCGCGCAGGCGCTCGGCTGCGAGCCGGCGCATATCGCCAAGACGCTCTCCTTCGAGCATGGAGAGGGCGCCATCCTCATCCTCGCCGCCGGCGACGCCCGCATCGACAATGCAAAGTTCAAGGCGCAGTTCGGCATGAAGGCGCGCATGCTGTCCGCGGACAGGGTTGAAAGCGTCATCGGCCACGCCGTCGGCGGCGTGTGCCCGTTCGGCGTCAATCCCGGCGTTCCGGTCTATCTGGACGAATCTCTGCGCGCGTTTGACGTCGTCTATCCCGCCGCCGGCAACAGCGCAAGCGGCGTGAGACTGACGGTTGAGGAGCTTGAGCGCGCCAGCGAATGCATCGGCTGGGTCAGCGTCTGCAAATGAAAGGACAACACGAATATGCTTGACAGAATCTTTATTTCCTCCGACATCGAGGGCACCTGCGGCATCTGCCACTGGGACGAGACGGAGCTCAACAAGCCGGATTACGAGCCCTTCCGCCGCCAGATGACCGCCGAGGTCGCCGCCGCCTGCGAGGGCGCGTTTGCCGGCGGCAGCGACGGCGTCTACGTCAAGGATGCGCACGACAGCGCGCGCAACCTGCTGCCCGCCCTCCTGCCCGAAAACATCCAGATCTTCCGCGGCTGGGGCAGCGATATCCATTCCATGATGTCCGGCATCGACTCAAGCTTCTCCGGCGCGATCTTCACCGGCTATCACTCCTCCTCCAATATGGACTCGAGCCCGCTGGCGCACACGATGAACACGCAGAACGTGTCCATCCGCATCAACGGCATCCAGACGAGCGAGCTGGTGATCAACGCATTCGTCTGCGCGATGTACGACGTGCCGCTGCTGATGGTCGGCGGCGACGCCGGCGTATGCGAGCAGGCCAAGCGCCTCAATCCGAACATCTACACCGTGCCCGTACAGCAGGGCCGCGGAAACGGCACCGTCTCCATCCATCCGGCCGAGGCCGTGCGCCGCTATCGCGAGACGGCGGAGAAGGCCGTGCGCGAGGGCGTCGCCCATCCGGACAGGTTCAAAATCGAAATGCCCAACAAGTTTGACGTCGAGGTTGAATTTGTGAAGCACTTCAAGGCAAGGCGCGCCAGCTTCTACCCGGGCGTGCGCCAGACAGGGCCGCGCAGCGTGCTCTTCTCCTCGGACGCTTATTACGAGGTGCTGCGCTTCTTCATGTTCTGCCTGTAAATCCAAATCAAATATCAAAGCGCGGAGCGTTCTGCTCCGCGCCTTTGTCTTATCCCCGGGAAAAGCCCGTTGAATATCCATTTTTACACTGACAGTAGAATGGCAAGCCGTATTCATATGGTATACTGTATTCATCGATCATGCAATTCACTCAGGAAAGGAGACTTCTCATGATCATTCAGGGCAAGGTCGCCTCTGCCGTCGTCTATGCAAACATCATCGAGCAGGAGGCCATCGACCAGATCCGCCGCATGTGCGACCATGAATTCACGCGCGGCTGCACCATCCGCATCATGCCGGACGTGCATGCCGGCAGCGGCTGCACCATCGGCACCACCATGACCGTCCGCAACAAGGCCGTTCCGAACGTGGTCGGCGTGGATATCGGCTGCGGCATGTACACCGTCAGGCTGAATGAGCGTGAGGTGGATTTTGCCCGCGTTGACGAGGCTGCTCACTACATTCCCTCGGGCATGGGCGTATGGGAAAGCGTCCGGGAGCCGTTTGACCTCAGCGCGCTTCGCTGCTTCCCGCTGCTCAAAGACGTACCCCGGCTCCAATGCTCTCTGGGCACGCTGGGCGGAGGCAATCACTTCATCGAGATCGATAAGGCGGCGGACGGCACGCTGTATCTCGTCATCCATACCGGCAGCCGGAATCTGGGCAGGCAGGTCGCCTCGCATTACCAGAAGCTTGCGGTTGAGCTGAACCAGGGCCGAGATGAATACCATGCAATGCGCAATGCGCTCATCGATGAATACAAGGCGTCCGGACGCAGCAGGGAAATTGAGTCCGCGCTCAAGGAGTTCAAATGGATCAAAAAGCCGCTGTCGGTTCCGGAGGATCTGTGCTGTGTATACGGCGAGTATCTTGAGGACTATCTCCACGACGTGGAGATCTGCCAGCAGTTCGCCCGCCGTAATCGCGAGCTGATCGCCGGGATTCTGCTTTCCCGTTCCGGCCTGACGGCAGCGGAGTCTTTCCATACCATTCACAACTATATCGACACGCAGGAGATGATTCTTCGCAAAGGCGCCATCGCCGCGCACAAGGGAGAGAAGGTACTCATCCCCATCAACATGCGCGACGGCTCCGTCCTCGCCGTCGGCCGCGGCAATCCCGACTGGAACTACTCCGCACCGCACGGCGCAGGCCGCCTGCTCTCGCGCACTGCCGCGCGTGAATCACTGGATATTGAGGCCTACAAAGAGGCGATGAAGGGCGTCTACACCACCTCCGTCAGCGCTTCCACGCTCGACGAGGCGCCCATGGCCTATAAATCCCTTCAGGATATCATCGGCGTCATTAAGGATTCTGTTGACGTGATCGACGTGATGAAGCCCGTTTTCAACTTCAAGGCGTCCGACTGAACGCGTACCTGTCTGGCTGCGGAAAGGCGACCGATATGAACCTTCCCGTTATCAGCACGTCAAAGACAGGCAGGAACATTGCCCGCTTCACAGGCGGCATGGTCTCTCCGTCAGGCAGCTCCCATGTATGATGGGGGTTGCAACGCTGCAGGCGATCTGCATGCAGCTGCACGGAGAGTCCCTGCCGCCTGTTCATTTTCCCGTTTTCCGGTATCCCAGCACGTCCAGCATCATCCCCGCGCCAAGCCGGAAACCCTCTGCAAAACACGCCATGCCTTCCCGTGCGTCCACCGCCACACAGTCGTCTATTACAGCGCCGAATTCTCTGTGCAGTTCAGGCGCAATCCGGGCTTCAAAGTCCCTTAAGGCCTGCGCATACTTTCTCTCCAGCTCCCGCGTGTGCGGGTCATCCGGTCTTGGCATCTCTGTCGGATTGATCCGCCCGTAAAACAGCCGTTCAATGAAGCCTTCCATCTTCGCACGTCCTCTTCATTTTTGTACGCGAAACAGAGGATACCGTTTGACAAGCATCCTTTGTTCTGTTAAGATAAATTCAAATCAAAATCACGATATTTCGTGAATTCAGACTGTTGACATAAATCCTTTTTCTGATTGAGTAACCGTGAAACACTCCTTCCACCATCCTTCGGATGGTCCCCCTCCCTCAAGAGGGAGGCATCAAAAATACTTATCAGAACATGATTCTCTTATTTCTGATAAGCTTCGTTGGAGGCTCCCTCTTGAGGGAGCTGGCTGCCGAAGGCAGACTGAGGGAGTGTTTGAAGCGCTCTTTGTTAACACACTGACCCTTCCTCCGGGAGGTAGCTGACGGAAGGAGCCGTCGGGCGCTTTACTTGGAATAATATAATCGCCGGGACTTATGTCTCGGTCTGAAATTACAATACTTTGAATTCATCTCTCTTGTGCATATAATATCACAGTATGCTGTGAATTTCAATGCATTTTTCAAAATAAATTGTGAAATTGAGGTTGGCGTCATGTACGATTCGCAGATCATCGCCGCAAGAATCAAAGAAAGAGCAAAGCTGCGGAACAAAACGCTTGGCGAAGTACTTGCTCAAAGCAATATGAGCATCAATACGGTTTCAAATATCAATAAGGGCGGCGATATCAATTCCAAGCATCTCGCTCAAATTGCCGATACGCTCGATTGCTCTGTCGACTATCTGCTTGGCCGCACAGACAACCCGGAAATCAACCGATGATTCCTTTCTCTTTACCGGCATTATATCACCTTTTTAAGTGATTTTCAAGCGTATATCACCAATTTAAGTGATTTTCGAAGAGGTCAGTATATGTATAATCCAGCTCAAATCGCCGATCGAATCAAAGCAAGAGCCAAACAACAAAAGAAAACGCTTAAGTCTGTCCTTTCCGCATGCGGTTTAGGTATTAATACAGTGTCAAACATCAAAAATGGAAAGGAAATCCTGTATTTAAATTTTGCACGCATCGCCGATGAACTCGATTGCTCCGTCGACTATCTGCTCGGCCGCACGGACAATCCGGAAATCAACCGGTAACGTTGATCTTTTGCCTTGGTCTGCGTATAATATAAATATAGAAATGGAGGCGATATCATGCAGAATCTGCCCGCATCCAAAGCGCTGCTCAGCAGCAGCGGAAATTTTACGATTTTTAAATTTGGCAAACATGTTATTCGTTTCCGCACATCGCCCCGTTTGGAGCGCTATACTTCTGTCAGAGAATGGGATCGGGGTTATCTGGTTGTGACCGCCAGATATAAGAATCTCCCGCACGAAGAAGAAGAGTATATCGATCTTGTCCCCATCCTCAATAACTTGTATTTTAATGCCGAAGAATCACTTTCCCCGATCAAAGAGGTGGCTATTCAGTATGAGTGAAGAGTTCAGGAAAACTATAAAGAGATGTATCTGAAATGGTCTTTTCTCAGCGATAAAGGTTTTTATGGAAACCGATAAATAGAATTCCGCCCGTCTCTTTTCAGAGACGGGCGGTCTTTTGTCTGTTTACATGTTTTCCGCAACAACCTTCTCAATGTACGCCTTCTGCTCGTCGCTGAGCGTCGGGATTGGCCTGCGGCAGCCGCCGCAGTCGAGTCCCTGCGTTTTGAGGATGTGCTTGATGGACGGGAAGAGCGAGCAGGAGACAAGCGCCTGCATGATGTTGTTCGCCTGGCGCTGCAGCTTCTGCGCCAGCTCATAGTCCTTCGCCTGGTATGCCGCCTCGATCCTCGTGAACAGCGGCAGGGTGAAGTTGAACGTGGAGCCGATCGCGCCGTCCGCGCCGAGCATGCGCGCGCCGATATACACCTCGTCAAAGCCGCCATAGATCACCAGCTCCGGATTGAGGTTCTTGATGCGCTCCATCTGATACAGGTTGAGGCTCGTCTGCTTGATGCCGGCGATTGTGCCGTCCGTCAGGATGCCCTTGATATACGGATTGTCGATATCGATCTCAATGCCCGTATTGCCCGGGAAATTGTAGAGGAACAGCGGCACGTCCGCAGCATTTTTAAGGGCGGTAAAGTATTCGGCAATCGCCTTCATGCCGAACTTGTAGTAGTAGGGCACGGTGGAGATCATCGCGTCATAGGCGAGCTTCTCGGCTGCCTTCGCATAGCGCACTGCCTCGTCGGTATGGATGGACGCGACGGAGGCCATCAGCTTCGTCTTCTCCCGTCCGGCGTAGGCCGCCGCAGCTTCAAGCCCTTCGATGCGCTCCTCAAAGGTCAGCAGCGGACATTCCGCGCTGGAGCCGCCCACCAGAAAACCGGCAGCGCCCTCGGCAATGGTCTTGTCCATCAGCCGGTGCAGCGTCGGCGCGCTGAACTTTCCCTCTCCGTCAAACGGCGTAATCGCGGCGACAAAGAAGCCGCCCATGTTCTCCATCTTCTTCATTTGCTTGCTCCTCTCATGGTACTCCATCAGCCTGTTATCCTTTCCCCCGGATGGGGGGCGCCGCAGTTCTGCCGCGGCAGATGAGGTTCCGCTCGCAGGCGTTCGCCTCTCCGATCCTGTTTTACTGCTTTACTGCTTTTCCACTTTGCCATGGGTGACGATATAGCGCTCCTCAGCGATGGCCAGCAGCGGTGCGTCCGCCTTCGCATCGTCGGTATACATCGCACGCACCTCGTATTCGCCGATCACCTCGCGGATGCGGTCAATCTTCTGCGCGCCCTTGCAGTTTTCTCCGATCAGCTTCCCCGTCTTCACGTCGCACTGCGTGCCGATCAGCGTGTCAACGCCCAGGATTTTCGCTGCGTGCTGAAGCTCAAACTCCGGCGAAGCGGACGCGATGACAATCGGCAGATCGCGCGGCGTATCAAAAAACCACGGTCCGAGCCTGATGCGCGTCTTCATATCCTGCCAGAAGGCTTCGGCCTCCGCCTCAAGGTCAAACCGCTTTGCCATCTCGCCAAAGAGCACGCTCTTGAACTGCGTGAGGTTGATTCCCTTTGCCGCAAGGCGCAGCGCAGCCGCCGCAACGCGCGGCAGGCTTCCGATCATCTGCGGATGGCGGCGCAGGCAGAAGAGCATAAAGTCTGCGGTCGAGTCGCCGTCGTAGATCGTGCCGTCAAAATCGTATACATCAATGCGCATGTACGTTCCCCGTTCCTCATATTTGCATTCAGTATACCATTTTTTGATCAAAAAGAAAAGCGGTTACAAAACCTTCACACGCGCGGTCACATGGACGGGCAGTTTTTCGTAGGCATTGTTCCAGTCCGCCGCCTGCCAGGATGCGATGTCCGGATACCGCCTTACGGCAATCGCGCCAAAGCCCACCGCGTCGCAGGACGCCGCCTGCAGCTTCTGCAGCACGCTTACGCAAAGCGCCTCAATCCGTCCGGAAATCTCCGCCGCCAGCATATCCTGCTCGCCGGCAATCCGCGTGAGATTCATGCGGATGAATACGCTCAGCGAGCCGTCTTCAGCAATGCTGCGCCGCACGCGCGTGCGCAGGTTTGTCTTATACTGCGCGTTGCCGATGAACGACACGCGGCGCTGCGCCCTGCCCATCATCAGGCAGAGCACGCCCGTCTCCTCTCCGGTCAGCACGCCGGTCATGCGCGCGCCGGAGAAGACTGCGCTGCCCAGATAC
This sequence comes from Clostridia bacterium, assembly GCA_017412025.1. The sequence continues at coordinate 3,170 of JAFQOY010000208.1, read as the reverse complement.
TCGTTTTCCGCCGGGGAGGTGCGGGGCAGATGGCCGGGCAGCCTGTCCGTATCCGCCGCGCCGGAGAGTACAAGCGGGCTGTCAAAGCGATTGGCAGCCGCGTAGACGACGGCGGCGTCCATGACGTCTGATTCCATCGCCGTGATGACGGACGCCAGCTGCGCATGCGGCGGAATCATGTCAATCTCAGAGAAGTGGTCAAAGAGCACCTCCAGATACTTGGACAGCCGGATCCCCAGGATGGCTCGCTGTCGGCGAATGAAATCACCCGCGTCATCCGGCGTGACGACGACGATCGCCTCTCCGTTCGCGCGATACATGGAATGGATCTCCTTCAGGATGGAAAGCGTCGCATCCGTCTCAGCCAGCGTGCGGCTGATGACAATCTCCCGCAGTTGGGAGAGGTTGACCGTACGCGGCGTGGTGCCCGAAAGCAGGCTGAGCGCGCGCAGGCAGCTGGGCGCAGTCGCGCTCATGACGATGTAGCCCGGCTCCGTCTGCTCTTTGCCGCCCTGCTCTCCGTCCCGCGGCGAGGCGGATTCATCCCCCGGCATGCCGGCGGAAGAAGCGCCGCCTGCGCTGCCGGAGGAAGAACCGCCTGTCTCCTGCGTGCCCGAAAGCGCCTTGATCGTCACGGTCAGGTTGCCCTCCGGCGCGGGATCCACCGCCAGGGAAAGCACAAACAGGCAGCTTTCTATCTCCTGTCCGCCCCCGCAGCCCGAAAGCAGAAAAAGCAAAAGCGCCAGCAGCATGGAAAGAATCCAGCGTTTTCCCTGTCCGCCTCTCACGACGTCCTCCCCCTCCACTGACACAGAATCAGCGCTGGCGGCAGCAGCGCAAGCATGCCGCAGGCAATCCCCGGCATGATCCTCTCGCCCGCAAACAGCATCGCATAAAGCGCCGCCGCCACAAGCCCCGCGCACAGCATAAGCCCCGCTTTTGCCCTCTCAAGGCGCGGCCACAGCGCCGATGCAGCGCGGGCAGCGCCAAGGAGCATATGTACGACCAGCAGCGCCATGCTCAGCACTTCCAGAATGGTCAGGCTCATCTGCGCAACGCCCTCTCTGGGCTTTCCGCTGCTGAGGATGAGCAGCCGGTCTCCCCATGCGCCGCCGCGGAGAATCGACTCATACGTATTGCCCAGCGTCAGCGCAAGAAGCAGCGCTGCCCCCGCCGCCGCGCCCAGCACCGCTCGCCAGATGAAGAACCCTGCGCGGGGAATGCCGATTGCCTCCTGCCGGTCGCAAAGCTGCGAAAGCTCCTGCGGCATATACAGCAGCAGCAGCGAAGGCTGCACAGCGCCCAGCAGCACAATGCCGCCCAGCAGCAGAGAAGGCGCCCCCGTCCCCAGCAGAGGAAACAGGCCAAAGGAAATATCCAGCGGAAGCGAAACGGCGCACAAAACTGCCGTCAGCACGGGCAGGACCCAGCGCAGCGCAAAGCTGAGCCTGTATACGCCCGCCGCGCCGCCCAGCGCGCACAGCAGCGCCGCCAGAACCGTGATTATCACGCTGTATACGGACTGCGCCTGAGAAAGCAGGGACTGTTCCGCCAGACCGACCAGCGAAGCGGCAGAAAACACCGCGCCGAGCAGAAACGACGCAAGGAGAACCCTGTACAGCGCGCGGGAATACCGCCCCTTCCATCTGTTCAGCGCGCGATGACAGCCCCATACAGCCAGCGCCGCCGCCGGCAGCGTGCACAGCGCAGCCAGCCACGCCGCATTGGCGCAGACGGGCATCGCAATCCCCGCGCCGAATAGAAACACCTGTACGCCCGTACAAAGCCCGACGGCACAGGCACGCATCCTCCATGCCGCATGTATCCGACGCTCAAACGCGGTCTGTTCCTGTTTCTGTGTGTGCAAAGAATGCCCTCGCTTTCTGAAATCGCATTGGGAGACGCAAGAATATATCCGGGTTTCCGCGTCTGGGCGGCGTGAGCGGCGCTGTCAGCGGCGATCCTGCGCTGTCCATCCCGCACAGCGCGCACAGCAGCACTGTCAGCAGCAGCGTCATCGCGTACAACCCGCCCGCCGCACCTGCCGTCAGGAACATCAGCTGCACGATCTTCAGCCCGATGCTCATCGCATAGCCCGGCACGCAGAACCCGCCCAGGCCGCTGGCCGCAATGACAATCAGCAGCAGCGGGCTGACGACGTCCGCGCTCACGGCGCTCTGCCCGAGAATCAGGCCGGATACGATGCCCAGCGCATTGCCCAGCGCGCCCGGCGCACGCAGCCCCGCCTCGTTGATCAGGTCAAACGCCAGCGTCATCAGCAGCGCTTCCAGAAACACGGGCGCCGGCACGCGGGAGCTCGTCTCGTATACGCTGGTGAGCAGCATGGGCGAAAGCAGCTCCTGATGAAACCGGAGCACAGCCAGATACAGCCCCGGCAGAAACACGTGAATCAAAATCCCGCACAGACGCACAAACCTCAGAAACGTGCCGTACTGCCAGCGCATGGACGCGTCATCCGGCGTATGCAGCTGATGATAGATCGTAGACGGCGCGCCCAGCGCAGAAGGCGATCCATCCGTAAGCACGACGACCTGTCCCTCCGCCAGAAACGACGCCGCCCTGTCCGGGCGCTCCGTGCGCACACAGCCGGGAATCAGCGACAGCGGCTGCTCCTCGATCAGCTGCTCGATTTCTCCTGTTGTGAGCGCAAAGTCGTAGCTGCATGCAGAAAGGCGCTTTCGTATGCGTGTGATGATCATTTCGTCCGCCGTGCCGCGCAGATACAGCAGCGCGCACCGCGTCTTCATTCTGCCTCCAACCGTGATGAATTCCGTCGTCAGCTCCTCCCGCTGCACGATCCTGCGAATCAGCGTGATGTTGGTGCGGATCGACTCGCCGAACGCCTCGTGCGGCCCGAGCACCACCTGCTCCACCTCCGGCTTGCCGACAGTGCGCTTTTCAAATCCGCGCACATCCATCACGCAGCCCTCCGCGCAGCCCTCGCACAGCAGCAGGCACTGCCCGCCCAGGATATCAAAGAGGATCTCGTCGATGTTGTCCTTCATCTTCATCGGCAGAATCGATACGGCGTTCGCCATCAGATAGGCGGCGCGTTCCGCTTCCGGTACGTCCTCCCCCGCATCCCCGGGCAGATCCATGCAGGGCTTTAAGATGTTTTCATCGATCCGCTGCGTACTGACCATGCCGTC